>JAIYAL010000015.1 GCA_027489095.1 Erythrobacteraceae bacterium
ATGCGCCCGCAAACCTTCGCGGTCAGCGCCACGCCGGGGCATTGGGAAATGGAGCAGACCGGCGGGGTGTTTGCCGAACAGGTGATCCGTCCCACCGGCCTCATCGATCCGCCGGTCGAAATCCGCCCGGTCGAAGATCAGGTTCAGGATTGCATCGTCGAATGCAAAGCCACCGCCGCCAAGGGCTACCGCACGCTCGTCACCACGCTCACCAAGCGCATGGCCGAAGACCTCACCGAATTCATGCATGAGGCGGGCGTCCGGGTGCGCTACATGCACTCCGACGTCGAGACGCTGGAGCGCATCGAGCTGATCCGCGATTTGAGGCTTGGCGTGTACGACGTGCTGGTCGGCATCAACCTGCTGCGCGAGGGCCTCGACATCCCCGAATGCGGGCTGGTGACCATTCTTGACGCTGACAAGGAAGGCTTCCTGCGCTCGGAAACCTCGCTGATCCAGACCATCGGCCGCGCCGCGCGCAATGTCGATGGCCGGGTGATCCTCTATGCCGACCGCATGACCGGCAGCATGGAGCGCGCGCTCGCGGAGACCGACCGGCGGCGCTCCAAGCAGGAAGCTTACAACGCCGAGCACGGCATCACACCGACCACGATCAAGCGCAACATCCACGATATCGTCGCCCATTCGGCGGCGCAGGATTCTGTGCTGGTCGACACCGGAGATCCGGAGCGCAACAACCTCGTCGGGCATAACCTGCGCAGCTACATCGAAGACCTCGAGAAGCGGATGCGCGATGCGGCGGCGAACCTCGAGTTCGAGGAAGCAGGCAGGTTGCGCGACGAAATCCGGCGGCTGGAAGCGGACGAGCTGGGCATTCCCGATGGGGCCTCAAGCAGCGGAGCGGTAGGCCAACAAAAGCGCGCGCCGATTGTCGGGCGGAGCAACGAGGGCAAGCCGGGGACGCGCAAGACGCGGTTCGGGAAGACACGCTACAAGAAGATGGGTGGGAAGCCTTAGGCCCTCCTCTTGAAGCGGCGTCACAAGCCTGTCACTCCCCACCCATGAACGCCCGATTCCTCGCTGCTCTGGCCGCTGCCAGCACCCTCGCCCTTGCCGTCCCAACCCTCGCGCAGGACGCGCCCAAGCCCGAGGCCGCCGCCAAGGTCGCCTCGCCCACCCCACAGGTGCAATCCCGCGAGCTCCTGGGCAGCTTCGGCGGGCAGCGTATCCCCTACAAGGCGACAATCGCCGACACGATCCTCAGCTCCGACGACGGCAAGCCCGAGGCGGTGATTGTCACCACCTCCTACGTGAAGACGCCGATGGACCCCACCCGCCCGGTGTTCTTCATCTACAATGGCGGGCCGGGATCGGGCTCGGTGTGGCTGCAGATGGGGGCCTTCGGGCCCAAGCGGGTCGCGATCCCCTCTGATGCGAAGGACGACGGCGCGCCGCCCTATCCGCTGCTCGACAACCCCGACAGCCTGCTCGATGTCGCCGACCTCGTGTTCATCGATCCGCCGGGGACGGGCTTCAGCTACCTGGCGCCGGGCACAGACCCGAAGAAATACTATGGCCTCAAGCAGGATGGCCGCGCCATCGCGCAGGTCATCCGCCGCTGGATCAATGACAACGGACGCTGGTCCAGCCCCAAATATCTCGGCGGTGAGAGCTACGGTACCAGCCGCACCGCGATGGTCGTCGATGAGCTGGAGGGCAGCACCTACAACGACGTCGGCCTCAACGGGCTGATCCTGATCTCGACGATCCTCGACTTCGCCGGGCGCCAGCCGACGCCGGGTAACGAGATGGCCTTCATCGTCACCCTGCCCAACATGGCAGCGGCCGCCTTCTACCACGGGAAGGCCAAGGCGGCATCGGTCGAGGCAATCGCCGAGGAGGCGCGCAAGTTCGCGATCGGGCCTTATGCCTCCGCGCTGCTCAAGGGTCAGGATCTGCCCGCCGACGAGCGCGCCGCCGTGCGCAAGGAGCTGGCGCGGCTTACCGGCCTTTCGGAAGACTATCTCGAACAGGCCAACCTGCGCGTTACCGACCAGCGGTTCTACAAGGAGCTGCTGCGCGACCGGGGCCTCACCATCGGCCGGCTCGATGCGCGCTACACCGGCAAGGATTTCGACAATGCTGGCGAGACCCCTGACGATGATCCCAGCTTCTATGGCATCGATGCCGGCTATACCGCCGCGATCAACCAGTGGACGCGCGAGACGCTGGGATACCGGACGGATCGCCAGTACCAGGCGATCGGCACCGAGCCGGGGCGCTACTGGGATTGGTCGCTCGGCAGCGGATCGGGGCGCAACGCCTATCTCAACATCGCCCCGCTGATCGGTCAGGCGATGCGGCAGAACGCAGGCTTGCGCCTGTTCAACGCACAGGGCTGGTATGATTTTGCCACGCCCTTCTTCGGTGCGGAATATTCGCTGAAGCGTCCCGGCATCCCGCAGGAGCGGATCACGTGGAAATACTACGACGCGGGGCACATGATGTATGTCCGCGACGAGGACCGGGCCAAGCTATCGGCCGACATCCGCGCCTTCATCCGCGCCCGGTGAGCCTCATGCGCGCGGCTATGGCGGGGCTGCTTCTGACGAGCGGGCTACTCGCCGGGTGCAAGCCGCCGCCGACCGATTCCGCCATCGCTCGGGTCTCGCTGGTCGCGCCTGCGAAAGGCCCTTCCGAGCCGATCCCCTCGCCCGATGTGACCGGCGCGGTCTGGGCCGCCACGGGCAATCCGCTGCGGCTGGTTTATGGCATTCCGGGCAAACCGGTGATGCTGGCGATTGAGTGCCGCGCGCCCGGAACGTTGCAAGCCCAGCTCAGGATCACCCGCCATGCGCCTGCCGACGAAGGTGCAGCTGCGCTGCTGGCGCTGATCGGCAATGGCTGGATCGGGCGCTTCCCGGTCGATGCAACGCGAATTGCGGGGCAATCGCTGTGGCAAGGCGACGTGTCCGCCCTCCTGCCCGAATGGGAGGCATTGAAGCCCGAGCGGGAGGCAACAGTCACGGTGCCGGGCGCAGGGCTGCTGCGGCTCAACCCGAGCCCGCTGCCGATGGCGCTGGTCGAAGCCTGCCGCGGGACGCCGCCTGAGTTCAAGGAGCCGGAGCTGCTCGTCCCGGATCTGTCACGGCGTCGCTGACGCCTGCTTTTCCAGCAAGTCCGGCGTCAGCACCTGCGGTAGTTGCTCGGGAGCGGTGGCTCCCGGCGCATACCACAGGTAAAGCGGTACACCGGCGGCACCCTGCTGCGTGAGGAACTGCGTGATCGCCTCGTCGCGGCGCGTCCAGTCACCAACCATGGCGACCACGCCTGCCTTTGCGAACGCGGCGCGCGTGCTCTCGCGCTCGATGGCGACGCGCTCGTTGACCTTGCAGGTGAGGCACCAGTCGGCGGTGAACCACACGAACACCGGCTTGCCCGAAGCGCGCGCGGCAGCAAGAGCCTCGGCGCTGAAGGGCTGGGGATCGAGGATGCTCTCGGCCGGCTCGGCGCGCTCGCTTTCGTAGACCGAGGGCAGCGCGATAGCGGCAAAGGCCACGAAGGGCGCGGCGATGAGGCCGAAGGCTGGCCACGCCATCTTGCCGCCGCGTTGCAGCCTGCCGACCACAAACAGGCCGAGCAGCACGCCGAACACCATCACCAGCGCAATTCCGCCAAACGGCCGCCCGCCCAATTGCACCGTCAGCCACAAGAGCGCGAGCGCGGTCAATGCCATCGGGATCGCCATGATCCGCCGGAACCGCTCCATCCATGGGCCGGGCTTGGGGAGCATCCGCCGCAAGCGCGGCACGAAGCCGAGCAACAGGAACGGCAGTGCCAGCCCCAAGCCGAGCATAGCGAACAGCAGCAGCGCCAGCGGCACCGGCAGCAGCAACGCTGCACCCAAGGCCGCAGCCATGAAGGGCCCAGTGCAGGGCGTCGCGACAAAGGCCGCGAGCAGCCCGGTGGCAAAGGCGCCTGTGCGCTCGCCGCCCATCCGCATGGAGATCGAAGGCAGCTCGAACAGCCCGGCAAAGTTGGCGGTGATCGCGGCGGCCAGCACCAGCAGCGCGACCACGACGCCGGGTTCCTGCAACTGGAACGCCCAGCCGACCTGCTCGCCCGCCGCGCGCAGCGCCAGCAGCAGCGCGCCCAGCAACAGGCAGGCGAGCACCACGCCCGCGGTATAAGCAAGCCCCTCGGCGCGCGCCTTATCCTCGCTCTCCCCGGCGCGGGCCAGCGCGATGGCCTTCAGGCTCAGGATCGGGAAGACACAAGGCATGATGTTGAGCAGCAATCCGCCCACGAAAGCACCGAGGATCAGCGTCCACAGCGGCGGCGTGATCGTCGCTTGCGGGCCTGCGACCACCTCGCCCCCGCCCGGCACCGTGCCGAGGTCGGCGGTGAAGGCCACCCCGCTTGCGTCTCCGCCAAACGCGAGGATGCCGGAGAGTGCCTCGGCCTTACCCGTTCCGTAAGGGTCGAGCGGGATTTCGGCGACCAGCACATCGCCCAGGCGGCGGAAGGTCTGGACTGCGGCGTAGGCCACCAGCCTCTCGTTGGCGACAAACACGTGCGGATCCGCCAGCGCCATGCCTTGCGGCAAGGGGATCGCCACCCGCAGCATCTTGCCGGAAATCGCGAACTGCGCCTTGGCATCGAGCAGCGGCGCGACGCCGGCCCGCCAGCGCGCGAAATCGCCGCCCGTCTTGGCTTCGAGCAGCGCGTCCTGCGGCACACAGATCTGGTCGGTGCAGGCGAGATAATCGACACGCCCCCGCACCGGTCCGGTAAAGTCCTTGACACTCGGCCCCGGCGTCACCGGCACCAGCACGGTGTAGGGGCCTTCATAGATGTGGTTCATCAGCCCGCTGACGAGCAATCGCCGCGGCACCGGGTAGCGCGCCTCGCCCACCTCCCAGTCCGGCGGCAGATCGAGCTGCAAGCGCATCCCCTGCCCTGCGTCGCCCGGGTTCGACCAATAGCCGTGCCACTCGGGTGCGCTCGGCATGAAGTGGAGCGCGATCAGCCACTCCTTGCCCATCACTGGGGTGCCTTCGGCATGGAGCTGGACAGCGATATTGCTGTCGCCGAACTGCGCCTTGCGCGGGGCGGAGTCCTGCGGCGCTGGCTGTGCGTGGACTGCCGCCGCCAGCAACAACATTGCGGCAAGCGCAATCACCCATGCAGCGAATTGACGGATGAGGCGCGGGAAGATTCTTGCGTGCAGCACGGGGTACCCTCTAGGCATGACGGCCTTACTTCGCAATCGGAGCGGCCAAGGTGACAGCGACTTCAGACAATACGCAGGGCCTGCGCGATCTCGTCATTCTCGGCGGCGGGCTCGTCGGCATGACGCTGGCTCTGGCGGCGGCGAAGAAGGGCCTCTCCAGCCACGTCATCGACCGCGCCGATCCGGCCGAGCTCACCGCCGAAGGCTTCGATGACCGCGCCACCGCGATCTCGACCGCGAGCTGGCACCTGTTCGAGAATATCGGGATTGCCGCAGGCCTCGAACAATTTGCCTGCGACATCGCGGCCATCGCCGTGACCGATCAGCAAAAGCCCGGAAGGCTCGATTTCGTCCCCGGCGAGGGCGGCGGCACCCTAGGGCGGATGTTCCCCAACCGCCGGTTGCGGCTCGCGCTGTTCGAGGCGGCGGCGAAGGAACCGCTGATCGAGTGGACCCCGCTCGCCACCGTCACCGAGCGCCAGCGCAGCGAATATGGCGTGGCCGCAGTCCTCGCCGATGGCCGCAAGTTCAAGGGCCGGTTGATGATCGCCGCCGAGGGCCGCCAGTCGCCGACCCGCGATTCTGCCGGGATCAGCATCGCCAAGTGGGATTACAAGCACCGCGCGATCATCGCCGGGCTGACCCACGAAAAGCCGCACGGCAATGTCGCGTGGGAAATCTTCTACCCCGCCGGGCCGTTTGCGCTGCTGCCGCTCAACGATGATGCGGACGGCACCCACCGATCATCGTTGGTGTGGACCGTCTCCGAAGATGACGCGGCAGGTGTCACCAAGCTGGGCGACCGCGCGTTTCTGGCCGAGGTGGAAAAGCGCATGGGCGGGGTGCTGGGCAAGGTGCTCACCGTCGGCCACCGCTCGAGCTATCCGCTCGGCTTCCACCACACCGCCAAGATCACGGGCGAGCGCCTCGCGCTGATCGGCGATTCTGCGCACGGTATCCACCCCATCGCGGGTCAGGGCCTCAACCTCGGCCTCAGGGACGTAGGCGCGCTGGTCGAAGTGCTGGCCGAAGGCGCGCGGCTTGGGCTCGATCCGGGCGATCCGGAACTGCTCAAGCGTTACGAGAGGTGGCGCGGGCTCGACAGCTTCATGGTCGCGCTGGCGACCGATGGCCTCACCCGCCTGTTCGGCGTGCCGGGCAAGACCGCGAGCGCGGTGCGGCGGCTCGGCATGGCGGCAGTGCAGCGCACCCCGATGCTCAAGAGCTTCTTCATGGACGAAGCGCGCGGGGTTTCGGGGGACTTGCCGGAAATCTTGCGGGCTTAAGCCCCAGAAAGCCCGTTTTGCGTCACCCCAGCTTTCGCTGGGGTGACGGATTTGGCTTAAAGGGTCAGCCTAAGGCCGCACCAATGGGCTCAGCTGCCGCACCGGATTGCCCGCCCCGTCACGAAGCCCGCGCTGGTCGAGCACTGCGGCGGTCTCGATCACTTCCAATGCGTCCATCGCCTGCTTGTAGCGGTCCGCGTCCGCGATCCAGCTTTCCGCCTTGGCCGCGCCGGGCATCCCCTTTACCTCGTCGATCGCCGCTTGATAGCGGCCTTGCTCAAGCGCCCAGCGCGCGCGTTCGAGGCGCAGTTGCGGCTGCGGCGAGGGGGTGGTCTCGCGGCGCACCACGAACAGCTGCTTCAATTCGCGCTTGAACGCGCCCCATGATGGCCCCTCACTGCTCTCGCGCAGCTGCGGCCCCAGCCCGTCGAGCCGCGCGACAAGCGCGTCGAGGCGCACCGGATTGCGCGAGAAGTCGATAATCGTGCCAACCGCATTGGGCCACTGGTCGCCGAACCGCAGGCGCAGCTGATCGGAGAGATAGCCAAGCTCGGCCCCGCGCTCGATCGCGCGGCGGGTGGCGAAGGCGATCAGCAGGCTCTCGGCGCGCGCGGCATTGCCGGCGGCGGCCTGGGCCTGAAGGTCCAATCGGGTGAGACGCTGCTCGGCGGCGGCGAGACGCTGGTCGAGCCCGCCCTGCTGCGCGGCGACCTGCGCGGCCGATGCCTGGCTCGCGGGGGTCGCGGCTTGGGGGCTCGGCGCGGCGCCCAGCGCAGGGGTCGGCGCGGCGGCCGCTCCCGCTCCGCTCGCCCCATCGGCGACCAACGCAGTGCGCGGTGCAGCATCGTCCGCGGGCTGGAGATTGTGCCACACCGCCCAGCCCACCAGCGCTCCTCCAGCGACGAAAGCGAGGGAGACAGCGAGCACAGCTGCGCGGACCGAGCCGGGTTTGCGCGGGCTGCCATAGGGCGATGGTCCCGGTTGTGATGCCATCGTGATCCGTTCTCAGGCGTTGATCTGGGCGCATTGGCAAGCGCATCGGCCTGCCAATGCTGGAAGGATCAAGTGGAGCGCGTGGCGCTGCACAAGTCAAATGCCAATTGCATCAGGTTGGCCTCGTCAGGACGAGCGGCGGCGTGGACGCCCGCCCACCCTGCGCCCGCCGCCGCGGCAATCCGCGGGCCTAGCGCGGCAAGCGCGATGGCACCGCGCGCCAGCCCAAGCCGGTCGCATTCGGCCGCAAAATGCGCAGCGGTGGCGGCAGAATGGAGCAGCACCAGCGCCTCGCCAGATGCGAGCAACGGCGCCGCCGGGTCGAGCGGGAGCGTGCAGCTGCGATAAGCGATCACCTCAGCAAGGCTCACCCCGGCGGGCGGGGTCAGTGGCACGTGTTCCTCGCCCGCGATGCGCAGCAGGTGGCACGCAGGCGCAATTGCATCGAGAACACCCTGGAGACCCCCGCTCCCGGTCATGGCGACGGTGAATCCCGCAGCCCGAGCCGCAGCAGCGGTCGCTTCACCCACGGCGTAGACGGGCTTCCCCTCGAGCCGCGCGAGGTTGTCGCCGCCGTGGAGGATGGCATTGGCGCTGCCGATCAGCAGGCCATCGATGCCGGCGGGTTCGGGACACTCCCAAGCAATGGCGTGAATCTCGGACAGGGCCAACCCCGTCATCGCGAGGCCCAGCGTTCGGGCTTTCTCCAGCGTCGCGGATAGCCCCGGTTCGGGCCTGAGCGCGAGGCAATGCAGGCTCATTTTCCCGCGTTGAAGTGCGCAGCGATACCCGGGGTGGCGCGCGCAAGCAGCTCTGCGGCGAGCGCCCTGACCGGCGCATGATCGCCCGGTGAAAGCCGCGCGGTGCCCTCGATCCGCTCCACCCCATCGGGGCTGAACAGCGCCGCGCGCATGGTGAGCGCGCCGTCCGCCAATTCGCACAATACCGCGACGGGCGAGTGGCACGTGCCGCCCAGCTCCGCGAGCAAGGCGCGCTCGGCTTCCAATTCCGCGCGGGTCGGAGCGTGGTCGATGGCGGCAAGCAGCGCGGTGGTGGTCGCATCATCGGCGCGGCATTCGATTGCGATGACGCCCTGCGCGGCTGCCGGAATCCACTCGTCGCAAGACAAGGGATGGCCCACCTCCGACTGATCGAGCCGCTCCAGCCCGGCGGCGGCAAGGAAGGTCACCTCGGCCTCGCCTTCCGCCAGCTTCTTCAGCCGCGTGGCGACATTGCCGCGGAAGGTCACCACCGTGCAATCGGGGCGCAGGTTCAGAAGTTGCGCCGCCCGCCGCGGCGCGCTGGTACCGACGATGGCGCCTTGCGGGATCGCGGCAATGCTCGCCGCGCCCACGAGGCTGTCACGCCGGTCGGCGCGCGGCAGGAAGGCGGGGAAGTGGAATTCGCGCGGGCGGATGGTCTCGACGTCCTTGGCCGAATGCACCGAAAGGTCGATGCGCCCCTCGCCCAGCCACTGGTCCAATTCCTTGGTCCACAGCGCCTTGCCGCCGATCTCGGACAGCGGGCGGTCGAGCACCTTGTCGCCGCTCGCCAATACGGGGACGAGTTCGACCTCGTCTTCGGCCCAGCCGTGGGCAGCGCACAGGCGCGCGCGGGTCTCGTAGGCCTGCGCCATGGCGAGCGGGGAATTGCGGGTGCCAAGGCGCAGCTTCGTTTTCGAGGCTGGGGGCACGGGTGCGGTTGCTTCAGTCATGTTGGCTTGCTCTAGCGTTCACAAAGACTAGATGGAAGCCGGATGGGAATGCTCACGCACACCTCTGACGCGCCGCAGGTTCCCCCACTCGTGTTGGGCATCGAGTCGAGCTGTGACGAAACCGCCGTGGCGCTGGTGCGCGGCGACCGGACGGTGGTGGCTCAGAGCATCGCCAGCCAGGAGGCCGAACACGCGCCCTATGGCGGCGTTGTCCCCGAAATCGCCGCGCGCGCCCATGCCGAGCGACTGGCACCGATGATTGCAAAGGTGATGGCCGAGGCGGGCGTCGCCCTCGATGATCTCGACGCGATTGCCGCTACCGCCGGGCCGGGGCTGATCGGCGGGGTCATGGTCGGGCTGGTCAGCGCCAAGGCCTTGGCGATGGCGGCGGACAAGCCGCTGCTGGCGATCAATCACCTGGAAGGCCACGCGCTCTCGCCCCGGCTGGCGGACGCGGGGCTGGGCTTTCCCTATCTGCTGCTGCTGGTTTCGGGCGGGCATTGCCAGATCCTCGCCGTCGAGGGCGTGGGGCAATATCGCCGCCTCGCCACCACCATCGACGATGCGCTGGGCGAGGCCTTCGACAAGACGGCGAAGATCCTGCACCTTGGCTACCCCGGCGGGCCTGCGGTGGAGCGGCTGGCCTTGCAGGGCAGCCCGAAGGCGGTGCCCCTGCCCCGGCCTTTGAAAGGATCAAAGGAACCGCATTTCTCCTTTGCCGGGCTGAAGAGTGCGGTGCTGCGGGCGAAGGAAAATCAAATCCTCGCCCCCGTTCGCCCTGAGCTTGTCGAAGGGCTGTCCTTCACTTTGGAGCAATCGCGAGCCTCGAAGAAAGACAGTGCTTCGACAAGCTCAGCACGAACGGATTTTGGCTATTCCGACGCCGATATCTGCGCCAGCTTCCAGCAGGCCGCAGTCGATTGCCTGATCGATCGGCTCGAACTGGCGTTGGACAACGCGGGGCCATTTCCGGCGCTGGTGGTCGCAGGCGGGGTCGCGGCCAACCAGACCGTGCGCGCGGCGCTCGAGGGTTTTGCCGCTCAGCACAGGATGCGCTTCACCGCGCCGCCGCTCGCCCTGTGCACCGATAACGCGGCGATGATCGCCTGGGCGGGGTGCGAGCGGATGGCGGCGGAAGGCTGGGTGCGCGGCGCGCCATTTGCCGGTGACCCGCTCGATTTTCTGGCACGCCCGCGCTGGGCGCTTGATCCGGCGGCCGAAGCGGTGCGCGGGGCTGGAGCAAAGGCATGAGCGGTCTCGAAACCATAGGGGTCATAGGCGCAGGCGCGTGGGGGACGGCGCTCGCGCAGATGCTCGCCAGCGATGGCCGCGATGTGGTGCTGTGGGCCTACGAGCCCGAGGTCGTGCAAGCGATCAATGCCGAACACCGCAACCCGCTCTACCTGCCTGCGGCGAGCCTCACAGCGACGATCCGCGCGACGGGCGAGCTTGCCGATCTTGCGGAGATTGACACCGTGCTGGTCGTCACGCCGGCGCAGGTGCTGGGCCGCGTACTGGTCGGCCTCGCGCGGCCCCCGCGCGATCTTGTGCTGTGTTCCAAGGGCATCGAGGCGGGCACCGGCAAGCTGATGAATGACGTGGCGCGCGAGGCCTCTCCGGGGAGCGCGGTTGCGGTGCTTTCCGGGCCGACGTTTGCGCACGAGGTCGCCGCCGGGCTGCCGACCGCCGTGACCCTCGCCTGCGCGGGCGGTGTCGCCCAGTGGGAACGGCTCGCCCCCGCCCTCGCCCGGCCCGCCTTCAGGCCCTATTTTTCGGACGACGTGGCAGGCGCCGAGATCGGCGGCGCGGTCAAGAACGTGCTCGCCATCGCTTGCGGTGTGGTGGACGGCCTCGCGCTCGGACAGAACGCCCGCGCGGCGCTGATCGCACGCGGCTATGCCGAGATGCTGCGCTTTGGCGAGGCGCTGGGCGCGCGGGCGGACACGCTCAGCGGCCTGTGCGGATTGGGCGATCTGGTGCTGACCTGCTCCTCCACCGCCAGCCGCAATTTCTCGCTCGGGAAAGCCCTGGGCGAAGGCGCTTCGGCTGCCGATCTGATGGCCGACCGCCGCACTGTGGCAGAAGGTGCCTACACCGCGCCGGTGCTCGCCGAACTTGCCGCCGCGCGCGGGGTGGCCATGCCGATCGTCGCTGCGGTCGACGCGATCCTCAAAGGCGCAGACGCGCGGGCCGTGGTCGCAAGCCTGCTCGCCCGGCCCTTGAAGGCCGAACGGGACACGTCCGAGGGCTCAGGCTCAGGGGATGGGGGCACGTGACCGCAGCGAGCCAGAACACCGACGATCTCGCCACCCTCGCCAAGGGCGGGCGGACCAACACGATTGGCTTCCTCGTCCGGCTGATCGCGCGAATCCCCTTCCTCGTCATCGCCACGCGCCTCTACGGGGCCGAGGCGCTGGGGCGGTTTGCCTCGGCGCTGGTGCTGATCGAGATCGTGGCGCTGGTCTGCTCGCTGGGCGAGAAGCGCGGCCTGGCGCAGCGATTGTCGGATGGCGCGGGCGAGAACCGGGCGGCGGAGGCCAACCTTGTCTATGACGGCCTCCTGCTGGCGCTGGCCTATTCAGCGTTCGCCGCGATTGTGCTGCTGGTGTTTCCCGAGCCGATGTTCCCCAACGGGATGAACAGCCGCTGGGATATCTGGCTGGTCGCCACCATCCCCGCCTTCGCCGTTACCGAGATCCTGCTGGCAGCGCAGGCCTACCGCTTCGATATCGCCACCACGGTGCGCGCGCGCGCCATCGTGGAGCCGTGGACGATATCGATTGCGGCAGGGGCGTTCTTCTTCATCCCCGCCACGCGCGAAAGCGGGCTGGCGCTTGCCTTCATCGCATCGATCTATGCCGGCCTGCTGACGGCCCTGTGGCCGTTCCTGCGAACCTACGGCCTGCCGAAGGGCTGGCACCCGCGCCCGCGCGCAATGCTCGCGATGTCCTCCCGCGCCTTCCCGCTCGTCGGCGCCGACGCGATCGAGCGCGGCACGCGGCTGCTCGACATTTTCATTCTCGGCCTGTTCGCGCCCCCTTCCGCGGTCGGCATCTACTACGCCGCGCAACAGATCGCCTCGCTGCCGCAGAAGCTGAAAACCAGCTTCGAGCCGATCCTCTCGCCGGTCATCACCAAGAACCTGCGGATCGGCAACATGGAGGCGATCGCCGCGCAGGTGCGGCAGGTGGGGTTCTGGATCATCGCCGTCCAGCTTGGCATCGCGCTGGTGCTGGGGATGCCGGGCGAGGCGGTGATGGGCCTGTGGGGGCCGGATTACGTCGCAGGCACCGCCGCGCTCGCCTTCCTGCTCGCTGCCGAAGTGGCCGCCTCGATGGCAGTCGTCTCGGAAAGCGTGCTGGTCTACATCGCAAGGAAGCGCAACCTTGCCATCTCGGTCGGGATCATCGCGCTTCAGGCCGTGCTGACGATCGTGCTGATCGGGCTTGCCGCGCGGCTCGGGCTGGGGCGCGGCTATCAGGCGGCGGGCGCGGCGGGCGCGCTGATGATCGCGCTGGCCATCTCGAGCCTCGGGAAGGCGCTGCTCTTGAAGCATCTCCTGAAGGCCCCCGTCAGCAACTGGCGCTGGGCGCTGGTCTATGCCGCCGCGCCCGCGGTGGTGGTGGGCTACGCCTTCACCTTCCTCCCGGAATGGACCGAACTCGTCTTTGGCGTGCCCGCGGTGCTCGGCACCTACGGCTTTGTCATCTGGCGGCGCGGTTTCGATGAAGCCGACAAGGTGTTGTTCCGCAAACAGGTCGTGCCCGCACCCCCGCCCGCGCAATAGCAACCTGGGCCAGGTTCGGCAGGGGTTGGGAAAGGCCCGCCCGGCCTGCTAGAGGCACGCGGCAAACGCAACGAATCTTCCCGGAGACGATCAAGCCATGTCCGCCGATTTCAACACCTACCTGCCGCTGATCCTGATCGCGCTCGCCGTGCTGGCAGTGGCGGTCTGGGCTGCCATGCGCGCCAGCCGCAAGGCGCGCGTGATCGAGGACGGCAGCGCCCCTGCCCTGGGCCGCGACGTGCTTGACGAGGGCGCCGCGCCGGCACAGCGCAACCAGGCGCTGATCGACGCGCCGCGCGCGATCGCAGTCAATCAGGAGCCAGTGTCAGCCCCCGCGCCAGCCAACGCTCCCACCCCCGCCCCCATCCCCGCGCCGGGCGGCGGTGACGACCTCACCCGCATCAAGGGCCTCGGCCCCAAGCTGTCCGAATTGCTCGGCCAGCTTGGGATCACCCGCTTCGCCCAGATCGCCGCCTGGACGCCGCAAGAAATCGATCAAATCGACGCGCAGCTTGGCCGGTTTTCAGGACGAATCACCCGTGATCAATGGGTTGAACAGGCCAAGTTGCTCAGCGCCGGCGACGAAACGGGCTTTGCTGCACAATTCGGCAGGAATGGATGATATTCTAGGCAGCTTGACGTCCAACCCGTGTTACACACCTGTTTGTGGGAGTCGTTTAAACGGGAGAGGCCAATGGCGTTACGGATTCTGGTCGCCGAAGACGAATTCATCACAGCCTTCGATTTGTGCGATACTTTCGAGGAAGCCGGTTACGAGGTCGAAGGCCCGCACGCCGGGATTTCCTCGGTGATGCTCGCCTGCCAGAAGGAAAAACCCGATCTTGCGCTACTCGATATCGAGCTTGCCGACGGGTTGACCTATGAACTTGCGCAGAAGCTGCTCGAAGAAAACGTGCCGGTGATCCTCCATTCCGAACATGCTGACGCGCAGGAGATCGCCGCGCGCTTCCCGGGCGCGACGATGCTCCCCAAGCCCTGCCCGCCTGCCCTTCTGCTTCAGACCGTGCAGCGGGTGCTGACACCGGCGTGATCGCGGGCTGAGGCCGAGTTTTGACCGAATACGCCTCCCCGGATGTGATCCGCGGCCCCGCTGTATTTCCGCCTGCAAGCGAGCGCTGCAGGCAAAAGGCATCGGGCCCCAGGGTCAGGCCCGGGGAGACGTAGGTTTGCGGGGATGTATGAGAGCTGGCGCTCGCCCCAACCTCTTGCCCCTGTGTCGCAAGCCTGCGATGGCTAGGCGATGAGCACGATGAAACTCTACGGCTACTTCCGCTCGTCGACCTCCTACCGCCTTCGCATCGCGCTGAACCTCAAAGGCCTTGCCTTCGAGAACATCCCCGTCAATCTCGTCACCGCCCAGAACAAGGACGAAGCGTTCACGGCGCGCAATCCCTTCGGCTCGCTCCCCATGCTGGAAGCGGACGGGCGTGACCGGGCGCAATCGATGGCGCTGCTGGAATGGCTTGACGAGGCCTATCCCTCGCCCGCCTTCCTGCCCACGGACATCGAAGCGCGCTATACGGTGCGAGAACTCACCTACGGGATCGCGACCGAGATCCACGCGGTCAATAACCTGCCGGTGCTCAAATATCTGAAGGACCCGCTCGGCCACACGCAAGGCGAGATCGATACCTGGTATCGCAATTGGCTGACCCGTACGCTGGTGCCGGTGGAGACGCGGCTGGCGCAACTGGCCACCGGAGATTTCCTGCACGGCGATGCACCCGGCCTGTTCGAGATTGTGCTGATCCCGCAGCTCGCGAATGCGCGGCGCTTTGCCTACGATCTCAGCGCCAGCCCGCACATGACCCGCATCGAGGCTGCCTGCCTCGCGCTCCCCGCCTTTGCGGCGGCGCATCCCGACATCCAAATCGATTCCCCTGACAGGAGATCCGAATGAAGCTTGCAACCCTCGACAACGGCACGCGCGATGGCATGCTGGTGGTGGTCTCCAAGGACCTGACCCGCTGCTCGGCGGCGGGCTATATCGCCCCCACCATGCAGGCCGCGCTCGACAATTGGGAGCGGGTCGCGCCCGAACTGGAATTGCTCGCCCGCGATGTCGATCATGAGACCGTGCCGTGCGAACGCTTCCACGAGCGGCAGGCGCATTCGCCGCTGCCGCGCGCCTACCAGTGGGCCGATGGCAGCGCCTATATCAACCATGTCGAACTGGTGCGCCGCGCGCGCGGGGCCGAGGTTCCGGCGAGCTTCTACACCGACCCGCTGATGTATCAGGGCGGATCGGATGGCTTCCTGCGCCCGCGTCAGGACATTCCGCTGGGCGATCCGGCATGGGGCTGCGACATGGAAGGCGAAATCGCCTGCATCACCGGCGATGTGCCGATGGGTTGTTCGGTCGAGGATGCGGCGGGGCATATCCGCCTGTTGATGCTGGTCAACGATGTGAGCCTTCGCGGCCTCATCCCGGCGGAACTGGAGAAGGGCTTCGGCTTCTTCCAGTCCAAGCCGGCGAGCGCGTTCTCGCCGGTCGCGGTGACGCCCGATGAACTGGGCGCGGCGTGGGCGGACGGCCTGATCCACTTGCCGCTGATGGTCGACCTTAACGGCAAGCCGTTTGGCCGGGCCAATGCGGGCAAGGATGCGACCTTCAACCTTGCGCAGCTGGTGGCGCACGCGGCCAAGACCCGGAACCTCGCCGCCGGCACGATCGTCGGCACCGGCACGATCTCGAACAAGGGCAAGGATGGCGGCCCGGGCCAGCCGGTCAGCGAGGGCGGCGCGGGCTATTCCTGCATCGCGGAAATCCGCATGATCGAGACGATCGCGGGCGGCGCGCCGGTGACACCGTTCATGCAGTCAGGCGACACTGTGCGGATCGAGATGCGCGATACCGCCAACCACTCGATCTTCGGGGCGATTGAGCAGCACGTCGTGGCGGTCTAGCCTCTTGTTAGACCCCCGCTAGACCCCACCTAGACCCCACTTAGACCCCCTCTAGCCCGGCCCCGCAGCGGCGTTTCACGTGAAACATCGCCGTCCGCCGCCAGCCGAAGGAACCAGCCGATGACCACCTACCCGACCGTCAAGATGCTCATCAACGGCGAGTGGATCGACAGCGGCGGGGCAGGCACGATGGAGGTGATCAACCCGTCGACCGGGGCAGTGCTCGGCCAGTGCCCCAAAGCCTCCCCCGCGCAGCTCGACGCCGCGATCAAGGCCGCGAGCGATGCCTTCGTTGGATGGAGCCGGACGCCGGGGGCCGAGCGCTACGCGATCCTGCGCCGGGTCGCCGACCTGCTGCGCGAGCGGGCGTTGGAGATCGCCAGCGTCGTCACCGCCGAGATGGGCAAGCCCCGCGCCCAAGCCATCGGCGAGATCACGGGCTCTGCCGATGTGATTGATTTCCTTGCCGAAGAAGCCAAGCGCAGAGGAGGTCGGCTGATCCCGACACGCGGCCACCAGCTGATCGCGCAGATGGTGACGCACGAGCCTATCGGCCCGGCGGTGCTGCTCACCCCGTGGAATTTCCCGATCAACCTGCCCGCCAAGAAGATCGCAGGCGCGCTCGCGGCGGGTTGCACCGCGATCCTCAAGCCGGCCGAAAACACCCCGGCCTCGGCGCAATTGCTGGCCCAGTGCTTCGTCGATGCGGGGGTGCCCAAAGGCGTGCTGAACCTCGTCCACGGCGATCCCGGCCCAATTGCCGAGCACCTCATCGCTGCGCCGGCGGTTCGCAAGGTGAGCTTCACCGGATCGACCGCCGTGGGCAAACATCTGGGCGCGCTGGCGGCCAGCCACATGAAGCGCTTCACCCCCGAACTGGGCGGCCATGCCCCTGTTATCGTGAGCAAACACGCCGATCTCGCACGCGCGGTGGCGATGTGCGCATCGACCAAGTTCCGCAATGCCGGGCAGGTCTGCGTCTCGCCCACCCGGTTCCTTGTGGCGAAGGAAATCTACGAAAACTTCGTCGCCGAGTTCGCGGCGCAAGCGGCCAAGATCAAGGTCGGCGACCCCGGCGTGGACGAGAGCGTCGACATGGGCCCGCTCGCGCATGGTCGGCGGATTTCCGCTATGGAACAGGTGGTTGCTGACACGGGCGGGAACCGCGGCGAGGTCGTCACCGGGGGCTCTGTGATCGCGGGCAGCGGCTTCTTCTTCGAGCCCACCGTCATCGCCAATCCTGCGCCCGACAGCCGCTTCATGACCGAGGAGCCGTTCGGTCCAATCGCCGGGATCGTCCCCTTCGAGACCATCGAGGACGCGGTCGGGATCGCCAATTCCTTGCGCTATGGCCTTGCCGCCTATGCCTTCTCGGGCGACCTTGATGAGGCCCACTACCTCGGGCGTTCCTTGCGCGCCGGTATGGTCGGGATCAACCAGTTAATCGTCTCGTCGCCCGAGACCCCGTTCGGCGGGGTTGGGGATTCGGGCTTCGGTTCGGAAGGGGGAGAAGAAGGCTACCTCGCCTTTACCGACACCAAGTTGGTGATGCTGGCAAAGGCCGGCGGATAGGCGCTGTCAGGCGATCGGGATGATCCCGGCGAGGCGCGAGAGAAACGACTTGCGCGTCTCCATCGGCTGGATGCGGCCATAGCGTGCCAATCGCGAATGTTCGTCCTGAACGCACACCGTGCGTCGCATCGGATCTGGCCGATTGGACCAGAAGGTCGGTTTTTCCATGATCCGCGTCCCCGATTCGCGAGAATTAATGTTGCGTTGGCTAACACCAATCCTGTGGATAAAGCTAGTCCGAAGGACGGCAGCCCATGTTTTGTTATGCAACCGTCAATCCGTACAAGCCCTGATTCGGCCAATTGGTTCCCGGATGTGACACAATCCTGCTAAAGGTAAACGCGGTGTGCGCCCGCGGCGCGAACATCGGCCAGATTTGGGTAACCGTTAACCGCCATCAGCAGATCCGCCTCCGCAAGGATCGAGCGTAGCACCCAGGCCGCGCCCTCAGCGCCGCCGAGTGCGAGGCCGTAGGTGTAGGGCCGCCCCACCCCGACTGCGCGCGCGCCCAAGGCCAGCGCCTTGATCGCGTCCGTCCCCGATCGCACCCCGCTGTCAAACAGAACCGGAGTATCAGCCGCCGCCTTCACAACGTCGGCGAGCAGGTCGATTGTCGCGATTCCGCCATTGGCCTGCCGCCCTCCGTGGTTCGAGCAATAGACCGCATCCGCCCCGTGATCGACCGCGCGGCGCGCATCGTCCGGGTGGCAGATGCCCTTGAGGACGATCGGCAGCTTGGTCACCGACTTGAACCACGCCATGTCCTCCCAAGTCAGCACCTGTCCGAAGGTCGCCGCCCAGGTGAAGATCGCAGCCTGCAAATCCTCTTCGGGGGGCTTCGCCAGCAGCGAGCGAAACACGGGGTCGGTGAAGTAGTTCTGCAGCACCTTGCCGCGCAGCTGCGGGAAGTTCGACGCGTTGAGGTCGCGCGGACGCCAGCCGGTCACCCAGGTGTCGAGCGTCACCACCAGCGCCTTGTAACCCGCCTCCTCGGCGCGGCGGATCAGGCTTTCCGCGAGCTCGCGGTTCCTCGGCGTGTAGAGCTGGAACCAGGCCGGAGTCTCCCCGCAGGCTGCCTTCACGTCCTCCATTGGGTCGTTGGCCAGCGTCGACGCGCAGAACGGCACGCCGGTTAGTGCCGAGGCGCGCGCGGCGGCGATATCGCCGTGGCGGTCCTGCGAGGCCTCGCCGTTGAGGCCGATCGGGGCCATGAACAGCGGGGTCGGATAGCGGTGGCCGAACAGCTCGATCGAGAGGTCTCGCTCCGAACAATCGACCATCATCCGCGGCACCATCCCCCAATGGCGGAAGGCGGCCGAGTTCTGGTCCTGCGTGTGCTCGTCTCCGCAGCCGCCCGCGACATAATTGGTGAGGCTCGGCCCCAGTGCCTCGTGCGCGCGCTTTTCGAGGGAGGGGAAATCGACCGGCCAGGTGGGCAGCACGCCCTTCAGCCCGGCATTGTAGATCTCGTTCTGCATCGCGCCGAAATAGGTCATGGCGGCGTGTCCCTCCCGTTGTGTTTGACCGGGAGATCAGCCGATCAACCGATGCGGGGCAAGCGGTTTTTCAGGCGAAGAGGCGTTGCAG
>JAIYAL010000059.1 GCA_027489095.1 Erythrobacteraceae bacterium
TAGCAAGGATTGAACTTGCGACCCCTACGATGTCAACATAGTGCTCTACCACTGAGCTATACGCCCGCACCATCGGATCGGCCCCTGCGCGGGGCGGAGCGGCCCTTTATCGCAGCCCTCGGGAAGGTGCAAGCGATTCGAACCGGGGGTCTCGTCAGGCCTTTACGCCCGTCAGGCCCGCGTTTGCGCTGCTTCCTCGAACACGCGTTCCACTTCCAGCACCAGGTCGCGCAGGTGGAAGGGCTTGGACAGCACCTTGGCGGTCGGTTGCTCGCGGCTGGCGCGCAAGGATACCGCGGCAAAGCCGGTGATGAACATCACCTTGGTGTGCGGAGAAATCTCTGCGCAGCGCTGGGCAAGTTCGATCCCGTCCATCTCCGGCATCACGATATCGGAGAGGAGCAGGTCGAAATCGCCGGTCTCGAGCAGCGGCACGGCATCGGTCCCGCGGTCGACGGCACTGACCTCGTAGCCGGCATTGGTCAGCGCCCGCTCCAGATAGGCGCGCATGGCGTCTTCGTCCTCGGCGAGCAGGATGCGGGGGGTGCGTGTCGCTATCATGCTTCGCGGGTTAGCAGACGTGGCTTAAGAAATCTTTGTGCGCGGGGGCGATGGCATCCGGGGCGACGCGGATTGCGGCGCGCACAGGGGTGATGAGACTTTGACAGGGCCTGACAAACGCGTCAGCAAGGAACCTGACGATGTCACCGCCCGCCCGCACCTCTCCGCCCGGCCAGCCCCCTGCCCGCAGGCCCTCCGGTGATCCGGAGCGCGCCTCCGAAAACGGGGGCAGGGTGCCGGGCCTTGATGCAGCGCCGGCCTTTACCCTGACCCGCCCGCCGCGCTTGCGCCTGCCGGTGCTGATCGCGGTGCCTCACGCGGGCCGCGCCTATCCCGAAGGCGTGACGGCGCGGATGCGCCAACCCGCGCTCGCCCAACTGCGGCTTGAGGATCGCCATGCCGATCGGCTCGGCGTCGCGGTTGCGCGCGAGACGGGGGCGGGGCTGCTGGTCGCCCATGCGCCGCGGGCGCTGCTGGATTTGAACCGCGCCGAAGACGATCTGGACTGGGACATGATTGAAGGCGGCCGCCCCGAAGGCGCCGGCCTGCCGGAGCCCGGTCAGCGCGGCAATGCCCGCGCGCGGAGCGGTCTCGGTCTGGTTCCGCGCCGCCTGCCGGGCTCGGGCGAGATCTGGCGCGGGCGGCTTGCTCCGGCGGAGCTGGCTGCGCGGATCGAGCACATCCACCGCGCCTATCACGCGATGCTGGCAGCGGAACTGGCGCGGATCCGCGATGAATGGGGGGCTGCGCTGCTTGTCGACCTGCACTCCATGCCGCCGCTGCGCGCCGCCGAGGGCGAGGCGCATGCGCCGGTGCTGGTGCTGGGTGACCGTTTCGGGGCCTCATGCCATACAGCGCTGATGGGCCGCGCGCTTTCTCACCTCGATCTGCGCGGTGTTCCGGCGGCGCAGAACCGGCCCTATTCGGGCGGCTATGTGCTCGACCGTCACGGTGCGCCGCAGTCTGGCGTTCACGCGGTGCAGATCGAGGTGTGCCGTGCGACCTATCTTGATCGCCAGCTGTCCGAACCTGGCGCGGGGCTGCCTGCGGTGGCGGCGATGCTGGCCGCGCTGGTGCGCGAGCTTGGCGCGGAAGCGGCGCTGCTCGGCGGGCAGGAGGGGCTCAGGCAGGCGGCCGAATAGAACGGGCGTTTGCAGCGGTCTGAGTTTGCGGCGCCGATTGCGGGGCCTTTCGCAAGGTGCGCGCCAGCCTGCGCCAGATTCGGCTTTGATGAAGCCAGACTCCCTCCAGACCCCCCTTAGACCCCCGCTAGACCCCCTCCAGCCCCCGCTGCTGCGGCGTGTTTCACGTGAAACATGTGGCAGGAAGGGAGAGCTTTCGAGCGGTCGCCGCAACGCAAAACGGGCAGGTGGCTGATCGCCACCTGCCCGTTCATGTCCGTGCGGCGCCGGGCCCGAAAGGCCCGGCATAGGCGCATCAGTTGAGCGCGGGAGCCGGGGTGCTCTCGGCAATCGCCGGCACCTTGCCGAGCGACAACTGCCGCTCGAAGATGTTGCGCATCAGGTTCAGCGAGAAGAGGTGCGCGTAGATCAGCATCAGCAAGCCGTTCTTCGAGAGCTCCTCAAGCGTCGCGGCCGGCAGCTCGCGCAGCTTGGCCTCGTCGACCATCCGGAAGCCGCGATAGATGTAAGGCGTTTCGGGCATGTCATTGCGGGTAATAGCGATTTCACCGTCCATCAGGATGTCGAGCTTCGTCAGCTCGTCCATGAACAGCTTGGTGCGCTGGCCAGCTTCCTCGAAGCGGCGGCAGAAATCGAGCACGCCCTCGGTGTACTCGCTCGGCTTGCTGTCGGCTTCGAACAGCGCGATGCCTTCCTTGGTCTTGCCGAGCAGGCCCGAAGTCGGATCGAAGCACAGCGACATGTCGTCGTTGCCCGGCTGCAGCTTGGCAAGGATGAAGGGATAACGCCGCGCATAGGCGGGGATGTAGATCGGCTCGGCGATCTTCAGGTCTGCGCCCACGAAGACATTGACGCCTTCGTTAAGGCCGAACAGCGCAATCGGGAGCGCGCCTTCGCCCGACGTGAACACGATCGGGAAATTGCGCTGCGCGTCGACGAATTCGTCGGTGGTCAGCGGCATCGCGTGGGTTTCGGCGAGGTAGCCCGCGTTGGGGAGTGAGCCGGCCTTCCAGTCGGCGTGGTCGTTGCTGTTAACAGGCAGAAGGTCCTTGTAGAACAGCGGAAGTTGCGATTGCGGCGCGCTGGCCATGACGAATTCTCCGGTAAGCGGTAGTGGATGATCCCCTCAGCGGAAAAAGCCTTGCCCCCGCCGAAAGCGCGGCCCTTAAGCGTTTGCGGGCCTGCGCGCAAGCGGCTCGGGATCGGTCGGCGCGGGAACGTGCAGCAGTTTCCCCGGATTGAGCAGATTGGCCGGATCGAGCGCCGCCTTGACCCGCGCCATCACCGCCAGCGCCACAGGATCGTGAAGGCGGGCAAGCTCGTCCACCTTCATCTGCCCGATCCCGTGCTCGGCGCTGATCGAGCCGCCCCAGCGGGTGACGAGATCGTGAACCCGCGCGCTCACCGCCTTGCCCTCCTGCTCCTCCCACACGCCCCTCGCAGCGCCAGGGGGCGCCAGGACATGGAAGTGGACATTGCCATCGCCGAGGTGCCCAAAGGCGACCGCGATGGTGCCGGGAAAGGCCGCCTCGACATCGGGCACAGCGGCGAGGATGAACTCGGGCATTGTTTCGACCGGGACAGAGATGTCGTGCTGCATCGCCGGCCCGCGTGCACGCTCCGCGGCGGAGATGCCGTCGCGCAATTGCCAGAAGGCTTCGGCCTGCGTGTCGCTCGCGGCGATCACCGCGTCGCTGATCAGGCCGGCCTCCAGCGCCTCTCCGAGCGCGTCTTCCTGTGCCTCGCGCAAGGCGGCGCTGTCGGCGGTGGGCGATACGCATTCAATCAGTGCGTTCCAGGCATGTCGCTCGGACAGCGGCGCGCGGGCGCCGGGCTGGTGGGCGAGCACGGAATCGAGGCAATGGGCGGGAACCACCTCGAAGCCCTCGAGCGCATCGCCCAAAGCGCGCTCCATGCGGCCAAGCAACGTGCGCGCCGCGACGATCCCCTCGAGCCCCACCCACGCGGTCGCGCGGCCCGTGGCGTCGGGGAGCAGGCGCAGCGTTGCAGCCGTCACGATCCCGAGCGTCCCTTCCGAACCGATCAGCAGCTGCTTGAGGTCGAAGCCGCGATTGTCCTTCTTGAGCGGGGTCATGAGATCGAGCACCTCGCCGTTGGCCAGCACAGCCTCAAGCCCCAGCACTTGCGCGCGCATCGTGCCGTGGCGCAGCACCTGAGTGCCCCCGGCATTGGTCGCGATCAGCCCGCCGATCGTGGCCGAGCCCTTGCCGCCCAGTGTCAGGGGAAAGCGCATCCCTACGCTTTGTGCCGCCTCGTGCAGGGATTGGAGGACCACCCCAGCCTCGCAAATGGCTTGGCCCGATTCCGCAGACAGGCTGCGGATTGCGCTCATCCGCCTGAGCGATAGGACAATCGCCCGGCCGCTCGCGTCGGGGGTGGCGCCGCCCGCCATTCCGCTGTTGCCGCCCTGCGGTACGATCGGCACGCCATGCGCGGCGCAAAGCTTCACCAGCGCGGCGACCTCGGCGGTCGAGGCCGGTGAGGCAAGAGCCAGCGCGCAGCCGGTGTAGCGCCCGCGCCAGTCGGTCAGCCAGGTGTCCATCCGCTCGGCATCGGTGGTCAGCCCGCGTGGGCCGAGCAGCGCCTCGGCAGCGGCGAGGAAGGCCGCAGTGTCTGATGGGGTATGAAAAGCGAGAGAGGGCGGGGGGGTGCTGGTCATTGTTGCCTCCATGCCACAGACTGGCGCAAAACAGCCAATCCCTTGGGCGGCCGGCGAACGGCAGTTAAGCCGCGGTTCAATTGCCGATGATAGGGCGGCAAGTCAGTTTTGGCGACCCAACAGTCAATCGCCCGACCCGCCAGAGCCGCCCGCCCGCCCTATAGGAGAGACCTTTTCCGCCCATGCACACCCTGCTCACCCTCGCAGCGCCGCTTGCGCTGATGCTGCCCATGGTGGCCGAGACGGTGGGTGTGCCTGGCGAGGGGGACGCGTCGGAGGGTGCGCTCCTTCGGTGCGACGCAAGCGCGGGACAGGGGTTTCCGCCCGGTCCCGAACTGCTCAATCCGCTGCTCGCGATGCGCCAGTCGTCAAGCGCCCGGCAGATCCGCATCGAACAGCGCGTGGTGGTGCGCATCACCCCGCAGCCGCTCGCCGCGCGGCAGAACCTCCTTGCCGAAATGCCCATGCGCGATAGCGCGCCGCGGTTCGAGGAGCGGGGCAAGGAGAAATGCGTGCCGCTTGAGGATATCGCGGGCGTCCAGACCGGCAGTGGCAACCGCCTTGTGCTGTTCCTGCGGGATCGGCGGATGCTCTCGGTCAATCTCGAAAAATCGTGCCGCGCCCGCGACTTCTACTCGGGTTTCTACGTCGAGAAGAACAAGGACGGGCGGCTGTGCGTGTCGCGCGACAAGCTTCAGTCGCGCAGCGGGGCGCGCTGCGAGGTCGAGGTGATGCGCCAGCTTGTCGCGGTGCAGGGCTGAGCCAGCAGCGCCCGCGGCGCGATTCCTTGACTTTTGCGCCCGTTTGCGAGAAACGCGCGGCAGCCTGACGCGGCGACTTGGTGCGCGGCGGACCAGCAATCCCGGCAGCAACCCTGCCCGCTATTCTCGGACAACACACACCTGATGACTTTCGCCGATCTCGGCCTCTCGCCCGAATTGCTCAAGGCCGTGGAAGACGCGGGCTA
>JAIYAL010000025.1 GCA_027489095.1 Erythrobacteraceae bacterium
AAGGCATTGCCCGCAGCGCAGGCCATGCCGAACATCCACATCGGGATCATCGCCGGGAAGTTGAACGGGGTGATGCCGACCCCGATGCCGAGCGGCTGGCGCATCGAATAGACATCGATGCCCGGCCCTGCGCCGTGGGTGTATTCGCCCTTCATGATCTGCGGCAGGCCGCAGGCATATTCGATCACTTCAAGCCCGCGCTGCACATCGCCCTTGGCATCGGGCACGGTCTTGCCGTGTTCGGATGAGAGCATCTCGGCGAGGCTCTGCATATTGTCTTCGACCAATTGCTTGTAGGCGAACATCACCCGCGCGCGGCGCTGCGGGTTGGTCGCGGCCCAGGCGGGCTGGACGCGCTTGGCCGTCTCTACCGCGCGGGCCAGCAGTGCGGCATCGCCCAAGGCGACTTCGGCCTGCACTTCGCCGGTCGAGGGGTTCCAGATGGCGTGCTTGCGGGTGGGGGCGGGGCTGTCGCCGACGATGAAATGATCGATCTGACGCATGGCAAAGGGTCTCCTGTCTGGCGCTCCCCATGCCCCCCGAGGGCCGCCCTTGCAAGGCCCGCGCCTCCCCTCAAAAGTGCTGGCGTCGGCAGACGCAGCGGCGCACTGTGTCGCCACGGCAAAGCAAGAAGGGGACGCATGATGGGTAAGGTGGTGACGCTGGCGGTGGGCCTTGCGGCCATGGTGATGGCGAGCGGCGCGCAGGCCGAGGCGCGCGAGCCGATCATGGTGCCCGTTGCGCCCCCCGGCATCCTGATCCCCGAAAGCCTTGAACTGGTGGCCACCGGCTACACCTTCACCGAAGGGCCCGCGTGGGACGGTGCGCGGTTGATCTTCAGCGATATTCCCGGCGATACGGTCTACGCCTATACCCCTGGGGCCAGTGAAAATGCGGGCGCGCCCAAGGTGCTCTACACCCCTAGCGCCATGGCCAACGGCCACACCTTTGACCGCGCGGGGAACCTGCTCAACGCCGAACATGGCAGCGGCGCACTCACCCGCTGGACAAGCGAGACCGGGCGGCAGGTGATCGTTGAAGCCTATGAGGGCAAACACCTCTCCAGCCCCAATGACGTGGTGGTGCGCAGCGATGGGATGATCTTCTTCACCGACCCGCCCTATGGCCTCGGGAGTCCCTATCAGGGCGTGCAGCGCCAGAACGAGGTTGGCTTTTCGGGCGTCTTCGCCTTCAACGAGACGACGGGCAGGATGGTGCTGATCGACGATATGCTGTCGCGGCCCAACGGACTTGCGCTCTCGCCTTTGGAACTGCGGCTGTATGTGGGCGATACCGCCACGCAGACGCTGTGGGCCTATGAGCTTGCCGCCGATGGCACCGCTTCGGCCAAGCGGCAGGTGGCGGATCTGACCGATGACAGCAAGCCGGGCCGCGTCGATGGGGTGCGGGTGGACAGCACGGGGCTGGTCTACACCACTTGCCCCGGCGGGATCTGCGTGGTCGATCCGGTGAAGGGCGAGGTGATCGAACGGCTCGCCACGCCCAAGCGCGCCACCAACCTTGCATGGGGCGGGCCCGATCTGTCCGATCTGTATATCACCGCGCTGACCGACGTGTACCGCGTGAAAACCCGCGCACAGGGGATCGGATCTTCGAGCCGGCCCGCGCCTTCGCGCTAAATCGCCGCGCTCAGTCGAAGATGTCGAAGATCGAGCCGCGCTTCTTGTGATAGCCGCCGTGGCCGTATTCGCCCCGCTCGCCGTATTCGCCGCGCTCGCCATACTCGCCGCGCTCGCCATACTCGCCGCGCTCGCCATACTCGCCGCGCTCGCCATAACTGGCGAAGCCGGGCTGCGGCGGCGGCGGCGGGGCGGCGGGGCGCGGCGGCGGCGGAGCGGCAGCGGCAGGCGCGGCGGCTTGCGCTGCGGCGGCCATCAGCTTTTCCAGCTCGCCCCGATCAAGCCAAACGCCCCGGCACGAAGGGCACATGTCGAATTGCACGCCATCGCGATCGACAGTCTGCATGGCGCTGTTGTCGTTGGGGCACAGAAGCAGGGGCATGGAGCGTTCCTTTGATGGGGGCTTGTCACGGTTAGCGCGACATTCGGGCGATTCTGCGGCCTTGGTGCAAGGGCTCACTCGCCTGTCGGGATCAACGTGATTGCGGTCTGCCGCCCGTCGATGAAGCGCACACTTTGTCCGTCGAAGAAGGCGTCCTCTTCCGTGCGGAAATCGACCCGCTGCCCGCCCCATTCGGGCACTTGCGCATAGGAGGTAAGCTCGATCGACCAGGCGGTGTTCGCCCGGATTGGGCCTGCCCCGCGCGGATCGGGCTTCTGATTGTCCCAGAAGCCGATGCTGGGCCCCGCGCCGTGGCCGTGGTGGCCGATGGGGTGCGTATAGATCGACGGATCAAGCCCTGCTGCGAGCGCGTCGGCGCGGGCAAGGGTCAGCGCCTCGTTGCCGCTGAGCCCGACCTTGAAGGCGCGGGTGAGGAAATCCTGCACCCGGTTGGAGTTGGCGAGCCCCGCGCTGAGGCCTGCCGGGGCCGCAGTCTCGCCCGGCTTCAGCACATAGGCAAGGTGCTGGGTATCAGTGTTGAGGCGCAGGTAGGTGATGCCGAAATCGGTCCAGAGCAGATCGCCGGGCTGGATCACCTCGGCGCCCTCGATCATGCCCTTTGCGCCCTGCCGCTGGATCGCGACCGAGGGGTGGAACCACGGATCGAGCCCCAGCGCCATCAGCCGGTCGCGGTACCACCACTGCACGTCCTCGGCGGTGGTCGCGCCCGGGGTGATGACGCGGCGTGAGAACGCCTCGCCGATGATGGCGTGCGCGATGCGCACCACGGTGGGGTAGATCGCCATTTCGGACGGCGTGCGCGTTTCGAGCCAGCGGACCGCCAGCGCCTCACCGCTGACGACCCGCTCGTGAAGGGCTGGCGGCAGGGCCGACATGAACTTGTCGTATTGGCTCAGCGTCATGCCGTCGGCGAATTGGGACAGGTCCGAGGTGTTGATCGCGATCTTGCGGGGGTTGCGAGCAGCGATCAGCTCGCCGACTGCCTGCCACTGATCGGGCTGTGTGTCGGGGTTCCACGCGGGCGCGAACAGGCCGCCCAGGCCATAACGGCTGACGGTCAGGCGCTCGACCGGCTTGCCCTCGCCCGGATCGTGGAAGATCAGGATGGTGCGCCGCCGCGCGTGCATGTTTTCGGCATCGAGCATGGTGGCGACCACCGGCTCCTCGAAATATTCGCGCGCGACCAGCAGCCACAGGTCGATGCCCTCGGCCCGCATGATTTCCGGGATCAGCGTATCGAGTCGCTCGGCAAGGATGCGGTTTTCAAGCGCTGCCCGTTCGCGGGGGGCGAGGATGGTGGGGACGGCGGGGGCCATGACCTCCGTCTCGGTCAGCGGCAGGGGCGCGTCTGCCAGCGCAGGCGTTGCCGCGAGCAGCGCGCCCAGAGCCAAGAAGTGCCGTCCGATCATGCCCATCCCCCGTCCATCTGCGCCGACAGTGGCGCGGGCGGGCCGAGGGATCAAGCGAGCGTTATTCTGACCCGTCGTCGAACCCGATCCGCTCGGCCGCCGCGCCGCTCATGATGAAACCGATCGGCCGCTCGGTCTCTTCCTGCAAGTGCGCGATCAGGCTGGCGGTGCGGGCGAGCAGCGAGATGCCTTTCAAAGCCGCGAGCGGGAAGCCCGCGTCGAGCATCACCGCCGGGATCGCGCCGTTGACGTTGATCGGCAGGCTGCGGCCGATCGCTTCGGGGAGCACCGCCTCGATGGTGCGCAGCATCGCGATGTGCTTGCCCTCCATGCCGTGCTCCTTGGCAAGCGCAAGCAGCCGGTGCGCGCGCGGATCGCCGCCCGAATGCTGGGGGTGGCCGAAGCCGGGAATCGCTTTCTTCTCGGCCCGCAGCGCCTTGATGGCGGCGATGGCGGTGGCGGCAGGATCACCGCCCTCGGCCTGGGCGACGACCTCGGCATAGAACTTGCCCGCCACCTCGGCGCTGCCCAGCACCACCGTTCCGCAGCCCAGCAGCCCCGCGGCGACCGCGCCGTGGAACGCCTCGGGCGCGGCGGCGTAGGTCATGCGCGTGGCGACGACGCTCGGCACCAGCCCGTGTTCCGCAATCGCGCAGAGCACCGCGTCTGCGAGCGCCCGCTGCGGCGGCGAGGGCATGGTGCCCGTCACCAGCAGCCAGAAATAGCTGGTGAAGTCGACATGGCCGATCACCTCGTTACACAGGTCGAGCCCGCGCACCGTGATGCTGGTCGCATCCGAGGTGCAGATCGAGGTGACCGCGTTATCCTGCTTGCCGATGCGCATGGAATGCCCGCCTTTTCGTTATTCGAAGTTGATTTCGGTATGCGAAGAATATATCGCGGACGTCTTGTCAACACAAGAACGCGCAAGATCCGTGATGGTGGTCGGGAGAAATCCAACATGACTATAAGGCCCTTGGCAGGGATTACGGTGCTTGAGATGGGCACCTTCATCACCGGCCCCGCCGCCGGAATGCTGCTGGCAGATCTCGGCGCGGATGTGATCAAGGTCGAACAGCCGGGGACGGGCGATCCGTTCCGCAGCTTCAAGGGCGAGCTCTACTCGCCGCATTTCCAGACCTACAACCGCAACAAGCGTTCCATCACGATCGACCCCAAGAAGGAAAGCGATCTTTTGGTGCTGGATCAGCTGGTCGCGACCGCGGACGTGTTCATCCAGAACTTCCGCCCCGGCGTCGCTGATCGGCTGAAGGTCGATGCCAAGCGGCTCCAGGCGATCAACTCTCGCCTTGTCTACGCCTCGATCTCGGGCTTCGGCAGCGAAGGGCCAGAGCGTGATCGTCCCGCCTTCGACACCGTCGCGCAGGCCGCGTCGGGCTTCCTGCGGTTGCTGGTCAACCCTGAGCATCCCCGCGTCGTCGGCCCGGCGATCGCCGATGCCATGACCGGCTTCTACACCGCGTTGGGCATCCTCGCCGCGCTCAACGAGCGCCACGAAACGGGCAAGGGGCGTATCGTGGAAACCTCGATGTTCGAGGCGATGTGCCACTTCAACCTCGATGATTTCACCCACCTGTTCTCGGCCGATCAGGTGATGGGGCCGTACAGCCGCCCGCACGTTTCGCAGAGCTATGTGTTCCAGTGCGCGGACGGCAAGTGGCTGGCGCTGCATATGTCCTCGCCGCCCAAGTTCTGGGAAAACCTCGCCATCGCGGTCGGCCAGCCCGATATGCTGAGCCTCCCCGCCTTCGAGAGTCGCGACGCGCGCATTGCTCATTACGAGGATGTGGTGGCCTTCCTCGCCCCGATCTTCGCGCGAGCCTCCCGCGATCACTGGACGGCGGAGCTGACCCGGCTCGAAGTCCCCAATTCGCCCGTCTACGACAGCGCCGAGGTGCTCCAGACCGAACAGGCCAAGGTGCTCGGCCTCGAAGTCACTGACCCGAATGGCCCCAAGGGCCCGTTCCGCACGATCCGATCGCCGCTCAGCTTTGACGGCGAACGGATGGACAGCGTCACCGCGCCGCCCCTATTGGGAGCCGACGACGCGGCGATACGCCGCTCCATCGAAAGGCCGGTGCATGGGATCGCCAGGGGCTGAAGCAGGCACGAAAGACCCGGAGTTTCTCTCCACGCTTGAACGCGGATTGCGCGTCCTCAAGGCGTTCGACGAGGATCATCCCGAGATGACCCTGTCCGAAGTGGCGGCGCGCACGGCGCTGCCCCCGGCGGTGGCGCGGCGCTGCCTGATCACGCTGGTGGAACTGGGCTATGTCGGCCAGCACGAACGCAAGTTTCTGCTGCGCCCGCAGGTGCTGACGATCGGGTCGGCGTTCCTTGCCTCGATGCAGATCGAACAGGTGGTGCTGCCGCCCTTGCAGGGCCTGCGCGATCAGACCGGCGACAGCGCCAGCCTGTGCGTGCTGTCGGGTGCCGAGATCCTGTATGTCGCGCACGTCTCGACCGACCGGCGCTTTCGGGTGGCGGCGGGGGTTGGCACGCGCTTTCCCTTCCATGCGACCTCGCTGGGCAAGGCGCTCGCCGCGAACCTGCCCGAGGACGAGCGCGCCGCGCTGCTCGCCCGGGCGCCGTTCCAGCGTTTTACCGAGCGCACCGTCACCGATCGCGGCGCGCTGGCCGATCGGCTCGCGCTGATTGCCGAACGGGGTTACGATTCGGCGCTGGACGAGCTTGATTACGGCATCGTCTCGGTCGCGGTACCGATCTTCGGGCAGAGTCGGGGGGCGGGCAAACGGGTGATCGCCAGCATCAACTGTTCAACCTCGACGACCCGCATCTCGCAGGACGAACTGGTGCGCACGCGTCTGCCCTTGCTGCGCCATGCAGCGGGCGAGATCGAGGCCTCGCTCAAGCGCTGGCCGACGCTCGAGGCGGCTCTCAGACCCTGACGGCACCGCCCCTTCGTCCCGGCACGGATGCGAAGTGGCGCAAAAAGGGGGGGTGTAAGGCACCCCTAACCCACCCCTAGGCGGGGTCAAAGGCGGGCCAAGCCACCCCTATGCCACCCCCAGGGCACCCCTAGGTGCGCCCTGCAATCGCGCCAAAGTTGCCCCGCAGCCACAGCCCACAGGTTTCGCATATCGAAGTTGACTTCGCATTGCGAATTTTATAATTGCAGCTTACCGGGAGGGGTCGCCATCAGAGCGGCGCGTTCGCGCGCACACAGGGGAGAGAGATATGACGAATTCGGGCACGAGCCGCGCCGCGCGCGGGCTTTTGAGCACCACCATCCTCGCAGCGGGCGCCATCGCAGCAGCGACCTTCGCTGCCGCCCCGCTCGCCGCGCAGGACGCAGCCGCCGCCCCCGCGACGGCGGAAGATCCGGGCATCGTCGTCACCGCCCTGCGCCGCAGCGAGACCCTGCAGGACACCCCGGCCGCAGTGACCGCCTTCGATACCAAGGCGATCGAGAACGCCGGGATCGAGCGTGCGGCCGATTTCATCGCGCTCACCCCCAACGTGACGCTGGTCGAGACGCAGAACGCCGGCAACGCCTTCGTCATCATCCGCGGCATCACCCAGAACCGCAACTCCGAGCCCAGCGTCGCGGTGATCGTTGACGGCGTGCAGCAGGTGAACCCGGCGCAGTTCAACCAGGATCTGTTCGATATCGCGCAGATCGAAGTGCTCAAGGGCCCGCAGGGCGGCCTCTACGGGCGCAACGCCATCGGCGGCGCGATCATCATCACCACCAAGGCGCCGACCGACGACTTCGCCGGCAACGTCACCGCGGGCGTGGACAACGGCTTTGGCTACTTCCTGCGCGGCGGGATCAGCGGGCCGCTGGCCGAGAACGTCAAGTTCCGGGTCGCCGGATCGTGGTATGACACCGACGGTTTCATCCCCAACACCTTCCTGGGCCGCGATGCCGACCCGGTGCAGGACTTCAGCCTGCGCGGCAACCTTGTTGTCGAGGCGACCGACCGGTTGACCTTTGACCTGCGCGGCTCGGTCAACCAGCTGCGCACGCAGGGGTTCTATTACAACATCGTCGGCGACGTGAACACGATCGCCCCGGTGCGGGTGAACAACCCCGGCCAGAACGATCGCGATATCTACAATGTCGCGCTGAAGGTTGAATACAAGGGCGACAACGCGGTCCTCACCTCGGTCTCGTCCTACGACACGCTGTCGGAAATCGTCACCGGCGATGCCTTCAACTTCCTGCCGATCCGCGAATCGCTGCTGTTCCAGTTCTTCGGCTTCGACATCAACCAAAGCCAGTACCTGAATGTGAAGGCGTTCAGCCAGGAAGTGCGGCTTGCCTCGCCTGACGATGATCGCAAGTTCAACTGGATGGTCGGCGGCTACATGGTCGATACCAGCCGCTACATTTCGACCGGCAACCTGATCGACACCGGCAACGGCGTCACTCCGGTGTTCCGCACCCCTTCGACCAACCCGCTGAACCCGCAATTGACCTTCCTTGCCGATGGGCAGGACAACTTCGCCTGGGCGATGTTCGCCAATGCGGGCTACAAGTTCTCCGACCAGCTGCGGGTGGATGCGTCGCTGCGCTATGACCGCGACAAGCGCGAGCAGACGACCCTGACCCCGCAGAACTTCCTGCCGGTGGTGCCGGGCGTGCCGCAGGCGCGCAGCGGCGAGGTGCGCAATGTGACCTTCGATGACTGGCAGCCCAAGGTCACGCTGACCTGGGAGCCGAGCGCCGATCTGACGGTTTACGGCGGGTATAGCCGCGGCTTCCGTTCGGGCGGGTTCAACCAGACGGGCGTGGGCGCCGAAGCGCGCCGCAACAACATCGTGGGCGTGGGCGACATCTTCGACGCCGAAACCGCCGACACCTTCGAAGTCGGCACCAAGGCCCAGCTGGGCTCGGTGCGGCTGGCGGGCGCGGCCTACACCACGCTGTCGCGCAACAGCTACTTCTTCGTGTTCCTCGCCGACAGCTCGACCCAGAACCTCGGCAATGTCCCCAAGACCCGGATCAACGGTTTCGAACTGGAAGCGACCGCCCGCGTCGCCCCGCATTTCGACCTCAACGCCGCGGTCGGTGTGACCGACAGCGAGATCAAGGCCTTCGCTGATCCCACGGTGATCGGCAACGAAGCGCCGCAGATCTCGCGCTACACGGTCAACCTCGGCGCGCAATATGCCGGGCCGATCAGCGACAACCTCGATGGTCTGCTGCGGATCGATTATCGCCGCATCGGCAAGACCTGGTGGGAGCCGTTCAACACGACCGTGCGCCAGCCCGTCGATCTGGTCGATGCCCGCGCTGGGGTGACCTTCGCCAACGGCGTTGCGATCACGGCCTTCGCCCAGAACCTGTTCAACGAGATCTATAACGCCGAATTCTCGCCGGGCGGCTTCGTCTTCCGCGCGCGTCCGCGGCGCTACGGGTTCGAAGTCGGCTACAAGTTCTAAAAGGGAACGCGCGATGACCAAGGTGCTGGTGCTCTACTATTCGAGCTATGGCCATATCGAGGCGATGGCCGCCGCCGTGGCCGAGGGCGCAGCCAGCGTCCCCGGCACCGAGGTTTTCGTGAAGCGCGTGCCTGAACTGGTGCCGGATGATGTGGCGGCGGCCTCGGGCATCAAGCTCGAACAGGCCGCCCCCCTCGCCGATCCCGGCGAGCTGGCCGATTATGACGCGATCATCTTCGGCACGCCCACCCGGTTCGGCAACATGGCCGCACAGATGCGCAACTTTCTCGATCAGACCGGCGGGCTGTGGTTCACCAAGGCGCTGGTCGGCAAGGTCGGGAGCGTGTTCGTCTCGACCGCCAGCCAGCACGGCGGGCAGGAGACCACCATCACCTCGTTCCACACCACCTTGCTGCATCACGGCATGGTGATCGTCGGCTTGCCCTATACCTTTGCGGGCAATGCGGAGATGGGCGAGATCAGCGGCGGGACGCCCTATGGCGCCTCGACGCTGGCCGGCAATGACGGCAGCCGGATGCCCAGCGAAAACGAGCTTGCCGGCGCCCGCTTCCAGGGGGCACACGTCGCGGGAATCGCTGCCAAGCTGGCCGCCTGACCACTCAAGGGAGAGAGCACGATGACGCAAAAAATCCTCGCCAACCGCCTGCACCACACCGCCTATGTGACCAAGGACCTTGAGGCCACCCGCGCCTTTTACGAGGGCGTGCTCGGCTTCCCCCTGATGGCGACCTATTGCGAGAAGGATGAACTGTTCGGCAAGGAGCGCACCTATTGCCACGTGTTCTTCGAACTCGCCGATGGCAGCGCGCTCGCCTTCTTCCAGTTCGCCGACGCGGACGATCAGGCCGAATTCGGCCCCGAGATGCCCGCCAGCCCCTTCATCCACATCGCGCTGCACGTCGATGAAGACGGTCAGGCCGAACTCGCCAAGCGGATCGCCGCTGCCGGGATCACCGAGCCGCAGACCTATGTGCTGGAGCATGGCTATTGCCGCTCGCTCTATGTCACCGATCCCAACGGGATGATCCTCGAATTCACCTATGACGATCCGCGCGCAGCGCCGCTCGACGCCGAACGCCGCGCTGCGGCCCACGGCGAACTCGCGCGCTGGCTCGGCGGGCAGCATCACAACAACAACCCGTTCCGCGCTGCCGAAGCGGCCTGACGTCAGCACGCGGGGACAAGCCCTTCGATGCTCGCCGCCCGCACGTCTGCAACCCATCGCGCGTGGCAGGGCGAGGTTGCGGTGGCGGGCGGCCACCTGCCGATCTGGATGGCCGGAGAGGGGGCGAGCGATCGTCTCCCGGTGATCCTGCTCCACGGCTGGACGCTCGATCACCGGATGTGGGCGCCGCAGATCGCGGGCCTCGCGGAGGAACACCTGCTCGTCATGCCCGACCGCCGCGGTTGCGGGCGCGCCACCGCGCCGCCTGACCTGGGGCGCGAGGCTGAAGACGTCATCGCTATCGCCGATAGCCTTGGCCTTGATCGTTTCGCCATCGTTGGCCTGTCGCGCGGCGCCACTGTGGCGCTTGACGTGGCGCGGCGTTACGGGACGCGCCTTGCCGCCCTTGTCGTCTCGGGCGCGCCGCTGCCTGCGCTGGTGCCGCGCGAGGAGGTCATTGATCTGGAGCGGCTGAGCGCGCTCTTCGCCAGCGGTGACTTTGCGGGCTTCAGGGACGAATGGGGCCGCCATCCGCTGATGCGCACGCACACCCCCGAAGCGCACGCGCTGGCGGCGGCCATGCTCGCCGATTACGACGGGCGCGATCTGCTCCATGCGTCCGGCGCGCCCGGCTTCCCGCGCGATGTGCTGGCGGCGCTGCCCATGCCGGTGCTGGCCATGACCGGGTTGCACGATACGCCCTGGCGCAAGGCCTGCGCCGCCGCTCTTGCCGCCGCCGCCCCGCGCGCCATGCACGCAGCCGTGCCCGATGCGGGCCATCTCGCCAACGCCGACAATCCCGGGCGCTTCAATGCTCTGGTCGCCGCGTTCCTGCGCAATCCGACCGCCCCCTACACAAGGCCTCGTTCATGACCCAGACCCGCTTCCTCACCACCCACGTTGGCAGCCTGCCGCGCCCCGAGGCGCTGCTCGATCTCGTTTTTGCGCGCGAAAGCGGCGAGCCCGTGACCGAGGACGCCTTCGACGCTGCGGTGGAGGAAGCGACCGCCTATGTGATCCGCCGCCAGATCGAAGCCGGGGTGAGCATCGTCAATGATGGCGAACAGTCCAAGCCCAGCTACGCCACCTATATCAAGCACCGCCTGTCAGGCTTTGGCGGGGAGGCGGGGCAATATGAATTCGCCGATCTTGAAGCCTTCCCCGGTGCCAAGGCGCAGGTGTTCGGCAACAAGGGCCGCGCCAAGCGTTCCGCGCCCGCCTGCACCGCGCCCATCGAAGTGATCGACATGGAAGCGCCCCGGATCGATGCGGAACGGCTGGTTCGCCTCGCCAATGGCCATGCGACCTTCATGTCCGCTGCCTCGCCCGGCGTCACCGCGCTGTTCTTCCCCAACCAGTATTATGCGAGCGATGAGGAATATGTCTTCGCGCTCGCCGAAGGGCTGCGCCACGAATACGAGACCATCGCGGCGGCGGGGATCACCTTGCAAGTGGACTGCCCCGACCTTGCGATGGGCCGCCACGTGCAGTTCACCGACCTCAGCCTTGAGGACTTCCGCAAGCGCATCGGCATGAACATCGCCGCGCTCAACCATGCGGTGGCGAACATTCCCGCCGAACAACTGCGGATGCACCTGTGCTGGGGCAACTACCCCGGCCCGCACCACTGCGACGTGGCGCTGGGTGAGATCGCCGATATTGTCTGGACGGCCAAGCCGCAGACCGTGCTGATCGAAGGCGCCAACCCGCGCCACGCGCATGAATTCGCCTTCTTCGCCGATCATCCGCTGCCCGATGGCAAGATCCTGTGCCCCGGCATGGTCGAGCCGCAGAGCCCCTATATCGAACACCCTGACCTCATCGCCCAGCGCATCGGCCGCTATGCCGACCTTTTGGGGCGTGAGCGCGTGATGGCCGGCGTCGATTGCGGCTTCTCGGTCCACGCGGGCAGCAACGCGCTCGATCCGGAAATCGTCTGGGCCAAGCTGGCCGCGCTGTCGGAAGGGGCAGCCATCGCCAGCGCCAAATACTTCTGACGCCGCGTCTGGGAAGGCCCCGCTTGCCGCCAGTGCGGCTGCAGGTCTAACAGGGGCGTCGATGGACGCACAAACCCGCCCGCTCGCCGCACTAGCGCTTTTGGTGCGTGATGGCACCGTCACCGAAATCGGGCCGGGCGAGGTTGCGCGGTTCGCCGGCCCCGGTTTCATCTGGCTTCATGTCGAAGGCGTGGGGCACGGCGAGAGCATGGACGTGCCGGACTATGTCCCGATGATGGCCGCCAACGCGCTGGTGGCCAGCGAGACCCGCCCGCGCTGCGACGAGGTGGATGACGCCGCGCTTATCAACCTGCGCGGCACGGCGTTCGATACGATGCAGGATTCGGACGGGCTCGTCTCGATCCGGGTGTGGGTGGAGGGCAGCCGCGTCACCTCGGTAAGCCGCCACCGCCTCGCGGCGCTCGCCAAGGTCGAGGCTGCGGTGCGCGCCGGAAAGATCACCGACGGCGGCGATTTCGTCGCGGCGCTCGCGCAAGCCATTTCCGTGCAGCTTGACCCGCAGGTCGCCGATCTCGGCGATGAGCTTGATGATTGCGAGGGGATGCTGGACGGCGGCGACATCTACCAGTTGCGGCGCAAGATCGCGCACATCCGCTCGCAGGCCATCGTGCTGCGGCGCTTCGTGGCGCCCGATCGTGATGCGCTGGGGGCAATGGCGCAGCTTGAATTCGACTGGATCAGCAAGGAAGACCGGATGCACCTGCGCGAGGCGGCGGACCGCTTTGCCCGCATGGCCGAGGAGCTGGAGGCGGTGCGCGAACGCGCCGCGCTGCTCCACGAACAATTGACCGATCTGCGCGCCGAAATGATCGACCAGCGCAGCCTCGCCATTGCGATTGTCGCCTTCATCTTCCTGCCGCTGACCTTCATCACCGGGCTGCTCGGCATGAATGTCGAGGGGATTCCCGGCTCGCAGGAGCCATGGGCGTTCTGGGGCGTGGTGGGCTTTTGCGTGGTGATCGGCGTGGCCGTGGCGGCGTGGTTCGCGTGGCGCCACTGGCTCGAGGACTGAGCGGCGGCGGGAATGTCCGCGCTTGCTTTTGCCTTGGGCTTGCCGGCTCCAGACTCCCTCCAGCCCCCCTCTAGACCCCCCTTAGACCCCCCTTAGACCCCCTCCAGACCCCTGCCAGCGCGGGCTTGTGCGGATGTTTCATGTGAAACATTGCGCAAGCTTGCCGCGCCCCATCGGGAAACGAGTGTTGACCCGGCGCGCGGAATCGTGGCAAGCGCGCCCCGCGTCACATCGGCGGGCCTTGCGTTAGGCCCCAGAGATGCGGGTGTAGCTCAATGGCAGAGCAGAAGCTTCCCAAGCTTACGACGAGGGTTCGATTCCCTTCACCCGCTCCAATCTCCCTCAGCAGCCAAGCTGATCGGCGAGATCCGTGAGGCTCGTCGAGGTCCATTCCCACGCCTGTTCGTGATGCGCGTCGGGGGCCGGGGCGCCGCCATATTCCTCGGGGCGGTCGACATAGGCGCAGATCAGCCCGCTCGCGCGCGCCGCCGCAAGATCGCCGTGGTGCGCGGCAACAAGGCACAGCTCGCCCGGTGCCAGCGCCAGCAGATCGGCGGTGCGCCGATAGGCGCGCGGGTCGGGCTTGTAGAACCCGCTCACCTCTGCGCCCAGGATCGCATCCCACGGCAAGGCGCCCCTGCGGGCCATCGCCAACAGCAGCGCGACATTGCCGTTCGACAGGGTCACGATCGGAAAGCGCGCCTTCAGCCGGGTCAGCCCTGCCACCGCATCGGGCCAGGGATCGAGCCGGTGCCAGGCGCGGTTCCAGTCGGCCAGCAGGCCCTCATCGATGGCCGCCGGATCAACGCCCCATGCCGCAAGGCTCGCCTCCAGCATCTCGCGGTGGAGCACATCGAGCGGCACGAAATCACGCCCCGATTTGCGCATCCCGATCATCGCCGCGATGTATTGCGCGCGCCACGCATCGGCAAAGGCTGCCGGATCGCGCGCGCCCAGCCCGACCGCAGCGAGGAAGCGAGCGGATTCGCGCGCGATGCTGGTGCGCCAGTCGACCACCGTGCCGAACACATCGAAGGCGAGCGCCTTGGGGAGCTGCGTTGCGGTCATGGCCTGTCCGCCAAACGCCGCCCGCTCTATTCCGCAATCCGCTTTGGCTTGCCGATCGCTGCCGCCTTGATGTCCTTCGGGTGGAAGGGCAGGCGGTTCCAGCGCTTCTCGGAATAGGCGCGGGTCTGGTCGGCCGCGTGGGGGGAGGCGGGGTTGGTGGACTGCGCATAGCTCAGGATCGCGTCGGCCACCGGGCCCTTGTCGTCGAAACCGACGATCTGGATGTAGCTCGTCCCGTGTCGCGGCACGAGCCGGCCATTCGCGGCGCGGTCGGATTCCTGCATGTTGAGCACGCCGAGGCTGCCCGGGCCGCCGTGGATCGGGATCGCTTCGTTGCCTGCCATCACCTGTTGTTGATCACCCCACGGCGCATCAAGCGCGATGCCCTGCTTCTCGAACGTCGTCACGACAGTGGCGAGGGTGGCGAGCAGCTTCGCGCCCGCTTCCCCTTCCGTCTTGAAATCGCCCGGCGTGGTGACCGGATTGGCCGGATCGAAGGGCACGGCCCACGCTGTCTTGCTCGTATCGATGGACTGCCAGAGACTGCGGAAAAGGCGGGCGCCGCGGCTGTCCTTCTCGAACCGCCCGTCCCACTTTGCCAGCACAGCGCAGCCCCGCGCTGCGGCACCTTCTGCCCCGGAGCACAGCGCCAGAAGTTTGGTGAGCGCAAGGTCAGCGGCATAGCTCTTGTTGGCGAAGGCGAAGGCTTCGGCCCTGACGTGATCGAGCTTGCCTGCCGCGAGCAGCGCGGTGGTTTCGGTGAAGTTCGACCGGGTGCGCAGGGACAGCGGGCTCGCATACTTGCCGAGCACCGGTGAGAGCTGGCGGTGCGGGAAGGCCGGATTGCTGATCCAGTAGCTGTCGTTGGAATTGGTGAGCCAGCTGCGCACGATCGTCGCCGCCTGATCGCTCGCCGGCATCAGGCCGGGGACGGGGGTGCCGGGGGCAATGTCCCAGTCGCAGGACGCCTTGCTGCCATCGAGCAGGATCGCGAATTCGGCGAACAGCCCGGAAAAGGGCGTGGCGCAGGCCTTGGCCTTTTCGGCCGAGACGTTGGGAACGGCCGTGACATCGGCATGGAGCGCGTCGCCGTAACGGTCGGCGGCGATGGTGTTGACCCACGGGATGCCGAGCGTCTCACTCACTGCGGCCTTGACCTCGCCGACGTTCTTCGCCTCGCCGATCCGCAGCCATGCCTCGATCCCGCGCTGGTTGCCGCGGTTGGCGTCGCGCATCGCGAAGGCACTCTGCGCGGTCCAGGCGATGCCGCGCGCGGGCACGATGAAGACCGGGCCGAAGCGGCTTGAATAGAGCGTGCGGGTTACTGCGGGCCTACCTTCGGGCATGGGTACGGTGATGGCCTGCGAGGTCATCGCTTCGCTTTTGCCGTCGACGATGTAGCGGGTCGGATCGGCGGGATCGAGAATCAGCTGGAACAGCGTGAAGTGCCGCGCTTCGGTGACCGTGTGGGTCCAGGCGATGTCCTTGTTGAAGCCGAGCGCCGGCATCGGGTTGCCGGCCAGCCCGACGCCCATCACGTCATAGCCGCCCGGGCCGGTGATGTGCATCTGCCAGAAGCGGTTCGGGCCCTTCCACGGGAAGTGCGGGTTGCCGATCACCATGCCGCGGCCATTGGCGGTCGATTCCCCGCCAAAGGCCCAGCCGTTGCTGCCCATGCCGAGCTCCTTGGGATCGGGCATCGTGATGGCGACCTTGGGCGCAGGCGACCCCGGAGGGGCGGCGTTGGCGATCGCCGGGGCCAGCGCCAGCGAGCTTGCCAGCAGCATCTGCTTTTCGTTCATCCGCAGCATGTCGTCAGCGGTAATGGGACGCACCCAGGGCTTTCCGCGGCATTCGGCCGGAACGCCATCGGGGCCTGCGTCCTTGAGGAAGCGGTTGTAGCCCGCGATATAGCCCTCCATCAGCTGCTGCACCCGCGCAGGTTGGCGGCTGGTCCCTTCGCGAAGCGCCGGCAGGTCGATCGCCGACCGGAAGAACACGTCCGAAGAGAGGTTGTCGACCGTATCGAAGCCCAATGTGGCGGTGCCTTCCGGGCCCCAGTGCTTCGAGCGTTCGCCCGCGATGGTGGCGAATTCCTCGGCCAGCAGGCACAGGTTGTCCTCGGCATAGGCATAGGCAACGCCATATCCCACGCCGGCCCAAGTCGATGCCTTGATATGCGGGATGCCGTAGGTGGTGCGGGTGATGGTTGCTGCGAAGCGCTTGCCGTCCTTGGCCTGCGCTGCAGCCGCCGGAGCCAAGACCAGCGCGGCCGTTGCCGCCGCGAGAACTGATTTGCGCATGATTGTCTCTCTCCGCTCCGCCCGTTGTCGGGTTGTGGCAAGAGACCTATCGAGGCGCGGGACAAAAGAAAAGGGCGCTCCGCCAGCTGGCAGAGCGCCCCTTTGCTTGTGTCAGGTTCGGCTCAGAACGAAGCGGTGATCGAGAACACCACGGTCGCATCAGCGATCTGGTTGCCGGCGACGGTCGCGAAGTTCGGGAACAGGTAGGCGCTTTCCGCGCCGCCGATGTCGGTATCGACATAGGCGACCGACAGCGTCAGGTGCTCGATCGGCACGATGTCGGCGCCGATCGACCAGTCGAAATAAGTGCCGGTCGGCGCGACGCTGGTGCCGTTCGGGCCAAGGCCGGGGTTACCGTCCGAATAGCCGATGTGGGCCTTGAGGGTGACCGGCGTATCGGCGATCCCATAGACCGCGTCACCCGCGAGGTAGAGGTTGTCTTCCGTGTCGCCGGCATCGTTGGGAACGCCGGTCTGGGCGCGCGCGCCGGTGAAGAACCAGTTGCCGAGCGCTTCCTGCTTGGGCGCGTAGGCGACCGTAGCGGTCAGCGAGACAGGGCCGACGCTGCCCGAGAGCTTGGCGTAGAGTTCGGCGAAGTCGGTGTTGCTGAAGCCACTCGGGTACATGTACCAGGTGATGCCGGCATCGAGCGTGCCCTCACCGACCGGCGCCTTGAAGCCAGCGATCAGGTCGAGCTCCATATTGGCGCCGCCGAAGGTGCCCCAGCCCGCGAGGTTCGAGCCCCATGTGCCGACGTAGAAGCCGCTCTCGTGCGCGATGGTGAAACCACCCTGCACGGCCATGCCTTCATCGGATTGCGATACGCCGCGGAACCGGTAGTCCGAGGTAAGCGTGGCAGAACCCGACACAGTGATCGCCGGGGCGGCCTCTTCCTGGCCGGTGGCGGTGGCGAGATCGATCGGCGCGATGGCGCGCGTTGCAAAAGCCGGGGTGGGCGCGGTTTCGTCGGTGGTGGCGGGGATCGCCGTCTCATCGACCGGGCCGGCAAGGGTTGCGGCATCGGTCTCGCTGGCGAAAGCGGGCGAGGCGAAGCAGGCGACGAGTGCGGCAGCCGAGATGGTCGGTGCGATACGGATAGACATAAGGAACGCTCCATGAAGAGGTTTGGATCGTTCCACCTGCGCGGCGTGCGGTTGTTGTTATCCGAAGAATCGGGTTCCCGTCACATCCGATTTCAGCATCGGCCAACATGCTGCGACGCACAAAGCTTATGTGAAGCGAGCCCGTCATATCATCTTATTGCGTGACTTTCCTGCCACAGTTTGCAGATCGCTATATTCTAAAATGCTAACCTGAAGCGGAAATTCAGCCGCCGCGCACCGCACCCTGCGCACCGTGGACGCAAAAAGGGGCGCTGTTGCCATGCTGGCAACAGCGCCCCTCGCAGTGCTTTCAAGGTCAGATGATCAGAACGACATTCCGAACGCCAGCTTGTAGAAATCGCCGTCGCCGCCTTCTTCAATATCGGCCCCAGCGGTGAAGCGGGCGAAGAAGCCCTTCTTCAGCGAGAGCTGCACGTAGGGGCCAAACCACTGGTAGGCCACCGCCGTGCTGCCGCCGGGGAAGGTGTTGCGGGTGTTGCTCAGCAGCTCATAATGCGCCCCGGCCGAGAACTGGCTAGTGAACTTGTAGCCAGCGTTGATCCATGTGTGCAGGAAGTCGAGCGCGGCGTTGTCGTTGCGGTTGCGCAGCGCGGCGTAGTAGCCGCCGTAGTATTCGGCCTCGAAACTGTCGTCCGAATAGTTGACGGTCAGGCTCGGCACGATGCCGTCGGCGAAGTTGCCGCCGGTGCGGGTCGGGTTGCCCTGATTGTTGACCACCCCACCTGACAGCAGCGCGCCGTTGGTGAGGCCGACTTGCGGCTTGATCTGGAGCTTGCCGTCATTGAGGAGGAAATTGGCGCCGATGCCGAACTCGGTCCACAGGTCAGAACCGATTCCGGTGCCGAAAGCGTCGGTGGTCCACATGATGCCGTAGAAGCTGAGGTCGACGTTCTCGCTTACCGGGATGAGGCCGTTGAAGGTCGGATAGAAGCCGAAGAAGGCGTCCTGGTTCAGCACCACGCTAAAGCGCTCGTCACGCGGGGCGGGGGTGCCCTGCGCAGCGGCAGCGGCGGCCATCACGGCGCTCGACACGGCAACATCGCTCATACCTGTGCCCAGTGCGATCGTCGGGGCAGCCGGCGCAGCGGCACGCGCGAGGTCGAAACCGCCTGCCTCGCCCTCGGCGCTCTTGCCAGCGGTGGTGACAACGAGGGTGGTCGCAGCGGCATCAATGGCGACGCTGTCCGGGCCTTGCGCGAAAGCCGGGGCCGACAGGGCACACGCCAGAGTCAGCGCCGAAACGGCGCAAGCAAAACGAACTGTCATAAGGAACGCTCCTGATAGAGAGGTGGGATCGTTCCGCCCGCGTGCTGCGCCTGAGCCTTCTATTGTTACGAACGTTCTTCATCCGCAGCAAGAAAGCTCAATACCGATTGGATTTGGCCGCACAATTGTTGTCGGTAAATCGATTGTCACATTGTCTTTGCTGTGTTGCAGCTTTGAAACAAATTACAATTCAGTATTTTTACTTTATTTATGTATTGGGATATACAATAATTCAAATCTCTGCATATGCGGGGATTGCTTCTGCCTATTCGCTGCGCAGGCTCTCCATGTCGATCACGAAGCGATACTTGATGTCGCTCGCCTCCATGCGCGCATAGGCGGTCTCGACGTCCTGCATCGCGATCACCTCGATATCGGGAAGGATGCCCTTCTCCGCGCAGAAATCGAGCATCTCCTGAGTCTCGGCGAGCCCGCCGATCCCGCTCCCGGTCAGCACCTTGCGCCCGAGCAGCACCCCGGTGTGGAGTTCGGGCATCATTCCGATCAGCCCGACCAGCACCTGCACCCCGTCGATCCGCAGCAGGTGGAGATAGGGCACGACATCGTGGCGCACGGGGATGGTGTTGAGCACCATGTCGAAATAACCGCGCTTGGCCTTCATCGCGGCCTCATCATCGGTGTTGAGGAAGGCGTGGGCGCCCAGCTTCTCCGCATCCGCGCGCTTGCTTTCGCTGCGCGAGAGCACGGTGACTTCCGCGCCCATCGCGGCGGCGAGTTTGACGCCCATGTGCCCCAATCCGCCAAGCCCGGCGACAGCAACCTTGCTGCCCGGGCCGACCTTCCATGTCCGCAAGGGGCTGTAGGAGGTGATCCCGGCGCACAGCAGCGGCGCGGCCTCGGCGCTGGGCATCCCTTCGGGCACCTTCAGGACGAATTCCTCGCGGCAGACGATCCGTTCGGAATAGCCGCCGAAGGTGAGGCTGCCGTCGCGCCGGTCCTTGCCGTTGTAGGTGCCGGTCATCCCGCCGTTCTGGCAATATTGCTCCAGATCGGCGTCACAGTGCGAACATTCCATGCAGGAATCGACCATGCAGCCGATCGCCACCCGGTCGCCGATTGTGTGGCGGGTGACGCTTTCGCCGACGGCAGCGACAGTGCCGACGATCTCGTGACCCGGCAGGATCGGATAGGTGGTGAAGCCCCAATCATTGCGCGCTGAATGGAGGTCGGAATGGCAGATGCCGCAGTGGGTGATCTCGATCAGCACGTCGTCATGGCGCAGGCCGCGGCGGGTGATCTCCATCGGCCCGACGCCGCTATCGGGCGCGGTCGCGCCATAGGCCTTGCTGGGGTATTCGTTGGTCTGAGTGGCCATTTGTTTTCCCTCGCGGCTAGTTCGCTTCGCGAACGCCTCCGGGCGGGCGGCCTACTGGCCGGCGCGCGGTCGCGCTTGCGAAGCCGGATGGCTTCGATTGCGTTGCTCTGTTACTTCGGCGGCATTCTGATCGCGCCATCCAGCCGGAACTGGTGACCGTTAATGTAGCTATTGCGGGCGATCTCTAACACGAGTGAGGCGAACTCCTCGGGCTCGCCGAGGCGTTTGGGGAAGGGGACGGAGGCATTGAGCTGCGCCCACATCGGCGGGTTCCTGTCCTTCATCCCCAGCATCAGCGGCGTGGCGAAAATGCCGGGCATGACCGAGTTCACCCGTATGCCCATATCCATCAGGTCGCGCGCCATCGGCAGCACCAGACCGTTCACACCGGCCTTGCACGAACCGTAGATCACCTGCCCGATCTGCCCGTCCTGCGCCGCGACGCTCGCGGTCAGGATGATGCAGCCGCGCTCGCCATCACCGTTCACCGGATCGGCATTGGCCATGCCGAGCGCCGAGAGCGATGCGACACGGTAGCTGGCGACGAGGATGCCTTGCGCGCCGAAGGCATAGTCCTCGGTGGAGAGGCGCTTGTAGGCTCCGCTGTCCTTGTCCCAGCCCAGCGTCTTGCCGCGCCGGCTGGCCATCGCGCAGTGGAGTGTCACGCGCTCTTGTCCGTGGGCGGCGCGTGCGGCGGCAAAGCCGGCTTCGACCGAGGCCTCGTCCATGATGTCGACATGGTGGAAGGTGCCGCCGATCGCGGCCGCGTGGGCCTCGCCCGCCTCGTCGTTGATGTCGAAGATGGCGACCTTCATGCCCGCCGCCGCGAAGGCCGCTGCGCTCGCCTTGCCGAGCCCGCTCGCCCCGCCGGTGACCACCGCCGCCATGCCCGCCTCGATTATCATGCGAAGTTCTCTCCCTGTCCGCTTTTGCCCAAGGCTAGGCGCATCGTGAACGCGGCGCTAGCTCTTCAAAATGGAGGATGTGCAGGGCCGATGCGCTTGCGAGGCCGCGCGCAAGCTGCAAGGGCGTGCCATCAGGGGCAGTCGCCCAATTGTCACGCTCAATGCCTAGACGCGGGCGCATCGCGGCGCGTGAAGGCTACCGCAAAACAAAGGGGGCACCTTGCAATGATCCGACCTTTTCACGGCTTCGCGCTGCTCTCGCTCGGCATGGCAGCCGCCTGCGCCACCGTGCCGCCGATCATGGGCGACCCGGCGGTGAATGTCTCGGCCGTCGCCGAAACCCCGCCGGTCGGCACCGCGCGCGAGGATGCGGCGGACGACCCGGCGATCTGGCGCAATCCGGCAAATCCCGCAGCGAGCCTTGTCGTCGGCACTGACAAGAAGGGGGGCTTGTATGTCTATGACCTCAAGGGCGCGCAGAAGAGCTTCCTCGCAGCGCCCGGCCTCAACAATGTCGACCTGATCGAGCTTTCCGGTGGCCGCGTCCTGGTGGTCGCCAGTGACCGCAGCGACCTGACGAAGGTTCAGATGTTCCTCGCTCTGCTCGACACCGCCACCGGCAAGCTCGCGCCTGCGGGCAAGATCGCGGTCGGCCCGGGCGAGGGCTACGGCATCTGCATGGTGAAGCCCGCAGGAAGTCAGGGCATCCTCGCCTTCAGCGCGCCCAAGGGCGGGACGATCTACCGCACCCTTATCACCGAGGCGAACGGGGGCTTTGTGGGCACCACCACCACGCTGGCGCAGGTGCCGACCCAGACCGAAGGCTGCATCGCCGACCCGCGCACGAACACGCTCTATATCGGCGAGGAGGACGCCGGGATCTGGGCGATCGACACCGTCAGCGGCGCCAAGCGCATGGTCGCGGCGATCGACAACAAGATGCTGGTCGCCGATGTTGAGGGCCTTGCCATCGCACCCGAGGGCAAGGATGGCGGCTACCTTGTCGCCTCGTCGCAAGGCGATAATGCCTATGCCGTGTTCCGCCTGCCGGATGTTGCCCCGTTGGGCCGCTTCCGCATTGCGGCTAGCACCTTCGGCAGCGTCGAGGAGACCGACGGGATCGAATTGGACAACCGCGACTTCGGCCCGGATTTCCCCAGCGGCCTGTTCATCGCGCAGGACGGCATGAACGCGCCTTCCGCGCAGAACTTCAAATACGCGCGCTGGGACGCGATCCTTGCCGCGCTTGGCGAAAGGAAGTGATTGCTATGACTGAGCCCCTCGCAACGCCTGACCGCCGCCGCTTTCTGGGCGCTACCGCGACCGCTTTTGCCGGGCTCGCGGCGAGCGGCTGCATGGCGGACAGCGGTGGAAACCCCACCCCTGCACCCGCCAAACCCGGCAGCTTTGCCGGATATGGCCCGCTGCGCCCTGACCCGGCAGGCTTGCTCGATCTTCCGCAAGGCTTCAGCTACCGGGTGCTCTCGCGGCTCGGTGATGTGATGGACGATGGCGGCACCGTGCCCGATCGCGCCGACGGGATGGGCTGCTTTGACCTCGGGGGCGGCGAGATCGCCTTGGTGCGCAACCACGAGCTTCAGCCGCAGCACGACGCGGGCGGGCCGATTGCCAAGGGCTTCGGCAAGAAAGATGGCGTGTTCGTACCCGGCGGCACCACCACCATTGTGCTCGATGCCAGGACACTCGCGGTGAAGCGCCAGTTCCGCAGCCTTGGCGGCACGATCCGCAATTGTTCGGGCGGGGTGACCCCGTGGGGCACCTGGCTGACCTGCGAGGAGGCCCCGACCGGCCCCGGCGAGCCGCGCGGCGAGGGGCTGGAGCGCAGCCACGGATGGGTGTTCGAAGTGCCCGCAAGCGCGCGCGGGCTGGTCGATGCCGTGCCGCTCACCGCGATGGGCCGCTTCAACCACGAGGCCGCTTGCGTCGATCCGGCCACTGGCATCGTCTACCAGACCGAAGACCGCGACGATTCGGTGATCTACCGCTTCCTGCCGAAAGTGCCGGGGCGGCTCGCCGAGGGCGGGCGCTTGCAGGCGATGGTGGTCGAAGGGCTCTCCGACACCCGCAACTGGCCGGGATCCGCTGCCGCCGCAGCCATGCCGGTGGGCCGGCCCTATCGCGTCAGCTGGGTCGACCTCGACAACGTTGAAGCGCCCGCAGACGATCTGCGCAAGCGCGCGGTCGCCAAGGGCGCGGCGCTGGTCGCGCGCGGCGAGGGCATCCACATGGGCGCGGCCGAGGTCTTTATCTGCTCGACCAGCGGCGGGGCCAAGGAACTTGGCCAGATCCTCAAGCTGACGCCGGGCCTGGCGGGCAAGCCCGATACGATCGCGCTGTTCTTCGAGAGCGCGAGCACCGAGCAGTTCAACTACGGCGACAACCTCACCGTCGCGCCCAATGGCCACCTGATCGTGTGCGAGGACCAGTATACCGCCATTCAGGAGAACCACATCCGCGGCATCACGCCCGACGGGCGCGCTTACAAGCTTGCGCTGCTGAAGGCGCAGACCGAGCTGGCCGGCGGATGCTTCTCCCCCGATGGCAAGGTGCTGTTCGTCAATGTCTACGGGCCGACCGCGACGCTGGCGATCACCGGGCCGTGGGTGGCCTGACGCGGGACGGGGCGAGGCGCGAGCGGCGTGGACGGCTTTCTTCTTGCACTGCTGCTGGTGTTCGCACTGGCCAGCGGAGGGCGCGATCAGTGGATGGTCGCGCAGTGGGCCGAGGCGCTGGGACGCAGCCTCCCGCTGCTGATCGCCGCCGCATTGTCCGCAAGCCTCGCAGCGGCGGCGATGGCGTGGGTCGGCACCGAGTTCGCCGCGATCCTGCCCGGCCGTGCGCGGCAGATGCTGGTCGCCTTTGCGCTGGGGCTGGCGGCGGCCGAACTGGCGCTTCCGGTGCGAGTGAAGCCTCCGAAGGATCCGACCCGCTCGCTGCCCGCGCTGTTCCTTGTCCTTCTCGCCCGCCAGATCGGCGATGGTGCACGCTTCGGAATCGTCGCGCTCGCGGCGTGGAGCGGCGCGCCGGTGGCGACGGCGCTCGGCGGGGCGCTGGGCGGGGCGGGGGCGGTGTGCGCGGGCTGGGCTGTGGGGGCCGCGGCGCTCGCTCGCTGGCCGCTGCGCCCCATGCGGTGGACGCTCGCCGCGGGGTTGTTCGTGGCGGCGCTGTTCATCGGTCTCGACGCGCGCTTCTGATCGCCAGGCGGCGGCCCGGCTTAACGCATGTGAGTGTCGGCGCCAGCAACCGCGACATGGTCGCGGCGCAGGCATCAAAGGAGACATTCATGGCCGACGTCAAAGACAATTCCAAAGCCGCCCTGATCGACGAGCTCAACGGGCTTCTGGCCGATCACTTCGCGCTCTACATCAAGACCAAGAACTTCCACTGGCACATCGTAGGCCGGCACTTCCGCGACCTTCACCTGCTGTTCGACGAGCAGGCGCTCCAGATCCGCGAGCAGATCGACGTGATCGGTGAGCGCGTGCGCAAGCAGGGCGGCACCACGCTGACTTCGGCCGGCTCGGTTGCCAAGCACACGCAGATCAAGGATCAGGACAGCACCTCCCTCAAGGCGGCGGACATGATCGCCGAACTGCGCGACGATAACGCCAAGGTCGTGAAGCGGCTCAAGGCGATGAAGGAGCTCGCCGAAGAGGCGGGCGACAACGCCACCGACAGCCTGATCGACGACTGGACTGACGAGGCCGAAGAGCGCGTGTGGATGCTGACCTCTTTCCTCGCCTAACCACGACGTATAGCTATCCGTAAGCGGGCCGTCCCCATTGCCGGGGGCGGCCCGTTTGCTATTGAAGCGGGCATGAGCGGGATTACCATCATCGAAGGCGCGGACACGGGCGCGGTCGCCGACTGGCTCGAGGGACGGCTGCGCGCGTTGGTGGGCGAGGCTGCAATATCGGTGCCGGGCGGCGCGACTCCTTTCCCGATCTTCGAGGAACTGGTCGCCCGCGATCTTGATTTCGCGCGGCTCTCCGTATGGCCCAACGACGACCGCATCGTGCCCGAGGACCACGAAGCCTCGAACACCGGCAAGATCCGCGCGCTGTTCGCAACCGTCGGGGCCGAGGTGGTGGCGCTCGCCGAGGGGCTGGCGGTGCCGCGCTTCGACCTCGTCTGGCTCGGCATGGGCGAGGACGGGCACATCGCCTCGCTGTTCCCCAACACCGATCCGCAGGTGGATGACCCGCAGGCGATCCGCCGGCTCACCCCCGATCCCCTCCCGCCCCACGCCCCCTTCGACCGCATCACCCTGACCCTGCCGAGCCTGCTCAACGCTGCCGCGCTGATGTTCGTGATCCGGGGCGAGGAGAAGCGCCAGGTGTTCGAGGCGGCGGCGCGCGGCTTGAGCGACCTTCCTGTCGCCCGCCTGATCAAGGCGGCGCACGAACGGCACATCCCCGTCACCGTGTTCACCTGAGCCGATGCCCAGCTTCCTTCCCGCCCCGCTTCACCGCGCGCTGCTCATGCTGGCGCATCGGCTGCGGCACCGCTGGCGGCGTTGGCGCAAGGCGCCCATCGCTGGCGTGAGTGTCGTCATCACCAATCTCGGCGGCGACGTGCTGCTGCTCAAGCACTCCTATGGCCCGGCTGTCTGGGCCCTGCCGGGCGGCGGGCTCAGGCGCGGCGAGGACGCGATGGAAGCCGCGCGGCGCGAGGTGCGCGAGGAGCTGGGCATCGAAGTGTCCCGGCTCGAACGCGTCGCGGTGCTTGAAGAGGAGCTTTCGGGCTCGCCCCACACCGCGCACGTCTTTGCCGGGGTGTGCGACCGCCAGCCCCGGCCGGACGGGCGCGAGGTGGTGGAGGCACGCTTCTTCCCCTCGCACTCTCTGCCCGAGCCGCTGGGACGAACCACCCGCTCGCGCATCGCGGTGTGGCGCGCGCGGGGTGTGGGTTAAAGCAGCGAGAGCTGCGCGGTGTCGCGCGGCGGCTTGTCGTCCTCGGCCCCCTCGAGCGCGGACAGCGTCATCCCCATCAGCCGGATCGGCCCCCGCAAAGGCAATTCCGTCTCCAGCAGCGCGCGCGCAAGTTTGGCGAATTCAGGTTTGCCGCTGACGTAATCGGGCAGCGAGGTGGAGCGGGTCATGATCTGGAAGTCGGTGAACTTCATCTTCAGCGTGACCGTCCGGCCTCGCGCACCTGCCGCTTCGATCCGCTCCCAGACAATGTCGATGATGTTTTCGAGCGTGTCGCGCAGGGCCGCCCCGCTGCTGATATCCTCGGAGAAGGTGCGCTCGCCGCCGACGGACTTTCGGATACGGTGCGCGGCGACCGGGCGCAGGTCGATGCCGCGGGCGGCACGGAACAGGTAGTCGGCCATGCTGCCGAAATGCTGGCGCAGGAAAGCGATGTCTTTGCCTGCGAGGTCCGCACCGGTCGCGATGCCGAGCGCCTGCATCTTCGCCTCGGCACGCGGGCCGACCCCGTGGAACCGCCGGATCGGCAGCCCCGCGACGAACGCCGCGCCCTCGCCGGGGCGGATCACGCAGAGCCCATCGGGCTTGTTCTGGTCGCTGGCGAGTTTGGCGAGGAACTTGTTGTAGCTCACCCCGGCGCTTGCGGTCAGCCGGGTCTTGGCGCGGATCTCCTGCCGGATCAGCTCGGCGATCCGTGTCGCGATTCCGATCCCCAGGCGGTCTTCGGTCACATCGAGATAGGCCTCGTCGAGGCTCAGTGGCTCGATGACCGGTGTGTAATGCTCGAACACCCGGCGAATCTGGCGGCTCGCCTCCTTGTAGGCATCGAAGCGCGGGCGCACGAAGATGAGGTCGGGGCACAGGCGCGAGGCGGTGACCGAGGGCATGGCGCTGCGCACCCCGAAGACCCGCGCCTCATAGCTCGCCGCCGCCACCACCCCGCGTCCGCCCGCCCCGCCGACCGCGACCGGCTTGCCCTTCAGTTCGGGATTGTCGCGCTGCTCCACGCTCGCGAAGAAGGCATCCATGTCGACATGGATGATCTTGCGCAGGCCCAGTTCGTTTTGGTGCGCGGCCCCGTCGTCATCCCGCAAAGGCGCATCGCTTGCCATGTGGCACAAATAGAACCTTGAACGCTGCGAAGGAACTGTTGCTGGAACAATTCATCCCCGCAGCCATTTTGTGCAGATGCGAAAAGAACAGTGGTCTTCGGGCGAACCCCTCGGCAAACGCCCCGCGATGGCTACTCAGCTCGCCCCCGCTACGTCCGTCCGCAAGGCTCTCGGAGAGACCGAGCTGTTGTGGATGATGGCGATGCTGATGGCGTTGAACGCCTTCGGGATCGACGCGATTCTGCCCGCGCTCGATGCCTTGGCGAGCGATCTTGCCGTGTCCGGCAACGACCGGCAGTTCGTGATCGGGGTCTTCCTCTTGACGGGCGGCATCGGCTCGCTGGTGCCGGGCGCGCTTGCCGATCGCTTCGGACGGCGGCCGATCCTGCTCGGGGCGATCGCGGTCTATATCGTGCTGTCGATCCTCTCCGCACTTGCGCCGTCTTACGACGCGCTGATCGCGGTGCGCGCCGCGCAGGGCTTCTTTGCCGCCGGCATCGTCGCGCTTCCCCCGGCGATCATCCGCGACCGGGTGGGCGGCGACAAGATGGCGCGCATGATGAGCCTCATCTTCGTGATCTTCCTGATGGTCCCCGCGATTGCGCCGACCATCGGCGAGGGCATCCTGAAGCTGGGCAGCTGGCGCGCGATCTTCGGCGCAATGGCGGTGCTGGGGGTATTGATGGGCGGCTGGGTCTATACACGCCTGCCCGAGAGCCTCACCGAAGAAAACCGCCAGCCGATCATCCCGCGCATCATCGCCGCCAACATGGGCCGCGCGCTGACGCAGCCGAGCGTCGCGGGCTATGTGATCGGCTCCGCACTGGTGTTCGGCGCCCTGTTCGGCTTCATCAATTCCTCCCAGCAGCTGATTACCCACACCTTCGGGGCGGGCGACATATTCCCGATGGTGTTCGGCATCTGCGCAGGATCGATGGCGATCGCAAGCTGGTCGAACTCGCGCATCGTCGAGCGGTTCGGTGCGCGCCGGGTGAGCCACACGGCCCTGTTCGCCTTCATCGCCGTCGCGGCCGTGCAGGTGATGTTCGCCTTCCAGCCCGAGGAAAAGCTGTGGCACTTCGTCCCGCTGATGGCGATCAACATGGCCTTGCTGGGCTTCATCGGCAGCAATTTCGGCGCGATCGCGATGAACCCGTTCTTTGCTATCGCGGGCGCGGCGAGCTCGGCCCACGGTTTCGTTCGCATGACCACCGCAGCGCTGCTCGGTGGGGCGATCGGCTATGCCTTTGACGGCACCGCCCGCCCGCTGGCGCTGGCGCTGCTGGCGAGCGGGCTTGCCTGCCTGATGCTGGTGCTGTGGAGCGAGAAGGGCAAGCTGTTCGGGCCGAGTGACGCGGAAATGGGGCGCTAGTCCGCGCCTAGTCTCCGCCAGGCCAGTCCCGCAAATTCGCACAGCAGCGGCCGCGTGTCGCGGGGGTCAATGATGTCCTCGACATTGTAGCGCTCGGCAGAGCGGAACGGTGAGGTCACCTTGGCCAGCCTCTCGCGGATCTCCTCCAGCAGCGCCTGCGGGTCGTCCGAAGCCTCCAGTTCGGACTTGTAGGCAACCTCCAGCCCGCCCGCTATCGGCAGGCTCCCCCAGTCGCCTGATGGCCAGCAATAGCGGTACTGATACCTCTCGGCATTGCTCATCGCGCTCCCGGCAATGCCATAGGCGCGGCGCAGCACGATGCTCGCGAGCGGCACGGTGGCGCGGTAGATCGCGTTCATCGCGTTGACGCCGTAACGGATCGTCCCCGCCATCTCCGCCTCGCGCCCGATCATGAAGCCGGGGTTGTCGACGAGGTGGACGATGGGGAGCCGGAACTGGTCGGCAAGGCGCACGAAGCGTTCGACCTTCTCGGAGGTCTTGGCCTCCCACGATCCGCCCAGATAGCTGGGATCGCTCGCCACCACGCAGACTGGCCAGCCGTCTAGCCGCGCAAAGGCGGTGATCGCGGCGCGGCCCCAGTGCTTGCCGATCTCGAACACAGTGCCGTGGTCGAACAGCATCTCCATGCAGCGGCGCATCGAATAGACCTGTTTCGCGTCACGCGGGACGAGGCTGAGGAGCGCCTCCTCGCGCCGGTCAGCGGGGTCGTCGCAAGCCGAGCGGCGGGCGG
>JAIYAL010000027.1 GCA_027489095.1 Erythrobacteraceae bacterium
AGATCGAACAGCGCCGGGTGCATGGTGATGAGGTTGACGCCGAAGGGCTTGGCGGTCAGCGCCTTGGTCGCGGCGATCTCGGTGTCGAGCAGCTCGGGGGTCATCGCCCCGCAGGCGATCACGCCGAACCCGCCCGCATTGCTGATCGCGGCGACGAGGTTGCGTTCGGACACCCAGCTCATCGCGCCGCACAGGATGGCGGTCTCGCAGCCGAGAAAGTCGGTGCCGCGCTGCATGCGGGCGGCGGTGTGGGGGTAATGGGTCATGGCGGCGGCGTTTAGTCGCAGCCGTGCGAATAGACAATCCGCACCGCGTCGGCAGCCGCCTTGGCGAGTTCCACCGCAGCGGGCGCGTCGGCCGCGCGGGCGAGGGCGACGCCCATCCGGCGGTAGGGCCGGGTGACGGGCTTGCCGAAGATCCGCACATCGGTGTCGCCCAGCGCGAGCGCATCGGCAAGCCCTTCGAAAGCGAAGTCATCACTATCGCGGTCGGCGAGGATCACGGCCGAGGCGGCGGGCCGGGCGGCGATCTCGGCTGGCACCGGCAGGCCAAGGATCGCGCGGGCGTGGAGGTCGAATTCGGTGAGGTCCTGGCTCACCAGCGTCACCATCCCGGTATCGTGCGGGCGGGGCGACAGCTCGGAGAAGATCACGTCTTCCCCCTTCACGAAGAATTCGACGCCATAGAGCCCCCAGCCGCGCCCATCGCCTTGCAGCGCCATGACGACCTTGGCAGCCATGTCTTGCGCGCGTGTAAGCGCCGCAGCCGGCATCGCGGCGGGCTGCCAGCTTTCGCGGTAGTCGCCGCGCTCCTGGCGGTGGCCGATCGGCGGGCAGAAGCTGATGCCGCCAGCATGGCGCACGGTCAGCAAGGTGATCTCGTAGTCGAAGGCGATAAACTGTTCGGCGATCACCCGCGCCCGGTCGCCGCGCATATTGGCGACGGCATATTGCCACGCGGCCTCCAAGGCTTCGGGCGTGTCGACCTTGCTTTGGCCCTTGCCGGATGAGGACATCACTGGCTTCATCACCAGCGGATAGCCGATGCGCATCGCCACTTCTTCGGCCTCGGCGAAGCTTGTCGCATAGCCATATTGCGACGTCACCAGCCCCAATTCGCCTGCGGCAAGGTCGCGGATCGCGTCGCGGTTCATGGTCAGCTGCGCCGCGCGGGCCGAGGGGACTACGCGCAAGCCCTCCTGCTCCAGCTCGCCCAGCACTTCGGTGCGGATCGCCTCGATTTCGGGGACGATGAGGTCGGGCCGGTGCTTTGCCGCCGCTGCCCGCAATGCCGCGCCATCCAGCATCGAGAACACCTCACGCGCATCGGCGAGCTGCATCGCGGGCGCGTCGTCATAGCTGTCGCAGGCGATAACCCGCGCGCCGAGGCGCTTGGCGGCAATGACGAATTCGCGGCCCAGCTCGCCTGAACCGAGCAGCAGGATGGTGGCAATGTGGCTCATGCGGGCGGGTTTAGCTGGCCGAACGCGGGAGTCCAGTGACACGCCCTTATCGTAAAGACGCAGTCCTAAGCCGCCCTGCGATACCCCGCCACGGCGACCTGTCTCCCGCCGCCGGCACGGGCGAGGACGAGGCCGAGTTCCGCCTCGCGCAGGGTCCAGTCGACGGTGCATTCGATCCGCGCAAGGCCTGCGCTCGCGGTCAGCTGCGGCGCCTTCGAGGAGGCGGAGGCGGCAATGCCTGCAAAGGTTGCGACCACGTCCTCAGCCCATTCGCGGCTCCCTCGCGAGGTCATCTCGGGCAGCACAATCGCGAAACGCTCGCCGTCCAGCCGGGCGAGTTCATGCCCGGGCAGCGCCATCGTCTCGAGGAACTTGGCAAACCCCCACACCACCTCGTCCGCGGTGCGCTGGCCGTAGCGCAAGCTCAGCGCGCGCATCGCGTCGATCGCGAAAACTGCGACCATCTGTCCGCCGCCATTCGCGAGGTGGCGCCTGAGGCTGGCGCAGAAGGCGGCGCGGTTGGCAAGGCCAGTGAGCGGATCGGTGACCGCGCGCGCGTGGAGCTCGCCTTCAAGGCTGCGCACCTGCTGCACCGATCGCATCAGGCAGAGCGCGCCGTCGGCAATGCCGCGAGAATCGCGCATCGGCCTCAGGGTGAGGGCATACCAACGCTGGCAATGCGCTTCGTGGCAGGTGGCGCGTTCGGGACAGGCGATCACCGGGAACTCCGCCCACCCGCTCTGCGGACCGTCCGCAAGGGCTGCCGCGACGTGCTCGCCAAGGAAGGCGGCATGATCGCGCTCGGCAAGGTCGGTGATGTGGGGCAACAGCAGCGCCGCCGACAGGTCGAGGCCGAGTTCGGCGATATTCGCCGAAGCGTGGATGATGAAGCCGTGCCGGTCGAGCCTGATCACGATATCGCCGGAAGTCTCTTCCAGCAGGCCATGCAGCACATGGCCTTCGACGTCACTTAAACCGATCTTCATACCGAAAGTGCCCCAGCAGTATGGCGATTTCAACGTCCCCGATCTTCGTCAGATTACAAGGTAACTAACGAAAGAACGATTTGATCGAAAATCTATCCCTGTTTTCTTAAAGATGTGCGATTATTAGTTAGTTTCATTTGTTTAACCGACTAAAAAACGAATCATCTTCAAGTTCCGTTTACCATATCTTCTGATTGGGGCAGTCTCTCCAATACGTAGTGGGCGCATTAAGTATCGCCGCTAGGCCGGGAACCAAAGGGCTAAAGCTCAATCATGATCCGCACCGCGTCGCTGCTGGTGCCGCAGGCCTCGGCGATGCGCTGGCGACACTCGGCGATTACCATGTCGATCTCGCGCGCAGGGCTGGGGGCAGGGGCGAGGGTATGGGGATCCACGCCGAGCGCGGCGGCGATCGCGGTGAGGCGTTCGGGAAGCGGGCGCGCCTTGCCCTTTTCCCACGCCCAGACGGTCGGCTTGCTGACCCCGAGCGTGGCGGCGACGTCGGCGAGGGTCAGTCCCGCCTCGCGGCGCAACCGGTTGAGCCGGTGACCCATCGCCTCGCCCGTACCGCGCGCGGCGGCGCTTGGTGAGAGTGTGGGGGCAGAGGCTGCGGGCCTGTCCGGCATGCCCGGCGCAAAGCCCTGAAGCTGCGCTGCGGCCAGCGCCGCAGGGCCGATCGGCGCGTCGAAGGCGCAGCCGTAAAGGCGCTCGCTACGCCACACAACCGCCGCGGTGACGAGACCGGCCTCGGGCAATTCGACAGCGAGCGGCTCGCCCTCGGCAAGCTCCAGCCCGGTTTCGATCAGCAGGCCTGCGGCCGAGATATTGTGGATCGTGACATTGGCTTCGGCCCCTTCCGGGCCAGAGCCGGCAATGAAGCCGCTGGTTTCAAGACGCAGCGCGCGCCGTGCAGCGGCGCGCTGCACGTCACTGGAACCGTCGCCGGGGGACTGCAGGTCGAGATGGGCCTTGATGGCCATGGGAGGCGCCTTTCATCCTCGAGAATGAGGACGCCAACAATCTTGGCCCAAATGATGAAGGCGCAGTCACCTGATATGGTTAAGCCCGATGAAACGGGTTACCTTTCAGCTAACAGGACGTCTTGGGGCGGGGGCGGCGGCGAAAGCGGGGCGGAGCGGCTGGCAACAAGCGCTCCTGTCACCCTCGCGTCCGAGGAACGCCGCGCCGGGCCTGCGACCGATGGAGAGCATCCCGACGCCCTGTTCGGACGCTGGCTGGCGCTTCCCGATTACGGTCAGTCCTTGGCATCCAGCCCGTAGGCGGTGTGCAGCACGCGCACGGCCAGCTCGGTCTCGTCTTCGTCGATCATCACGCTGATCTTGATCTCGGAGGTCGAAATCGCCTGAATGTTGATGCCGCGATCCGACAGCGCCCGGAACATCGAGCTGGCCACCCCTGCGTGGCTTTTCATGCCCACGCCCACGACGCTGATCTTGGCGATCTTGCTGTCGGTAATGATGCGGTTGAAGCCGATCGCGTCGCGGCGGTCTTCCAGCAGTGCCTGCGCGCGGGCGAGATCGGATTGCGGCACGGTGAAAGTCACGTCGGTCTCACCCTTGTCGCGCCCGACGTTTTGAATGATCATATCGACATTGATGCTGGCCGCGGCGAGCGGTTCGAAAATGTTTGCCACCGCGCCGGGACGGTCGGGCACGCGGGTGAGGATCACCTTGGCCTCGTTCTTGTCATGCGCGATGCCGGTCACAAGCTGGCGTTCCATCAGGCCATTCTCCACCAATTCGTCCATTTCCTCATCGGAGACGATCATCGTCCCCGGCAGATCGTCGGCAGGCGGGGCGCCCTCGCCGATGAAGCTCGAGAGCACCTGCACCCGCACCTTTTCTTTCATCGCCAGCCCGACCGAGCGGGTCTGCAGCACCTTGGCGCCGACGGAGGCGAGTTCGAGCATTTCCTCGTAGGTCACCGCCTTCTGCTTCTTCGCCTTGGCGACGATGCGCGGGTCGGTGGTGTAGACGCCGTCGACATCGGTGTAGATGTCGCAGCGATCCGCCTTGATCGCCGCCGCGACCGCGACCGCCGAGGTGTCCGATCCGCCGCGGCCCAATGTGGTGATGCGGCCATCTTCGGAGACGCCCTGAAATCCGGGGATCACTGCGATCTCGCCCGCTTCCAGCGCGGCGATGAGCGCAGGCGCGTCGATATTGTCGATGCGGGCCTTGGCGTGGGCCTCGATCGTGTTGATCGGCAATTGCCAGCCGAGCCAGCTGCGTGACTTGCAGCCCAGCGCCTGAAGCGTGAGCGCGAGCAAGCCGCTGGTGACTTGCTCGCCGCTGGCGACGACCACGTCATATTCAGCCGGGTCGTAGAGCGGATTGGCCTCGCGGCAGAAATTGACGAGCCGGTCGGTCTCGCCCGCCATCGCGCTGACCACCACGGCGACCTGATCCCCGCGCGCGGCCTGCGCACGCACGATATTGGCCACGCGGCGGATGCGTTCCGTCCCCGCCATCGATGTACCGCCGAATTTCATCACGATCCGGGCCAAGTTCGCGCTCCCGCTGGTGAGTGTCCGCGGGCGCTGTTAAGGGGCGTTCATGGGAAACGCAAACGTCTCGAATGTCACTATCCGTCCCGAAGAGGCGGAATTCTTCGCAAATCTGGCGCGCGACTGGTGGAACCCCAAGGGGCCGATGGCCTCGCTCCATCAGGTGAACCCGGTGCGGCTTGCCTTCATTCGTGACGCGATAGACGCGCATTGGCCGGGCGCTCGCGCGCTTGCCAGGCCGCTGGCGGGCAAGTCCGCGCTCGATATCGGCTGCGGCGCGGGGCTGCTGTGCGAGCCGCTCGCCCGGCTCGGCGCAAGCGTGACGGGTGTGGACGCGGCGGGCCAGAATGTCGCGGCGGCGGCAGCCCATTCGGAAGCTGTCGGCCTCGATATCCGCTACATGGCGGGCGAGGTAGCCGGGCTCGACATCGGCACCTTCGATCTTGTCACTTGCGTGGAGGTGATCGAGCACGTCGCCGACAAGCCCGCCTTCCTGCGCGATGTCGCAGCGCGGCTCGCGCCGGGTGGCTTGCTGGTCATGTCCACCCCGAACCGCACCGCGGCAAGCCGCGTTCTGCTGGTCGGCGCGGCCGAGGCGGTGGGCTATGTCCCCAAGGGTACGCACCACTGGGAGGACTTCATCACGCCCGAGGAGTTAGAGACGCTGCTGGCCGACGTCGGCCTGACCGTGACGGCCAAGCGCGGTATCGCGTGGCGCCCGGGCAAGGGGCTGCACCTGTCGGACGATATGTCGCTCAACTATATCTTGAGCGCGCGGCGGGCCTAAGGGCAGCTCCGCCCCTTGAGCGGCCCGTCGGAGAACACGCCCGCGACGCCGGCCGCCTTGAGCAGCGCGGCGAGCTTCACGTCACCGCAGCCCTTGCCCTTGGGATCTTCGCCCGTTCGCAGCATCGCAGGCAGGAACTCGTTCTCCGGGCGGATTGTCCAGGCGTGCACGTCCAGACCGGCCGCCTTCGCATCCGCAACCAGTGTCGTCGGCGTGCCTTCGGGCATCAGCACCATGCCGATATGGGCCCCCACCGCGGCGGCATATTTGGCGATTTCGGCAAGGCCGGTGGGCGTCACCATATCGGCATAGCGCATCGCGGGCTCGTCCGCCGGGCCGCCGAGCGGTTCGACGAGTTGCACCAGCTTGAACCCGGGGCCGCGCTGCTTGAGGCGCTGCAAGGGCGCGATTTCGAAGCTCTGGACGAACACCGGGTCGGCCGGGGTGATCCCGAGCTGCCGGAATTCGCGCAGCAGCAGATCGACCATGTCGATCCCGCCGTTCTGCAGCAGGAAGGTGGGGTGCTTCAATTCAGGGTAAAGCCCGATCCGCTTGCCTGTCGCCGCCTCTTTGGCGCGCACCAGCTTCACGATCTCCGCAAAGGTCGGCACCTGATACAGCCCGTCAAACCGCGCATTGGCCGGGCGCAGCGAGGGGATGCGTTCCTTGGCACGCAGGGTGCGCAGTTCGGCGAGGGTGAAGTCCTCGGCGAACCAGCCCGCGACCAGCCTTCCATCGATGGTCTTGTCGCGCCGCCTGTCCTCGAACTCCTCGCGGGTCGCGACATCGGTGGTGCCCGACAGCTCGTTTTCGTGGCGCGAGACCAGCACCAGATCCTTGGTCGCGACCAGATCGGGCTCGATATAGTCCGCGCCTTGGTCGATCGCGCGTTCATAGGCGGCGAGCGTGTGTTCGGGCCGCTCGGCGCTGGCGCCCCGATGGGCGATGATGAGCATCTCCTGACCCTGCGCTGCCGCCGGGGTGGCCGCCAGCGCCAAGAGCGCGATCAGAGCAAGGTTGCGGACCATTCTTCTTCCTTGAACCCGACCAGCACGCCGCCGGGATGTTCGACGATTGGCCGCTTGATGATGCTGGGCTGCTGGACGAGCAAAGCGACAGCGGTGTGACTGTCTGCCGCCGCAGCCTTCTCGGCATCGGACAGCGCGCGGAAGGTCGTGCCCTTGCGGTTCACCACCACGTCAAGACCAGCGACCGCGATCCAGTGTGCGATGCGCTCGGGGTCGGCGCCTTCCTTCTTGTAGTCGTGGAAGGTGTAGGCGCGGCCCTGCTGGTCGAGCCAAACGCGGGCCTTCTTCACCGTGTCGCAGTTGGGGATGCCGTAAAGATGGATGGTCATGTGTCTCTCCGATTAAGTGCGCGGGGCCAGATGCGCGTCCGCAATCGCCACCGCGAGCGCATCGGCCGCATCGCTTCCTGCAATCGCCGCGCCCGGGAGCAGCACTTTCACCATCGCGGCGACCTGCGCCTTTTCCGCCCCGCCAGTGCCGGTCACCGCCTTCTTGACCAGCCGGGCGGCGTGTTCGTTGACCGACAGGCCCGCCGCCCCGCACGCCGCCAGCACGCAGCCGCGCGCCTGGGCGAGCTTGAGGGTCGATTGGGGGTTCTTGTTGACGAAGATTTCCTCCGCCGCGGCGCGGGTTGGGCTGTGGGCGGCGATCACCTCGGCGAGCCCCGCCTGAAGCGCCGCAAGCCGCTCGGCCATGGGGGCACCGGCATCGGTCTTGATCTGTCCGTTGGCGACGTGACTGACCCGCGAGCCCTCGGCCCGGATCACGCCCCAGCCGGTCGAGGAGAGCGACGGATCGAGGCCGAGGATGATCAGCCCAGCTTTTCCATCACTTCGTCGGGGATTTCGTAATTGCCCCAGACGGTCTGGACGTCGTCATCATCGTCGAGCGTGTCGATCAGCTTCATCAGCGTCGCGGCGGTCTCTTCGTTGACGTCGACGCTGAGCACCGGCTTCCACGCCAGCTTCACGTTGTCGGCCGGCCCGAGCACCTTTTCAAGCTCGCCCGCGACGCCGTGGAGCGCGTCTGCGGCGGTCCAGATGGTGTGGCCGTCTTCCGAGCTTTCGACGTCATCCGCGCCCGCCTCGATGGCGGCTTCGAGGACCTTCTCCTCGTCGCCCGCAGCGGCCGAGTATTCGATCAGCCCGCGGCGTTCGAAGCCGTGGCTCACCGAGCCTTCGCTGCCCAAGTTGCCGCCGTTTTTCGAGAATGCGGTGCGCACATTGGTTGCGGTGCGGTTGCGGTTGTCGGTCAGCGCCTCGACAATCAGGGCGACGCCGCCCGGGCCATAGCCTTCGTAGCGGATCTCGACGTAATCCTCGCCGCCCGCTTGCGCTGCCTTGTCGATGGCGCGCTGGATATTGTCCTTGGGCATCGACTGCGCGCGGGCGGCGTTGACCGCAAGGCGCAGGCGCGGGTTCATGTCGGGATCGGGCATGCCCATCTTGGCTGCCACGGTGATCTCACGCGAAAGCTTGGAGAACATCGCCGCGCGTTTCTTGTCCTGCGCACCCTTGCGGTGCATGATGTTCTTGAACTTGGAATGGCCTGCCATTGGACGAACTTCACCGGAATGTTGGAAATGGTG
>JAIYAL010000006.1 GCA_027489095.1 Erythrobacteraceae bacterium
ATCGGCGATGTCCTGTTCGATCCGGGCAAAGCCCTTCTTGTCGGCATCGCGGATCACGGGGACGACGAGGCCGTTGGGGGCCGAGACCGCGACCGAGATATCGACATAGTCGTGGTAGATGATCTCGTCGCCATCGATATAGGCGTTGGCAGCGGGAACGTCCTTCAAGGCAAGGCAGGCGGCCTTGGCGAAGAAGCCCATGAAGCCCAGGCGAATGTCGTGCTTCTTGGCGAACAGATCCTTGTACTTGTCACGCGCCTCCATCACCGCGCTCATGTCGACGTCGTTGAAGGTGGTCAGCAGCGCGGCATTGTCCTGCGCGGCCTTCAACCGCTTGGCGATGGTCTGGCGCATCCGCGTCATCTTGACCCGCTCGGTCCCGCGCGCGCCGCCGGTGGCGACCGGCGCGGCAGGGGCCGGGGCGGGCGCTGGCGCTGGCGCTGGCGCGGGGGCAGGCGCAGGCGCAGCGCCGCTTTTGCGGGCTTCGGCCGCAGCCAGCACGTCTTCCTTGGTCAGGCGTCCGTCCTTGCCAGTGCCCTTGATGGTCGAGGGATCGAGCCCGTGCTCAAGCACCGCGCGGCGCACTGCGGGCGACATGGTTTGGGCGGCACCGGACAGCTCTTCGGAGGCCACGGCGGGGGCCGGGGTGTCGGCCTTGGCAGCGGCCGGAGCCGGAGCCGCAGCCGCCACGGGAGCGGCGGCGGCTGCCGTCGCGCCTTCTTCGATCACTGCGATCACCGCGCCGACTTCGACCGTGTCGCCCACCGCAACGAGGTGCTGCGACATGATCCCCGCGACGGGCGATGGCACGTCGACCGCGACCTTGTCGGTTTCGAGGCTGCAAATTGCCTCGTCCGCAGCGACCGCTTCACCAGGCTGCTTCAGCCATTCGGCGATGGTGCCTTCGGTGACGGATTCGCCGAGGACGGGAACTTTGATTTCGGTGGCCATCTAACGGGTTCCTGAAACTTGCTTAGATCTGATGTGAAGTGTGGCGAGCCATCAAAGCCCCAGCGCAGCGGCGACGAGCGCCTCTTGCTGGGCCTTGTGTCGGCTGGCGAGACCGGTCGCCGGCGAGGCCGAGGCGTCGCGCCCGGCATAGCTCGGACGCATCCCGGCATGTCCGGCGGCGGTCAGCGATTCCTCGATGCGCTCGTTGACGAAGAACCACGCGCCGTTGTTGCGCGGTTCTTCCTGGCACCACACGACGTCCTTGAGGTTCGTCATGCGCTGAAGCCGAACGCTGAGCGGATCGCCGGGGAAGGGGAAGAGCTGCTCGATGCGCACGATCGACACATCATCTTGTCCCGCCGCATCGCGCGCTTCGATCAGGTCGTAGGCGACCTTGCCCGAGCACAGCACCAGACGCCGCACCTTCTCGTCGGCGATGTCCTTCGGGTCGGAGAGGATGCGCCGGAACTGGCGCTCGCCCAGGAAGGAGCTCTTGTCGCTCTTGGCCATCGGGTGGCGCAGCAGCGACTTGGGGCTCATGATGATCAGCGGCTTGCGGAAAGACCGGAGCATCTGGCGGCGCAGCACGTGGAAGTAGTTCGCCGGGGTGGTGATGTTGCACACGCACATGTTGTCGTCGGCGCACAGCTGGAGGAAACGTTCGAGGCGCGCGGAGCTATGCTCCGGGCCCTGCCCCTCGTAGCCGTGCGGCAACAGCATCACCAGGCCGTTGGCGCGCAGCCACTTGCTTTCCCCTGATGCGATGAACTGGTCGATCATGATCTGCGCGCCGTTGGCGAAGTCGCCGAACTGGCCTTCCCACAGCACCAGGCTCTTGGGATCGGCCATGGCGAAACCATATTCGAAGCCGAGCACGCCGTATTCCGACAGCGTCGAATCGTAGACTTCGAACTTGCCGTGGCGCAGCGTGCTCAGCGGCACATATTTGCGCTCGGTCTTCTGGTCGACCCACACGGCGTGGCGCTGGCTGAAGGTGCCGCGTCCGGAATCCTGCCCCGAAAGGCGCACGCCATAGCCTTCCATCACGAGGCTGCCGAAGGCGAGTGCCTCGGCGGTCGCCCAATCGAAGCCTTCGCCTGAGCTGAACATCTCGCGCTTGGCGGCGAGCACGCGGTCGAGGGTCTTGTGGATGTCGAGATCAGCGGGGACTTCGGTGAGCGTGCGGCCCAGCGAATCCAGCACCTTGGGCTCGATCGCGGTCTCGACCGAGCGGCGCGCGGTCTCCGGATCGGCGGGCTTGTTGAGCCCCGCCCAGCGGCCACCGAACCAGTCGGCCTCGTTGGCCTTGTAGTTCTTGCCGGCTTCGAACTCCTCTTCGAGCAGCGCGACGAAATCGGCGGCGATCTGCTCGCGGGTACCGGGTTCGACCACCCCTTCGCGCACCAGCCGCGCCTCGTAGGACACGCTGACCTTGGGGTGGGCCCGAATCGCGTCATACATCAGCGGCTGGGTGAACTTGGGCTCGTCGCCCTCGTTGTGGCCGAAGCGGCGGTAGCACCACATGTCGATCACGACATCGCGGTGGAAGGTCTGGCGGTATTCGACCGCGAGCTTGCAGGCGAAGGTCACCGCTTCGGGATCATCGCCGTTGACGTGGAGGATTGGCGCCATCACGCCCTTGGCGACATCGCTCGGATAGGGCGAGGAGCGGGCGAATTTCGGCGAGGTGGTGAAGCCGATCTGGTTGTTGATGATGAAGTGGATGCACCCGCCGGTATCGTAGCCCGGCACGCCCGAGAGCGAGAGGCTTTCCCACACGACGCCTTGGCCGGCGAAGGCAGCGTCGCCGTGGATCAGCACCGGAAGCACCTGGTTCTTCTTCGGCAGATCGTCGCGGATCGCCTGCTGCGCGCGCACCTTGCCGAGCACCACCGGGTTGACCGCTTCAAGGTGCGAGGGGTTGGGCACGAGGCTCATGTGCACCGCGATCCCGTCGAACTCGCGGTCGGTCGAGGTGCCGAGGTGATATTTCACATCGCCCGATCCGCCGACATCATCGGGGCTGGCCGAGCCACCCGAGAATTCATGGAAGATCACGCGGTAGGGCTTGGCCATCACATTGGCGAGCACGTTCAGGCGCCCGCGGTGGGCCATGCCGTAGATGATCTCGCGCACGCCTGCGCTGCCGCCGTGCTTGATCACGGCTTCCAGCGCCGGGATCATCGATTCCCCGCCATCAAGCCCGAAACGCTTGGTGCCGACGTACTTGCGGGCGAGGAATTCCTCATACTGCTCCCCGCGCAGCACCGCAGCGAGGATCGCCTTCTTGCCCTCGGGGGTGAACTGGATCGTCTCGCCGGGCTTTTCGAACTTGTCCTGGAGGAAGCGGCGCTCTTCGGTATCGGCGATGTGCATGTATTCAAGGCCGACCTTGCCGCAATAGACCGCGCGCAGGCGCTGGTGGAGCGCGGCGACCGTGGTCCACTCCATCCCGAGCACGCCGCCGACATAGACGTCCTCGTTCTCCTTGCCCGCAAGGCCGTGCCATTCGAGCGTCAGGTCAGCCGGGCCTTCGCGGTTGGAGAGGCCGAGCGGATCGAGGTTCGCCGCCATGTGGCCGCGCACGCGGTAGAGGCGCACCAGCGTCATCGCTGCGATCGACAGTTTCGCTGCCTTCTCGACGGCCTGGGGATCGAGCGTCTTGCCCGCATCCTTCGCCGCCTTGGCGACCGCGAGCGTCATCTCGGTCGGGTCCATCGCTGCGGTCAGATCAGCGGCGCTGTCCGCCAGCGTGTCGAGCCAGGCGCGCTTCGCCCAGGACGGGCCGGGCTGCGGGCCTTCCTGATCGGTGAAGGCGGGGATGAAGTTCTGCGGTTCGTTGCCCATGATGGGACTCCTGGGGAGGAGGAAGGATGGCCCCCCGCGCGGGGTCGCGAGGGGCCGGTATTCTAAACGGCGGTTAGGCCAGTTCTTTCAGCATCGCGGCGAGGGTTTCCCCCAGCAGCGAAGGCGAGGGCGAGACGCGGATGCCCGCATCTTCCATCGCCGCGATCTTGTCTTCCGCGCCGCCCTGACCGCCGCTGACGATGGCGCCAGCATGGCCCATGCGGCGGCCCGGAGGGGCGGTGCGCCCGGCGATGAAGCCGACCATCGGCTTGCTCCGGCCCTTGGCAGCTTCGGCCTTGATGAAGGCAGCGGCTTCTTCTTCGGCAGAACCGCCGATTTCGCCGATCATGATGATCGATTCCGTTTCGGGGTCGTCAAGGAACAGGTCGAGCACGTCGATGAAGTTGGTGCCGTTGACCGAGTCGCCGCCGATGCCGACCGCGGTGGTCTGGCCGAGGCCCGCCATGGTGGTCTGGTGCACGGCTTCATAGGTGAGCGTG
>JAIYAL010000061.1 GCA_027489095.1 Erythrobacteraceae bacterium
TTGGCTCGTCAAGGAAGGCCACGATGCGGTGGTCATCCCCGCGCTCGATTCGGTCGCCTGGCTGCTCAACATCCGCGGGGCCGACGTGGCGCACACCCCCGTCGCGCTGTCCTATGTCATCGCCCACAAGGACGGCAGCGCCGAGCTGTTCATTGCGCCCGAGAAAGTCACGCCCGCGCTGACCCGCCACTTGGGCAACGCGGTGACGATCCGTGACCGCGCCGCCTTCGAGGGAAGCTTGAGCGAATTCGCGGGCAAGAGCGTCGCCATCGACCCGGACTTCGCGGTCGCGGGAATCGCGCTGGGCCTCAAGGCGGGCGGCGCGTCCTTCGCCTTCAAGCAGGATCCGACGATCCTTGCGAAGGCGGTGAAGAACACGTGCGAACAGCAGGGCCACCGCGACGCGCAGGCGCGTGATGGGGCGGCGGTGACAAAGTTCCTGCGCTGGCTGGAGATCACAGCGCCGGGGGGCGCAATCGACGAACTCGCCGCCGCCGCAAAGCTCGCCGCCTTCCGGGCCGAAGACCCCGCTCTCAAAGACCTCTCCTTCGACACCATTTCCGCCGCCGCCGGCCACGCCGCGCTGCCGCATTACAAGGTGGACGAAGACAGCAATATCAAGGTCCCGCCGGGCTCGATCTATCTCGTCGATTCCGGCGGGCAGTATGCCGAACAGTCCGGGGGCGGCACCACAGACATCACCCGCACCGTGTGGATCGGGACGCCGGATGGTCTGGGCGAGCCCACCGCCGAAATGCGTGATCGCAACACCCGGGTCTTGAAGGGCCACATCCAGATCGCCCGCGCGGTGTTCCCGCAAGGCACTTCCGGAGGCCAGCTTGATGTGCTGGCACGGCAATATCTGTGGGAAGCAGGCGTCGATTATGCCCACGGCACCGGCCACGGCGTGGGCAGCTTCCTCGCCGTGCACGAAGGCCCGCAGCGGATCGCCAAGCCTTATGGAGGGCAGGCGGGCACCGGGCAGGAATTGTTCGCCGGGATGATCCTTTCCAACGAGCCGGGCTATTACAAGCCAAACGCCTTCGGCATCCGCATCGAAAACCTCGTGCTGGTGGAAGAACGCCAGATCGAAGGCATGGAAGGGCGCTATCTCGGGTTCGAGACGCTGACCTTCGTGCCGCTGGATCGCAAGCTGATCGCGCGTGACCTGCTGACGGCAGAGGAAATCGCGTGGGTCGATGCCTACCATGCCAAGGTGCGCGCGCTGCTCAGCCCCCGGCTGGAGGGCGAGGATCTGGCGTGGCTGGAGCGCGAGACACTGCCCCTCTAGCATCGTCGCCCTGGATCAAGTCCGGGGCGACGTTTTTGGGGCCACCCCCACGCTTGTTGGAAGCCCGATGTTCCGGTAATGTTCTCCTACAGCGATTCGCTTCATGGGAGGAACAATCAATGATCGGCTATGTCACCCTCGGCACCAATGACCTGCCGCGCGCCGCGGCGTTCTATGACGCGCTGGCCGCGCAATTCGGGGTTGGGCGGATGATGGATACAGAAGCTTTCATCGCCTGGGGTGAATGGGGCGGCGCTCCGGGTATCGCGGCGACCGTGCCGTTCGATGGCGAGCCTGCCACGGTTGGCAACGGCGTGATGGTCGCGCTCGATGTCGACAGCCCCGAGAAAGTTCACGCGATCTATGACACCGCGATGGCGCACGGCGGCACCTGCGAAGGCGCGCCCGGCCCGCGCGGCGATGACGGCTTTTACGCGGGCTATTTCCGCGATCCCGATGGCAACAAGCTCAACGCCTTTTGCATGTTGCCAAAAGAATGAGCGCGCCGGGGCTGGAGGTTTGGTCGATCCGCGCCAGGTTCGCCTTCGCGCGCGCCAGATCGGGGCTCACCGGGGGTTAGACCCCCGCTAGACCCCTGCCAGACCCCCCTTAGACCCCCGCCAAAAACGGTGTTTCACGTGAAACATCGCTTTTGGGGCGGTCAGCGCATCAGCCCGCCGATCAGGTTCCGCACGAACCGTCCGACAATCGGCCCGGCCAGGTCGGTCGCGATCGACCCCGCGGCCGAGGTGACGCCCGAGGCGATCGGATTGGCGCGGCTTTTGCTGCCGGTGATCTTGGATGCGGCAACCGCCGCCGCCCCGCCAAGCGCGACTTTTGCGCCGGTTGTCAGGGCCTTGCCCCACAGGCTCGGGCTCTTGCGCGCCTGCCCGCGCACCGCTTCCTCGCCCTGCGCCTCGACCTCTTCGGCCGTGGCGGCGGCATCGGCGGCCTTGGCGGCGAGCACCTCGGCGGCGCTTTCACGATCGACGCGGGTGTCGTATTTGCCTTCCAGCGGACTAACCGACTGGATTATCGCGCGTTCCTTCTCGCTTACCGGCCCCAGTCGTGACCGCGGAGGGACGATCAGCGTGCGCTCGACAATGCTCGGCGCGCCGTCCGCATCAAGCGTCGAGACCAGCGCCTCGCCGACCTTGAGCTCGGTGATCGCGCTCTCGACATCGAGCTTGGGATTGACCCGGAAGGTCTCCGCCGCCGCCTTGATCGCCCGCTGATCGCGCGGGGTGAAAGCGCGCAAAGCGTGCTGCACCCGGTTGCCCAGCTGCCCGGCAACTTTCTCTGGAATATCAATCGGGTTCTGCGTGATGAAATAGACCCCGACGCCCTTGGAACGGATCAGGCGCACGACCTGCTCGATGGTGTCCATCAGCGCCTTTGGGGCGTCGGTGAAGAGCAGGTGCGCCTCATCAAAGAAGAACACCAGCTTGGGCTTCTCCGGATCGCCGACTTCGGGAAGGCTTTCAAACAGTTCCGCCAGCAGCCACAGCAGGAACGTGGCGTAAAGCTTGGGGCTGCGCATCAGCTTGTCGGCGGCCAGCACGTTGACATAGCCACGCCCCTGATCGTCGACCTTGAGGAAATCGTCGATCTCAAGCGCCGGTTCGCCAAAGAAATGGTCCGCGCCCTGCGCCTCGAACGACAGCAATTGCCGCTGGATCGAGCCGACCGAAGGCTTGGTGACGTTGCCGTATTTCCCTGACAATTCAGCGGCATTATCATTCGCCCAGGCGAGCAGAGCCGCCAGATCGGCGAAATCGAGCAGGAGCAACCCGTTCTCGTCGGCATGGCGGAAGATGATCTGGAGCACGCCCTCCTGCGTCTCGTTCAGGTCAAGCAGGCGGGAGAGCAGCAGCGGGCCCATCTCGCTCACCGTGGTGCGGATCGGGTGGCCCTGTTCGCCATAGAGATCCCAGTAAATCACGGGGTTATCAGCATAGCTATAGTCGGTGATGCCCAGCTCGCGGGCGCGGCTCTCCAGCTTGTCAGCGTGCTTGAAGGTCGGCGATCCCGGCATGGCGATGCCCGCAAGGTCACCCTTCACGTCGGCGACGAACACCGGGACGCCCATCGCAGAAAAGCTCTCGGCGATGCCTTGCAAAGTCACGGTTTTCCCGGTTCCGGTCGCCCCGGCGATCAGCCCGTGGCGGTTGGCGCGGCTGAGCAGCAGCGCTTGGCGCGATCCGTCCGCGCCCAGTCCCAGGAAGATCTCGCCTGCCCCGTCCGTCATGTCCCACACGCCCCCTTACGTTCGTTCCCCCGCGATGTGCAGGCAGCGCGCGCGGCGGTCAAGTTCTCGACTTGGCGCGGATTTGGGCTAAGGTTCGGCGCATGGGTCAGCCAGTGCCGTTCGTTCTGCTCGATGATGCCCGCGTCGGGGATGCCGCCGCCGATGCGCTGCTCTACGAGGCCCCGCGCGCGCTGTTCATCGCGCACCGGCCCGAGGCGGTCGAGACCGTGCTGGCCGAGGCCGAGGCGGCGCGCGTTGCGCAGGGCGGATCGCTCGCCGGATACATCGCTTACGAGGCGGGGCTGGCGCTCGAACCGAAGCTCGCCGGGCGCGCGGCAGGCCGGAGCGGCGCGGCAGGCCCGCTGGTGTGGCTCGGATTGTTTGACGCCCCCCGCAAGATTGCCGCCGCCGATGTGCCCGCATGGCTGGGGGACCGCGCAGAGGGCCCGGGCACGCTCGGCCCGATGGAGCCGCAGCTCACCCTGGCCGGTTACACTGCGGCCTTCGGGGTCCTCAGCGATGCGATCCACGCAGGCGACATCTATCAGGCAAACCTTACCTATAGCCTCGCCGGATCGTTTCGCGGCGATGCGATCGGGCTCTATGCCGCCCTGCGCGATGCCGGGCGCGCGGGTTATGGCGGGCTGATCTTCGACGGGTCGCACTGGCTCTTGAGCTTCTCGCCCGAGCTGTTTGTGGCGCTCAGCGGTGCCGAGGCCAAGGTCAAGCCGATGAAGGGCACGCGTCCCCGTGCCGCCTCTCCCGAGGCGGATCGCGCAGCGGCAGAAGACCTCGCCACCTCGGTCAAGGACCGCGCGGAAAACCTGATGATCGTCGACCTGATGCGCAATGACCTGTCGCGCGTCGCCGAAGCGGGCAGCGTCCATGTCGATGCGCCCTTTGCGGTCGAAAGCTATCCGACCGTCCACCAGATGGTCTCCACCGTCCGCGCCCGTCTCGCACCCGGACAGGGCGCGATGGATCTGCTGCGCGCGCTGTTCCCCTGCGGCTCGATCACCGGCGCGCCGAAGATCCGTGCGATGGAATTGCTCACCGAGGTGGAGCGCGATGCGCGGGGCGCTTACTGCGGCGCCGTCGGACGAATCGATGCAGACGGCAATGCGGCTTTCAACGTCGCCATCCGCACCCTCAGGCTCACGCCCATCGAGAACGGGCAAGGGTCGGCAGTGCTGGGAATCGGCTCGGCGATCGTCGCCGACAGTGAGGCGATGGCCGAGCGGCGCGAATGCGAGGTCAAGGCGGGCTTCCTGCGCCGCGCGGCACCGGGCCTCGCCGGGCCGGCCTGCGATCTCATCGAGACGATGCGCTTCGAGCCCGACAGCGGCATCCCACTCCTCGAAGAACACCTCGCGCGGATGAAGGCGAGCGCGGCCCAGCTCGGCTTCGCCTTTGATCGCCATGCGCTCAGGAACCAGATCCAGGCGCTGTGCTTCGAACTTGACGCGCCGGCCAAGGTGCGACTGCTGGTGTCGCGCAATGGGGCGAGCGCGCTGGAGACCGCGCCGCTGCCCGCAACGGCGACGGAGCCCTTGAGGGTGGCGGCACTTCCCCACCCGCTCGACCCGTCTGACTGGCGGCTGATACACAAGACCTCTGACCGGGGCTTTTACGAGGACGCAGCCGCTGCGGCGCGGGCGCTGGGGGCGGATGAAGCCCTGCTGGTTCGCGCCGACGGCTTCGTGACCGAGGGGAGCTACACCAGTGTCTTCGTGGAAGGCCCGGACGGCGTGCTGCTGACCCCGCCCACCCGCCTCGGCCTGCTCCCCGGCGTGCTGCGGGAGAGCCTGATCGCAGACGGCCGCGCCCGCGAGGCGGAGCTCGGCCTCGACGATCTGGCGGACGGCTTCTGGATCGGCAACGCCGTGCGCGGGCTGGTGCGGGCGGTGCTGGTCTAGCGGCAACGGGCGTTCGACAAGCCCGGGGCGAGCGGGTAACGGGAGCCATGCCCGACATCACGATCCTCTACGAAGACGGCGAAGCGCTCGTCATCGACAAGCCCGCCGGCCTGTCCGTCGACCGCCCGCGCAAGGGCGGCCCCAGCCTCGAAGACCATCTCGAGCAGCTGAAGCTCGGCTTCCAGCGCCCGCCTGTGGCCGTGCACCGGCTCGATACCGACACCTCCGGCTGCCTGCTGCTGGCGCGCAATCCCAAGGCTCTGGCGCGGTTCAACAAATCCTTCGAGGAGCGGCTGGTGGGCAAGACCTATCTCGCCATTCTCGCCGGGCATCCCGAGGGCACGCAAGGGACGATCGAACTCTCGCTCGCCAAAATCAGCTCTGCGGAGAAGGGCTGGCGGATGATCGCGGCGAAGAAGGGCAAGCCAGCCGTCTCGCACTGGGAGCTGGTGGGCGAGCTCGGCCCGCATAGCCTGATCCGTTTCCGCCCCGAGACAGGCCGGACCCACCAGCTGCGGGTGCACGCGCTGAAGGGCCTCGGCGCACCTCTGCTGGGCGATCCTGTCTATGGTGCGGGCGCCGTTGCCGGGGCGAAGCGCACGATGCTCCATGCCGAGAGCCTTACCGTGACGCGCCCCGACAAGACGCCCATCGAAGCGCGCGCGCCGCTGCCTGCCGACTTCCTGGCCTTCGGGGCAAGTGATGGATGAAGATACGCCGGAGGCTCTGACCGACCGCGCGCTGCGGCTGGCAAGCGAGAGCTTCCTCGCAGGATCGGGCCCCGGCGGTCAGAACGCCAACAAGGTCGCGACCGAGGTGGAACTGCGCGTCAACATCTATGCACTGCGCCTCGCCCCGCCGGTGTTCGCGCGGCTCAGGACGCTTGCAGGGGCGAAGCTGGCCGGGAACGGTGACCTGATCATCACCTCCAAGGCGCACCGCACGCAGGAAGCCAATCGCCAGGATGCGCGCGCCAAGCTTGCCGCACTGCTCGAAGAGGCGCAGACCCAGCCCAAGCGCCGGGCCAAAACCCGCCTCAACCGGGTCGGCAAGACCGAGCGCCTGAAGGGCAAGAAGGTGCGCGGCGCGGTCAAGGCGAACCGCGGCAAGCCGCAAGCCGGAGACTGGTGAGCCGCCGCAGGCTCTCGCCTTGACTTTTCCCCGTGAATCGGCGAGAGGCGCGCCCGTGTGCGGTGTGCCGGGCGATCCGGGCGCGCCGCGTTTGTTTTTTGACGCCCGTGTGCAGCAACCTTGCGGGCCGACCCAGTTTACAGGAAACCGCCATGGCGAAGCCCACCACCGTGAAGATCCGCCTCGTCTCGAGCGAAGGCACCGGCTTTTTCTACGTGACCAAGAAGAACCCGCGCAACATCACCGAGAAGATGAGCTTCCGCAAGTACGACCCCGTCGCGCGCAAGCACGTCGAGTTCAAGGAAGCCAAGATCAAGTAAGATCGGCTCGGCGTCCCGCTGCCCCGGACGGGCGGCGGAGCGCTATAATTCATCGACAGTTCAAGCCCTCGGCCCTAGGCGCGTCGGCATGACGATACATTCCCCTTACACCCGCACTCTGGCGCTGGGTCTTGGTGCTGCTGCGCTCGCGCTCGGCCTTGCCCCCGGTAATCCCGCAAGCTTGACCCAGCCCGCCGCCGCGCAGAGCGGTGCACAGAAATCGGGGCAGGCGGGCGAACTCGACCGCGTGGTCGGGGCATTGCGCGCTATCTCAACGATGAAGGCCGACTTCACGCAGACCGATCGGCAGGGCCAGACCCTGCGCGGCACGATGACCCTCAAGCGGCCCGGCAAGATCCGTTTCGACTACGGCAAGGCCGCCAATTTCCTCGTCATCTCCAATGGCAAGTCGCTTTACGTGATCGACTACGAGGTGAACCAGGTTGAACGCTGGCCGATTGGCAATTCACCCCTCGGCGCGCTGTTCGATCCCGAGAAGGACGTAAAGCGGTTCGGCAAGCTGGTGCCGACCGGACGGCCCGACGTGGTCAGCGTCGAAGTGCGCGATCCCAAGAAGCCCGAGTTCGGAATGATCACGATGATCTTCGTGAAGAACGCCGCGGCGCCGGGCGGCTTGCAGCTCACCCATTGGGTCGCGCTCGACGCGCAGAACAACCGCACGCGCGTGCAGCTTGCGAACCAGAAGTACGGAGTGGCGGTGGCTGACAGCACATTCACGTTCAAGGACCCGCGCGGCACCGCTCGTCGTCCGGGGTGAACGGGACAGGGCCCAGCGGTTGTATGAAAGCGACAAAAAAACGTTTGCGTTCATCTGGCTGAAAGGCGTGTTGGGCTATTTCATATGAACAAGGCGGGCCGAAGGGAGGTTTCCCCCCTGTTGCCAACCCTTCACCAAGGGCCTGCCTTGTACAAGCGTGACGAACGCTCCATGGAACCCTCGACCCACCGCCCCCGGGTCGAGGGTTTTGTGTTTCTGTGCTTTTTTATATCGCCCGCAAACGCCGGGTGCGGCCTATCCGGGCCGCTTGGCTTTCCTCGCATAAGCTCGGACGGGCGCCTCAACACCTTGGCGGCCTTGCGGTCGCGGCGCGGCCGTTCAAGCGCCTGCAATCGGGCTTGAGCCGTTACTTCTGCCAGCCGAGCGCCCTGGTTATGATCGAATAGATCACGTTCTGCTCGATCACCCCGCGCGCCCGCGACGCGCCCGGCCCGGTCGCGAACAGCGCGACATCTTCGCCCCCGTGGGTCTCGCTACCGAGCGGGACCAGTGACTGCTGGCGCGCCGCGATCCCCGTCTGGGGCGCGGGCCGCTCGCCCCTCACCGCACCCGGGCCATTCGCATAGCCGAGCGTCGCATAGGGCTTGCCGTCGGCGGCGGGTGTTGGTGCGCCCTCCACCTCGCCGCCCACATGGTCACCGTCCCCGCCACCGGGCGGGGGAACCACCAGCCCGAGGATCGGGTTGCCACGCTGCGGGTAGCCGGAAATCGTGAGGACATGGCTGTGATCGGCGGTCACCATGATCAGCGTCTCCTTTGGGTCGGTGTGCTCGACCGCATATTGCACCGCCCGCGCGAACTCGACCGCCTCTTCGAGCGCGTAGCCCGCTTGCCCGGCGTGGTGCGCATGATCGATCCGCCCGCCCTCGACCATCAGGTAATAGCCGTCCGGATCGGTCTTGAGCCGCGCGATCGCAGCAGCGGTCATGTCGGTGAGGGTCGGCTCGCTCGAATCCGGCTTGCGGTCCACCATGAAGGTCATGTGGCTCGTGCTAAACAACCCGAGCAACGGCTTGCCCTTCGGCGCGGCGGCGAGACCTGCGGCGTCCTTGACCACCACGCCGCCGTTCTTTGCGGCCCATTGCGCGGGCAGGTCGGCCGCCGCATCTGTGCGCCTGCCGCCGCCGTTCCTGCCGTAGAACATGCCCGTTCCCCCGCCGAGCGCGACGTCGAATGTCGATTCCGCCAGCTGGAGCGCAATGTCCTTGCAGCCCTGCCCCTGCTGGTCGGCGGGGATATTGGAGTCGGCCTCCCAGTCGCGGTCGGCGGAGTGCGAATAGATGCTCGCCGGGGTGGCGTGGGTGATGCGGGTGGTGGTCACGATGCCAAGCGCAAGGCCGCGGCGCGTGGCCTCCTCACCGAGCGTCGGCAGCTGATGCGCGAGCGCGTCCTTGCACACCCCGCGCACCGCGTCGGGCCCGATCCCGAGCACGCCGATGCGGGTCTTGAGCCCAGTGTGGATGGCCGAAGCGGTTCCGGCGCTATCAGGCACCTGTGCGTTGGTGTTGTAGGTCTTCACCAGCGCCACATTCGGGAATTTCTCGAAGCTGAGGCTGTTTTCCTCGCCGGTCTCACCGCGCTTCTGCCCCTCGTAGATGCGCGCCGCGGTGATGGTGGAGATGCCCATGCCGTCGCCGATGAACAGGATCACGTTCTTGGCCTTGGGCTCGGTTGGGGGCGCGGAGTGCCTGTCCTTGGCGAGGGCGGGAAGGGCGACACTTGAAAGCAGCAGGGCGGCAAGGATCGTGCGGGTCATGATGAGGTCTCCGGCGGGGTCGCCTCGACCTATCGCGTCGCCATGCGACATTAAAGTGAAAGCTAGAAGTTTGCCGGATTGCCGCTTAAGTCCGCCGCCATGCTGTCTGTCGCCACCTGGAACATCAACTCCGCGCGTCTGCGCGTGGGCCTCATCGAAAAGCTGCTCACCGAGGCGGCGCCGGACATCCTGTGCCTGCAGGAGATCAAGTGCGAGAGCCACCTCTTTCCGGCCGAGGCGCTGGCGGCGCTTGGCTACACCCATCAGGCGGTGAGCGGGCAGAAGGGCTACCACGGCGTCGCCACCGTCAGCCGCGTGCCGATCCGCGAGGTCACTCGGCACGATTGGCAGAATAATGGAGAGGCGCGGCACATCGGGGTCGAGGTGTTGGGCAAGGACGTGCTGGTCGAGAACGTCTACGTCCCCGCCGGAGGGGACGTCCCCGACCGCGAGGTGAACCCCAAGTTCGGCCAGAAGCTCGATTTTCTTGCGCGGATGACCCGCTGGGCCGATACGCTCGACCGGCCCACGCTGATCGTTGGCGATTTCAACATCGCCCCGCTGGAAAGCGACGTGTGGAGCCATAAGCAGCTTCTGAAGGTGGTCAGCCACACGCCCATCGAGGTCGAGACCCTGGGCAAGTTCCAAAACGCCCACGGCTGGGTCGATCTCGGCCGCCAGCACATCCCCGCGCCGACGCGCTATTACTCGTGGTGGAGCTACCGCAATCCCGGTTGGCAGGAGAACGACAAGGGCCGCCGCCTCGACCACATGTGGGCCTCGCCCGGTCTGGCTCGCCAAGCCCAGGCACACCGCGTAATCGAGGAGGCGCGGGGCTGGACTCAGCCTTCCGATCACGTCCCGCTGATCACGGAGTTTGACCTCTGAGCGAGCCTTCGCCTTCACGCCGCGCCGCGCAGGCCGTGGACGCGCTGCGCCACGGCTGGCCGCTGGCGTTCGAGGGCGGCCAAGGTAAGCCGATTCTTCTGCTCCCCGTGGAGACCGCTATCGCGCAAGGCGCAACCGCCCCGCAGATGCTGATCTCCGCCGCGCGCGCTGCCACCCTCAAGCTCGCCAATCAGCGTGAGGCAGCCGTGCCGCATGCCCCGGTGCTGATCGCGGGCGGCGAGGACTTTTCCTTAGGCGATGCGCTGCCGGTTGCCGATCCGGCGCTCGACCTTCGCAACCCGCTCAAGGGCCCGTTCAAGGCGGTGAGCCTCGACTGGGCCGAGACCGCCGCCGCCGCGCTCGAACTGGCGCGGATCGCGGGCATCCTCCCCGCCTTCCTCGTCGACCCCGCGGGCGCGGGCGAGCCGCAGCCGGTGGCAGTGAGCGATCTGGCCGCCTATGCCGATGCCGGGGCTCTGCGGATCGTCACCCGCGCGCGGCTCCCCGTGTCGGCAAGCGAGGACGCCGAGATCGTCGCCTTCCGCTCCAGTGCCGACCTACGCGAGCACGTCGCGCTGATCATCGGCCGCCAATCGGGCGACCGCCAGCCGCTGGTGCGGCTCCATTCGGAGTGCCTCACCGGCGACATCCTCGGCAGCCTCAAGTGCGACTGCGGCCCGCAGCTTGATGCGGCGCTCCAGGCGATGGCGCGCGAGGCGCGCGAGACCGGGGGATGGGGCGTGCTGCTCTATATGCGGCAGGAGGGGCGCGGGATCGGGCTCGTCAACAAGCTGCGCGCCTACCGATTGCAGGATCAGGGCTTCGACACGGTCGAGGCCAACCAGCGGCTCGGCCTGCCGGACGAGGCGCGCGATTTCCCGGTGGCAGCGCGGATGCTGGAGCTGCTGGGCGCGCGGGAGATCCGCCTGCTTACCAACAACCCGGCCAAGGTCGCGGCGTTGCAGGCCGCTAGGATCAATGTGAGCGAGCGCGTCCCGCACCAGCTCCCCGAAAACCCGCACAACGTCCGCTATCTGGCGACCAAGCGCGACCGTTCGGGGCACATCTTGATCTAGCGCTGCTCGTATGGCTTGAGCCCGGTCGCAAGGCGGTTGCCCTGCATCACCACCCGCGATCCTGTCCAGTCGGCGAGGAACACGCTGCTGCGTGACAGGCCGGGGACGAAGCGCGCCTCGTTGTTCTCGATCCTGAGCCCGGTCGAGGAATGGAGCACCTCCTCCGCGCCCAGCGCGATGAAGGCCGAGTAGTTCTCCTTGTCGCGGCCCTGGACGAACCAGTTCTCGGCGATCCGGCCGATGCTGCCTGCGGGCAGATCGATCATGTAGTTCGTCGCGCGTCCATTGGCGTCGTCGAAGCTGTTGCCCTCGATCGTGACCGAGCCCGCACGCGCCTTGACGTAGTGGCCGCCGTTGCCGCGCTCGAACCGGCTCTCGCGCACGGTGAGTGAGCCGTAATTGCCGATATAGATCGAATGCGCACAGCCCGCCGAATTCTCGCAGGTGCCAAGCCCGGTGAAGGTCGAGCGGGTGATGTAGATACGTCCCTGAGGATCGTCGGCGGTAAGGATGCCTTGCTCGCTGTTCTCGAATCGCGCCAAGGCGACGTTGAGCGCGCCCTTTTCGAGCCGGATTCCGGCCCCGTTGCCGTCGGCGACGGCGATGTCGGAGAAGGTCAGGCCGCGGATCTCCGCGCCCGTGCCGCGCAGCACCAAGGCCGCCTTGCCCTCGCAGGCGGTCCCCGCAAAGGTCACGGTGCCCGGCTCTGCGGCCTCATAAACGATCACACCGGCCACCTGCACCGCGCATTGGCGATAGGTGCCGGGCTGGATGCGGATCGTCGCGCGGCCGCTGCCGACGGCGTTCACCGCGTCCTGCAAGGTCGAGTAACTGCGCCCGCTCTCAACCACGGTGAAGCCCCCCGGCATGGTCTGGGCCATGAGTACGGCGGCAGGGAGCGCGATGGCGGCAGCGAGCGCGTTGAGCGTAAAGGAGGGCTTGCGAGTCATGGCCGCGAACGTAACGTCCAAAGGTTAATCACCATTTGCCGCTTGGCCTGAGGGCATCGTCTTGGCTAAACCCCGGAGCGACCGGGCAGCGCCGCGCGCGCCGTCCGACATCCACTTAAAGGAGAGATCCCCGATCATGCGTAGTTCCAAGACTCTTGCCGTGCTGTCCGCTGGTTCGCTGATGCTCGCCGCCTGCGGTAGTGCCGACGACGCGTCGGCCGATGCGAGCGCCGATACCGTCGAGATGCCCGCCGACAGCGCCCTCGCACCGGTCAGTGACGCGCCGGTCGCCGATCCATCGGCCACCGCCACCGACGCGGCCCCGGCTGTGCCCGCGGCAACCGCGACCGAGGCCGGCGATGCCGCAGCCGATGTCGCCGCAAAGGCCGCAGCCGCCGCCGACGAAGAACCGGCCGAGTAGACGCGAGCGTCGTCATGCCGCCGCGTCCGCCCCTCGCCGCCGCGCTCGCGCTTGCTTTCGCCCTCGCTGCTTGCGGGGACGAGGGGGCGAGCGCGCCCGGCGGGGTCAGCCCGGGTGAGGCAAAGGCGCTCGAGGATGCCGCATCGATGCTCGACGAGAGCAAGCTGCCGCCCGAAGCGCTGGCGAGTGATGGGCCAGCGCAGGGGCCGGCGGATGCGCCTGCGGCAGCGCCTGCCGAAATGACAGGCGACGCCGCACCTGCGCGCAACTAGTCGGGCGGGGCGTGGCCGCCTCCCGCGATCAAGGATCATAACGATGAATGCCCCCGCCAATCTCGCCGCTCCGCACAACACCGGCATGGACGAGGACACCTTCGAACAGTTCGCCGAGCAGCTCGCCCGCTATGTCCGAGAGCGGCTGATCCCGGCCGAGCCGCAGGTGATCGCCGAGGATCGCATCCCCGAGGACATCCTCACAGAAATGCGCGAGATGGGCCTGTTCGGCCTCTCGGTGCCCGAGCAATACGGCGGCGCAGGCCTCAACATGACGCAATACGCCCGCGTCGTGAACATCATGGCCTATGCCGCGCCCGCTTACCGTTCGATCTTTTCGATCAATGTCGGGATGTTCGCGAGCGCGCTCAAGAACGGCGCCACCGAAGCCCAGAAGGCCGAATGGTATCCGCAAATCGCGGAAGGGAAAATCGCCTGCTTCGGCCTCACCGAGCCCGGCTCGGGCAGCGATTCCGCCGGTCTCCAGACCACCGCGGTCGCCGATCCGGACGGCAACGGCTGGATTCTCAACGGCACCAAGCGCTACATCACCAACGCCCCCCATGCCGAAGTCGCCCTCATCATGGCGCGCACCAGCAAGGAGGCGCTGCCCAAGAACGCGCACGTCTCAGCGTTCATCGTGCCGATGAACAGCCCCGGCGTCTCACGCGGGTCGCCCGACCGCAAGATGGGCCAGGCAGGCTCGCATATCTCGGACATCATGCTCGACGATGTGCGCGTGCCGGGTGACGCCTTGCTCGGCGGGGAGACCGGCAAGGGCTTCGTCTTCGCGATGAAGAGCCTCGACAATGGCCGCATCTCGGTCGGCGCGGCGGCGACCGGCTATGCCCGCCGCGCGCTCGATTCCGCGCTGCGCTACGCCAATGAACGCAAGGCCTTTGGCGAACCCATCGCCAACTTCCAGCTGATCCAGGCGATGCTGGCCGACAGCGAGATCGAGATCTACGCCGCCGAGGCGATGATGAAAGATGTCACTGCCCGCGCCGACCGGGGCGAGAACATCCTCGTCAAGGCCGCCGCCTTCAAGGTCTTCGCTTCCGAAATGTGCGGCCGCGTGGTCGACCGGGTGGTGCAGATCTACGGCGGCGCGGGCTACCTCGCCGAATATGACGCCGAGCGGTTCTTCCGCGATGCCCGCATCTACCGCATCTACGAAGGCACGACGCAGATCCTCCAGCTCCAGATCGCCAAGCACATGCTGCGCGAGTGGAGAGAGAATGTATAATCTCCTCACCGACCTCTCCATCGTCGAAGTCTCCAGCTTCGTCGCCTCGCCCACGGCGGGGCTTTACTGCGCGCAGCTGGGCGCGGAGGTGATCCGGGTCGATCACAAGGCGGGCGGGCTTGATTACAACCGCTACATGCTGACGCGCGAGGGGCGCTCGCTGAGCTGGGAGAACCTCAACCGCGCCAAGAAGTCGGTCGCGCTCGATCTGCAATCGGGTGAGGGGCGCGAGCTGCTGGTCGAGCTGGCGAGCGCCGTCGGCCAGTGCATCACCAACCTGCCGGAGCAGAGTTTTCTCAGCCACGCCGCGATGGCGGCCAAGCGCGCCGACATGATCTCGCTGAGGGTCATGGGCTGGCATGACGGGCGGCAGGCGATGGACTTCACCGTCAACGCCGCCGCAGGCTATCCGCTGATGACCGGCCCGGAGGACTGGGACGCGGCGAGTGCGCCCCCGGTGAACCAGGTGCTGCCCGCCTGGGATTTCATCACCGGAGCTTACGGCGCTTTCGCCATGCTCGCCGCATTGCGCCACCGTGACCGTACCGGTGAGGGCAGCGAGGTGCGTCTGCCGCTGGGCGACGTCGCGATCGGGACAATGGCCAATGCCGGACTGATGGCCGAGGCGCTCTACCGCGGCGCCGACCGCGAGCGGCTCGGCAATGCGATCTGGGGCGCGTTCGGGCGCGACTTCCGCTGCAAGGACGGCGTCCGGTTCATGGTCGCAGCGCTGACGCCCAAGCAGTGGAGCGGGCTGGTCAAGGCCTTCGGGCTCGAGGCCGGCATCGCCGCCTTGGAGGCCGAGCACGCCGTAACCTTCGCCGATGGCGACACGCCGCGCTTCCAGCACCGCGCCGCGCTGTTCGCGCTGTTCCAGCAGGCGGCGGGTGCGATGGACTTTGCGCAGCTCGAAGCGCGCATGGCAGCCGAGGGCTGCACCTTCGAACGCTACCGCACTGCTTACGAAGCGGCGAGGGATCCGGTGCTGGTGGCGAACAACCCCCTCTTCGGCCCCGCGCCCGCCAACCCCTCGGGCTTCGATTACCCCGCCACCCGCAGCTTCGCAAACCTCCCGGGCCACGCAGCTGGCGACCCGGCCCCCGCCCCCTACCTCGGCGAACATTCCGAGGAGGTGCTCAGCAACAAACTCGGCCTCTCCTCCGGCGCGATCGGCAAACTGGTCGATGCGGGCACCGTGGCACTTTCGGACAAGGACAGAACATGACGAGAAGAGCCGCCATCTGCACCCCTTTGCGCACCCCGGTGGGCAAATTCCTCGGCGGGCTGTCCAGCATGAACGCAGGCCAGTTGGGCGCAGTGATCCTCAAGGCGCTGATGGAGCGATCCGGCATCGATCCTGCGCGGGTCGACGACGTGGTTTTCTCCCAAGGCTACGGCAATGGCGAGGCCCCGGCGATCGGCCACTGGGCTTGGCTCGCAGCGGGGCTGCCCATCGAAGTGCCCGGCTTCCAGCTCGACCGCCGCTGCGGTTCTGGCGTGCAAGCGGTGGCAACGGCGGCGATGATGGTCGAGACGGGCATGGCCGATGTCGTGGTCGCAGGCGGCGTCGAATCGATGTCCAATGTCGAACACTACACGCTGGCCGCGCGCGGGGGCGTGCGGATGGGCGACATGGTGCTGCATGATCGCCTCAGCCGGGGCCGGGTGATGAGCCAGCCGGTCGAGCGCTTCGGGGTCATCACCGGGATGATCGAGACCGCCGAGAACCTCGCCATGGATTACGGCATATCGCGCGAGGAGGCCGATGCCTTCGCGGTCCGCAGCCACCAGAACGCGGCCCGCGCTTGGGCCGAGGGCAAGTTCGCCGAACAGCTCGTCCCCGTCGCGATCCCGCAGCGGAAGGGCGATCCGGTGGTGTTCGATCATGACGAGGGCTACCGCACCGACGCGTCGATGGAGACATTGGGCAAGCTCGCCGCGATTGACCTCAAGCGCGACCCGCAAGCCATCGTCACCGCGGGCAATGCCAGCCAGCAGAACGACGCAGCCGCGGCCTGTCTGGTGGTCGCCGAGGACAAGCTTGAGGAACTGGGCCTCACCCCGATGCTGTGGTTCGGCGGCTGGGCGGCGGCGGGCTGCGATCCGGCGCGCATGGGCATCGGCCCGGTTCCGGCGGCCGAGCGGCTGTTCGCACGGCGCGGGTACAGCTGGGATGACATCGGCTTGGTCGAGCTCAACGAGGCCTTCGCGCCGCAGGTGCTCGCCGTGCTCAAGGGGTGGGGCTGGTCGGACGATGATAGCCGCCGCGAGATCCTCAACGTCAACGGTTCGGGCATCAGCCTCGGCCACCCCATCGGCGCCACCGGAGGCCGCATTCTGGCCGACATGGCGCATGAGATGCAGCGCCGCGGCGTGCGCTATGGCCTTGAAACCATGTGCATCGGCGGCGGGCAGGGGATTGCCGCGGTGTTCGAGCTGGCGACATGAATTACGAGACCTGGATCGGGCGCGAGACCCGCGCCGCCGATCGCCTCGACGAGGGGCTGGCGGCGCGCTGGCTCGCGACCTTCGACTTGGCCAGACCCCATCCGCCGATCATGCCGCAGGGCATCCATTTCGCGCTCTGCACCCCGGATGCGCCGACGGCAAAGCTGGGCGAGGACGGGCACCCGGCGCGCGACACATCGCCGCAGAGCTTCCTCCCGCCCTTCCCCCATCCGCGCCGGATGTGGGCTTCTTCCAAGATCCATTTTCACGCGCCCATTGCCATCGGAGCGGTGATCGAGCGGACCAGCCGCATCGCCGCCATAGCCGAGAAGCAGGGCTCCACCGGGCCGCTCGCCTTCGTCGATGTTTCACATGAAACACGCGCCAACGGCACCCTGGCGGTGGTCGAGACCCAGTCTATCGTCTACCGAGAGGCGGCTAGCGGGGGTCTGGCGCTGTCTCCGCCGCCGCTGGGCGAGAGCACCTTCGACCCCGCAGGCTGGGACGCGCACCAAACCCTGACCCCTGACGAGCGCCTCCTGTTCCGGTTTTCGGCGCTGACCTTCAACACCCACCGCATCCATTACGACGCGGCGTATGTGACGCAGGTCGAACGCTATCGCGGCCTTGTTGTCCACGGCCCGCTGATCGCCAGCCTGCTGCTTGGGCTCTCCGCCACGGCGCTCGGAGAGAACCGCTTGCGCAGCTTCGCCTTCCGCGGCCTCTCCCCCGCCATCGCCGGCGAGCCGCTGCATCTGGTTATGCGCAAGACCGAGGCGGGCTACGACCTCGCCGCCTTCGCCGATGATGGCCGGCAGGTCACAGCGGCGAGCGCGACCGTCTAGTCCGGCGCAAACCCCGCAATCGGCTTCAGCACCCCGTATTTCTCCTTCACCGGGGCGCGGCCCAGCTCGGGGAAGTCGATCGCCTCGGGCGCCTCGTGGGTATCGGGGATGCGGCTCAAGAGGTCGCGGATCAGCGTCAGTCGTCCGCGCCGCTGGTCGTTGAAGTCGACCAACGTCCAAGGTGCGTGGCTCGTATGCGTCGCCTTCAGCATCGCCTCACGCGCCTTGGTGTAATCGTCGTATTTCCCCCGCGCCGCGAGGTCGATGGGAGAGAGCTTCCAGCGTTTCAGCGGATCGTCCAGCCGCTCGCGCAGCCGCGCTTCCTGCTCGGCCTGATCGGCGCCGAGCCAGTACTTGCACAGCAATATGCCGTCATCCACCAGCAGCTTCTCGAAGGCGGGCGCGGCCTTGAGGAAGGCCTTCACCTGAGCTGGCGAGGCATAACCCATCACCTTTTCGACCCCGGCGCGGTTGTACCATGAGCGGTCGAACAGCACGATCTCGCCCGCAGCGGGAAGGTGCGCGATGTAGCGCTGGAAATACCACTGCCCCATCTCCGCCTCGGTCGGCTTGGGCAGCGCGACGGTGCGACACTGGCGCGGGTTGAGCGCGCGGGTCACCGCGCTGATCGCACCGCCCTTGCCCGCAGTGTCGCGCCCTTCGAACAGCACCACCACCCGCGCGCCCGTGGCCTTCACCCAGCGCGCCATGCTGACAAGGTCAAGCGTCAGCGGTTCCAGCGCCGTCTCGAATTCCTTGCGCTTCATCCCCATGCCTCGTCTCCCCATTTGTGTGACCCGCGCGAAGGTAGTATCAACTGCAACGACATGGCCACGCTCGCAGACCCCCAGCCCGATTTTGCCATCCTGCCAGACATGGCAGCGGATGTCTTCACCGCGCCGCTCGCGCGGCCCGCCCATGTCGGCGCGGACTGGCTGGAGCCCAAGCAGGCCGATTACACCGCTGACGACCACGGGGTGTGGGACGATCTGTTCTCCCGCCAGATGGAGGTGCTCCCGGGCCGCGCGTGCTCTGCCTTCATGGCGGGCCTCGACAAGCTCGACCTGTCGCGCGGCGGTATCCCGGAATTCGGGCAGCTGTCGGAGGAACTCGGCGCGCTCACCGGATGGAGCGTGGTGCCGGTGCCGATGCTGATCCCCGATCACGTGTTCTTCTGGCACTTGGCCAACCGCCGCTTCCCGGCCGGCAACTTCATCCGCACGCGCGAGACCTTCGATTATATCGAGGAGCCCGACGTCTTCCATGACGTGTTCGGCCATGTGCCGATGCTCACCGATCCCACCTATGCCGATTACATGCAGGAATATGGCCGCGCCGGGTGGAAGGCGATGCGCTACAA
>JAIYAL010000188.1 GCA_027489095.1 Erythrobacteraceae bacterium
ACGCGGCAGAAAGCGCGAGGAAGAGCCCCACCCGGTGGATGCCGAGCGTGCCGACCGAATAGCCGATGAAGTCACGGAAATAGGTGTCTTCGTATTCGGGCGACTTGACGTCGGTGCCCTTGATCGGATTGACCGCCGACAGCACCAGGCCACCATGCAGTGCGAGCGCGAGACAGTTCGTGAAGAAGAACGAGATCGCGAGCATGTGCACGGGGTTGTAGTGGAAGTTGCCGAAGGCGTAGCCGACGTTCGAGACCCACTCGAGGTGCGTCCAGATCCCGTAAGGGAAGCCGTTGCCCCATGCGCCCATCAACAACGGACGGATGACGTTGAGCGTGACATAGGCGAAGACAGCAACGCTGAAGGCAATCGGAACATGGTAGGACATGCCGAGCTTGCGCGAGACTTCCGCCTGACGCAGCACCCAAGAGCCGAACGCCACGACGGCGCAGCAGGTGATGATCTGCCAGTACCCGCCCTGCTTGAGCGGGGCGAGGCTAAGGCCGTACTCGACCGGTGGTGGGTTGATCGAGATCAGCCAGGGGTTGAGGGTCGGACCCTGGGTCGCAGCGGCGAAGATCAGCGCGGTGCCAAGCAGCGCACTGATTGCCGTCGTCACTCCGAAGAATCCGACATAAAACGGCCCGACCCAGAAGTCGAAGAGGTCACCGCCGATTAATGTGCCACCGCGGACGCGGTATTTCCGCTCGAAACTGAGGAGCGCCATAGGTCCATCCTTCCCGCCACAAAGGCGGGTGCTTGAATTGATCGAAAGAGTGTTAGGAGGCAGGCAGGCGAACCTGCCCCCTCACATTCGACCAGGTACTACCCTGCCGCCGGGCTTTCCGACGATTCGATAGCGGCCTGTGCCGGCGCAGGCGTGCCGGGAGCGCGCTCGAGCCAGTTGTAACGATCCGTGCTGAGCAGGATGAAGTGGATGGTGAACGCGAGCACTGCGAGGCCAACATGCATGGCAACCAGGGCGCGACGGATGTCAAAATAGAACCAGACTCTCCACATGGGGAAATTCCTTTCAAGATAAGTTGGTTAGCGCGGCAATCCCAGCCTCAGCCGGGACCTGCCGATTACTGGCCGAAGCCGCCGCCAAACCAGGGCTTGTAGGCCCACAGAAGGGCATGAGCCACGAGAGCGATCACCACGTAAAGGGTGAAGGTCCCCATGAAGCCCTTGTGGATTTCCTGAGCCTCTTCAGGTGTCAGGTGAGTTCCGATACGTTCGTTCATCGGGTTGTCTCCGTTCAGTTGGGTGTGAGTGGAAGCCCGAAGGCCCCCGTCGGCATCCCCGCGTGATCCCCCACGTGGATTGGAGAGCCCCCTTCAAGGGGGCATGGGCTTGTGCGGCTGCGGAACTGGTCCGAAGCCGCGACAAAGGGTTCAGGTGGGCGCGCATCATCATGCGCCCGCTCCTTCAAGCAGCGCCTCTTTGAGGCAATCTGCGGTAACAGTATCCGCGCCGCGGCGGCGCGCGCTGCGTTCGGCCGTATCGCGCAAGGCTTTGGCCGCCGAAATCCGCACCAGCACCGGCTGGGCTTCGACCAGCTGGTCCAGTTTGGCCTTGGCGTCGTCATCCCACGCCAACTGCGCCTCGTTGCGCACCGGGGTCGGATCGACCTTGTCGAGATCAGTGCCGAGCGGGAGGATGTGGAACAGCGCGTCGAACAGCGCATTGCACACTTCCTGGACCAGATAGGTCGCGCCCGAATAACCCATGAACGGCGTACCGGTATGCCGGCGGATCGCAGCACCGGGGAAGCTGGCCGCGATGAACTGGCTGCTCGGGCCATATCCGGCCTTCATTTCGGCCATGTACATCCGCTCATTATAGCTGCCGAACATCACCAGCGGCGGGTTGGCGTGGATTGCGGCACGCACGTCCTCGTTCTTCGGCTTCACCCCGGCGCAGCGCGAGAACGCGAAGTTGCAGGGCAGGCCCATGTCGTCTTCGAGGAAGTGGCGGATGCCGCGCGCATAGGTTTCGTTGGCGACGATGCCGAAGCTTGCCGTGCCGAAGAAGTCCTGGGTGACCGAACGCCACAGGTCCCACAGCGGCTTGATGGTGGTGTGCTTCTCGCGCTCGATGAAGGGCTCGGGATCGAGGCCGAGCTCAGCTGCCAGCGCGCGCAGGAACTTGGTGGTCTGGCTGAGGCCGATGGGCGCCTGGAAATAGGGCCGCTCCAGCGTCTCGCACAGGTTGCGGCCGAACTCGCGATAGAGGCAGACATTCGCGTCCGCTGTTCCCAGTTTCGAAATATCGGCAAGGTGCGTACCGAGCGGAAAGACCACGCCGACTTCTGCGCCGATGCCTTCGATCAGGCGGCGGATCTCGGCAAGGTCGCTCGGCATATTGAACATGCCATAGGCCGGGCCGATGATGTTGACGCGCGGCTTCTCGCCTTCGCGGCGCTCGCGCGGGGCAGGCATCTTCTTGGGGCCGAATTCGGTCCACAGCCAGGTCAGCGCGCGGTCAGCTGACTGCCACTGATCCTCATCGATGGTGCGCGGCAGGAAGCGCTTGATATTGGTGCCTTCGGGCGTCACGCCGCCGCCGATCATCTCGGCGATGGAACCGGTGACAACCACAGCCGGCAGTTCCGGATCGAGCGTCTTCCATGCGCGCTTCATCGCGCCTTCGGTGCCGGTCTTGCCGAGCTCTTCCTCACCCAGCCCGGTGACGACGATCGGGAGTTCGTGGGGGGGCAGCGCGTCGGTATAGTGAAGCACCGAGGTGACGGGCAGGTTCTCGCAACCCACCGGACCGTCAATGATCACCTGCAAGCCCTTCACCGCAGTGAAGACGTAGGTGGCACCCCAGTAGCCGCCAGCGCGATCATGGTCGAGGACGAGGGTCATGATCCGATCGCCTCCGATGCCTTGCGCGCCGCTTCATTGAGGGCCGCATACTTTTTGCGGAACTTGGGCCGATCGACGGGGAGTTCTTCCCACACGCCTGCGGCATGCTGGGTGCCGACGCCCTCGAAGAAGTCGCGCATCGTATCGAAGCGCGCCTTGTTGCCCATCGCAGCGTTGATCACCGTGGCGAGACTGCCCGCACCAGCCGGGCCCATCAGCGGGCGGGCCGAGATCAGGTTGGTGAAATAGAGCGAGGGAATGGCCTTGGACTTGGCGTACTGCACCACCGGGGTGGTGCCGATGGCGAGATCGGGGCGGTATTCCTCGACCGCAGCAATGTCCTGTTCGAGGCTGGCGCGGAACTGCACCTGCACGCCGCGCGCTTCGAGCCATTCGCGGTCGGCATCCGACCAGCGGGTCTTCGGGCAGGCGGAGCCGACATAGCGAACATCGGCGCCGCTTTCGACCAGCAGCCGGGCGACCAGCAGTTCGGAGCCTTCATAGCCCGAGACCGTGATGCGGCCCTTGATCGGCATCTTGGATAGCGCGCCCTTGCAGGCGCCGATCATCGCGTTCTTGACGCCGTCGACCTTGTCCTGCGGCAGGCCCATCACGTCGCCCAACGATTGCAGCCAGGCGGCTGTGCCGTCCGCGCCCACCGGTGCTGAACCGATGATCGGGCGTCCGGCGGCTTCGAATTCGCGGATGCTGGCAGTGTAGAAGGGGTGGATGGCCGCGACCACGGCGCAATCGAGCGCGGCGTAAAGCTCGCGCCATTCGCGGGTCGGGACGACCGGGCCTGCAGCAAGCCCAAGGGGCGCAAGCATCTGGCCGATCACCACCGGATCTGCCGGGAACATCTCGCCCAGGAGCGCAACGCTCGGCTTGTCCGAGCGTTCGCGCGGCGCGGCGACGGGGCCGGCCATGACTTCTTCGCGGGCATAGGCGAGCATCGCGCCGGCGAGCACGTCCTTCGCCTCGGCATGGGTCGGAATGCCGAAGCCCGGCACGTCGATGCCGATGATACGGACGCCATTGACCTGCTTGCCCAGTAGCCGCAGCGGCACGCCGCTGGCGGTGGGGACGCACAGGTTGGTGACGACGATCGAGTCGTAGAGTTCAGGATCGGCGAGGTTTTCGACCGCTTCCTTGATGTCCTCGAACAGCTTGCCGGTGACCAGCGTTTCGGAGGAAAAGGGCACGTAGCCGACCGTCCGCCGTGCGCCGTAGAAGTGCGAGGTGAAGGTAAGGCCGTAGACGCAGCAGGCCGAGCCCGAGAGCACGGTTGCGGTCCGCCGCATTCTCAGGCCGACGCGAAGGCTCCCGAAGGCGGGGCACATCGATTGCGGCTGGTCATGCGGGCCTACCGGATAGTCTGCGGCGTACTGATCGAGAATCTCGCTCTTGCCGGCCGTGCGAGCAGCCTCGCGCATCGTGTCCTTCGACGTGCAGGCAGCGCCTTCAGACACGGGGGCGGCGTTGCCAGCGATGGGATCAAGCGCGATCCGGTCGGGAGCACGGGCCGGGTTGGGGAGGAAGGCGTCGCTCATCGCATCAGGCCTCGTCGTAAACCACTTCGAGGCTCGCACGGGTCTCGAAGACGCCGCCGCGCATGTCGGCCTGGGTCGCGGGGACGAGTTCGACATTGCCGCCGGTCTGATCGGGGCTGAACAGCCCGAGCAGCCCGTCTTGTGACAGCGGCGTGGGGCGCACCGGCGGGGCTTCGGCGACGTTGATGGCGAGGTCTTCAAACAGGCTCGCCCATTCGCCGCCGGGGATCCCGATGATCTGGTAATTGGCGCTCTTGCGGCGGATATCCTCATTCGCCGGGATCGCGGTGAGCACCGGGATGCCGACCGCATCGGCGAAGGCCTTGGCCTCGCCCGTGCCGTCATCCTTGTTGACGATCATGCCGGCTACACCGACGTTGCCGCCCATCTTGCGGAAATATTCGACCGCCTGGCAGACGTTGTTTGCCACGTAGAGCGATTGCAGATCGTTCGATCCGACCACGATCACCTTCTGGCACATGTCGCGGGCGATCGGCAGGCCGAAGCCGCCGCACACCACGTCGCCGAGGAAATCGAGCAGGACGTAATCGAAGCCCCAGTCATGGAAGCCCAGCTTCTCAAGCAGTTCGAAACCGTGGATGATCCCGCGACCGCCGCAGCCGCGGCCGACTTCGGGGCCGCCGAGCTCCATCGCGAAGACGCCGTCGCGCTGGAAGCACACGTCTTCGATGCGGACTTCTTCACCGGCCAGTTTCTTCCTCGAGGAGGTCTCGATGATTGTCGGGCAGGACTTGCCGCCGAACAGCAGGCTGGTGGTGTCGCTCTTGGGATCGCAGCCGATCAGCAGCACGCGCTTGCCTTGCTGCGCCATCATGTAGCTGAGGTTGGACAGCGCGAAGCTCTTGCCCGAGCCACCCTTGCCGTAGATGGCAATGACTTGAGTTTCGCTTTTTACCTCACCGGTATGGACCGGATCGGGTTCTTGGCTGGCCTCGTCGCGCAGCATGGCGGCTTGATCTTCCAGCGTTCGGGTGTCGAGCACAGACATCAACATTCGCTCCAATCGAGAACCATCTTGAGACAATCGGGATCGGTGAAAGCTTGGGGGTAGGCGTCGCACGCCTCTCCAGCTGGACGCCGGTTGGTGACGAGGCCCTTGAGGTCGAGCCTCCCGCATTCGATCAGCGCGCGGGTTTCGGCGAGGTCGCCGGGCTGCCATTCGGCCGCGACACGGAAGTGCGCCTCTTTCATGAAGGCGGCCGGGAAGGCGAAGCTCACCCGCTCGGAATAGAAGCCCGCGAGCACGATCTCGCCGCCCTTGGCGAGGCGCATGACAAGATCGTCGATCAGGCCGGCATCGCCACTGGCGTCGTATATCGCGTGATAATCGCGCCGCTCGTCGGTGGTGGGATCGATTACGTTGTAACCGATGGCACCTTCGCGGCGGGCGGGGCTCAATTCCCAGACTGTGGGAGCCGCGCCGCCGAGCGCCAGCGTGAGCCGGGCGAGCAGGCGGCCGAGCACGCCGTGGCCGATGATGAGATCAGGCAGCGCCTCGCGGCGGGCAAACCCGCCCTTGATGGCGTGAAGTGCCGTCGCCGCAAGTGCGCACAGCACCCCGGATTCGCCGAGGTGCTCTGGGATCGGCACCGCTCGCGCCGACGGCACTATCACGCGGCGCGCGGTGCCGCCGAACAGCCCCCGTGCGTCGGTGTAACAATTGGCGCCTGGAACAAAGACCCAGTCGCCGACACGAGCCCGCGCTTCAGCGCCGGCATCGACAATCCGGCCGACGGACTCGTAACCGGGCACAAGCGGATAGCCGAGCCCCGGGAAGGGCGGCATGCGCCCGGTCCAGAGCAGTTTCTCAGTGCCGGTGCTGATCCCGCTATAGGCGATTTCGACCACGACATCAGCGACTTCCACCGGCTTCATCTCAAGCGAGCGAAGCGCAAGGCGCTGCGGTGCTTCGAGAATGACAGCCAACGTGTTCATCGCTTTGCTCTCCCCGATTTCTCGGACTCGCCGACTTTGTGGCCGACTCGAAGGTACGAAAATACGTTCTCCGAGCTGTTTGCTACGCTTTACGCCTATGACTGTCAAACAACTTGGACATTTTATGCTCAAGCGGTGGCGATGATCACGCTTGCGTTGACCGGTTGCGCTGTAGCGACGACCTGAGCGCGGGCAAATCCGGCTCTGCGCAGCATTGCGATCAGTTCCTGCGGGCTGCGCGGACGACCCGAACCCATCGCCCACAGGTAAAGCCCGAAGAAGGCCTCGCCCATCGGTTCGGCGCCAGGGATTTGCGCCATCGGTTCGGCGATGAGAAGCCGCGCGCCGGGTGCGAGGCTGGCACGAATGTTTGCAAGTAGCGCCTGTGCGGGTGCGTCGTCGTGATCGTGGAGAATCCGGATCAGCGAAACCATGTCGTAGCCTTGCGGAATGGAATCGTTGAAGAAGTTCCCCTGATGTGCGGTGACGCGGGCGGTTCCCACGGCCTCACTGAGCAAGGTGGCGCCCCGTTGTGCCACTTCCGGCAGGTCGAACAGGCCGAGCCGGAGGTGCGGCCAGGCCTCGCCAATGTGGCCCAGGAAAGCGCCGTGCCCGCCGCCGACGTCGAGCAGGCGCTCGACATCGCGAAATGACATCGCGGCGAGCACCTCGTCGGCGACGAAGTGCTGCGAGGCGGCCATCAGTTCGGAATACTCTGCCGTATCGGCCCCGCGCTCGCTCGCGCCGTGGAGCGCGCCGGCATAGGTCCAGAAGCGCGACAGCGCGGTCGGCTCCTTGCGATCGGCCCTGAGGAGCGCGAGCGGATCGGCGAGGTCGGCGTAGAGCAGCCGGTGGTGGCGGACCATCGCCTGCACGCCCGGATTGGTGGCGAATACAGCACCTTGTTCGCCGAGCATCCAGAAGCCGGGGACAGGCTCCTCCGCGAGCATCAGCGACCGGCCCGCGCGCAGCAGAGTGAGCGCGGCATCCTCACTCAGATCCATCCGCCCCGCTACCGTGGTCGGCGTCAGCGGGCCATCCTTCAGAATGTCGAACAGCCCGCCTTCGACCCAGGCGCGCAAAACCTGCGAATAGGCGAAGCCCGCCAGGAGATCGAAGGCGCCGTTGGCCCGGCTGCGCGCAATCCAGCGGATCAGCGGCAGGCGCGCGGCCCAGTGTTGGAAGCGGGGGCTGGCGAAAAGCCGGTTGCGGCGGCTCGCATAGCCGATCCGGAAGGCATCCCATTGGCGCATGACTAAGGTGCTTCGAAGATCATATGTCTAAATGATTGGACAGATACGCGCGTAAGGTCAATGATAATCCGGGGAATGACGGGAGCGAGGACGGGTGAACGCGCGAGTCGCCGTGATCGGAGCGGGGATAGGGGGGCTGACCAGCGCCGCCCTGCTCGCCGCGCGCGGTGCGCAAGTTACCGTATTCGAGAAGGAAGCCTGGGTCGGCGGCAAGGCGCGGCGCGTCGAGGTGGACGGGGCCGCGATCGACGGTGGGCCGACCGTCTTCACCTACCGTGCGGTCTTTGACGAGATCTTCGCCGTTTGCGGGGCCCGGCTTGAGGATCACGTCAGCGTTGCTCGCGCAGAGGTGCTCGCCCGCCATGCGTGGGACGATTCGGGCACGCTTGACCTCTACGCTGACCCTGACGCCAGCGCGGATGCGGTTGGCGCCTTTGCGGGGCCCGAGGCGGCGCGCGGTTACCGCGCCTTCACCCGCGAAGCCCGGCGCATCTTCGAGGTGCTCGAAGGGCCCTTCCTGCGCGGCGACAAGGCTTCAACGCCCCTGCCGATGATGTGGCGGATCGGGCCGTGGAAGATGGGCGACATGCTCGCGATGCGGCCCTTCGACGGGATGTGGAACGCGTTGGGGCAACACTTCAAGGACCCGCGCCTGCGACAATTGTTCGGCCGCTATGCCACCTATTGCGGTTCGTCCCCCTTCAATGCGCCCGCAACGCTGATGCTGATCGCGCATGTCGAGGCCAAGGGCGTTTGGCTGATTGAAGGCGGCATCCATGCCCTCGCCAAGGCGCTGGCAGGCCTTGCCGAAGGCCAGGGCGCGCGGGTGCGCACCGGGGCATCGGTCGCCGAGATCCTCACCAGCAATGGCCGCACCAGCGGCGTGAGGCTTGCGTCGGGCGAGGTCATCCCGGCCGACATCGTGATCTGCAACGGCGATCCCGGCGCGCTCGCCACCGGCCGCTTTGGCGAGGGCGCCCGGCGCGCCGTCCCGGCAATACCGCGGGCCAAGCGCTCGCTCTCGGCGCTGGTCTGGTACGCGCATACCCGGACCGATGGGTTCGATCTCACTCATCACAACGTGTTCTTCTCGCGCGATTACGCCGCTGAGTTTCGCGAGATTGCGAGCGGCGCCACCCCGTCCGAGCCCACCGTCTATGTCTGCGCCATCGATCGCGGCGCGCGCGCTGGTGGCCCGCCACCGCCACAAGGCGCCGGCGCGATTGGGCGTGAGCGCCTCCAGATCATCGTCAACGCCCCCGCCGACGGGGACGTCCACGCCTATTCACCCGAGGAGAGAGCCCGATGCACGCAATCCATGATGGCGACGCTCAAACGCTGCGGCCTGCAGCTGGAGGAACCGTTGCCGCATCAGCTCATGACCCCGCAGGACTGGGAGCACCTCTTCCCGGCCACGGGCGGCGCCCTTTATGGCAGAGCGTCGCACGGCTGGGCGGCCTCCTTCCAGCGGCAGGGGCCGAAAACGCGGCTGCCCGGTCTTTACTGCACGGGCGGGGCGACCCATCCGGCGGCTGGGGTGCCCATGGCAGCCTTGTCCGGGCAGCTGGCCGCGCGGGTAATCGCGAAGGACCTCGCTTCGACGAGGACGTTCCCGCGGGCGGCTATACCTGGTGGTATGTCGACGCGATCAGCGACGACGGGCAGCACGGGCTGACGATCATCGCCTTCCTGGGCTCCGTGTTTTCGCCCTATTACAAGCGCAGCGGGCGGGGCGATCCGCTCAACCATTGCTCGCTCAATGTCGCGCTCTACGGCCCGCAGGCTCGCTGGGCCATGACCGAGCGCGCATCCGGCGCGGTGGAGCGCGATGCCGCCAATCTGGTGATCGGCCCGAGCGCCGTGCGCTGGGAGGGCGATGCGCTGGTCATCGACATCGTCGAGCGCGACACCCGCCTGTTCGTCCCGTGGCAGCGCAAGGTCGCGGGGACAGTGCGGGTGATCCCCGAGGCCTTGAACCGCACGGCCTTCGCGCTCGACGGCAAGGAGAACCACATCTGGCACTGCCTTGCGCCCTGCGCGCGGATCGAGGTCGAGATGACCTCGCCCGCGATCCGCTGGAGCGGCAAGGCCTATCTCGATCACAACCGCGGCGCCGAGCCACTGGAGAGCGGCTTCAACACCTGGCACTGGTCGCGCGCGCATCTGAAGGACGGCGCGCTGGTGTGCTACGAGGGCGAGCGCGGAGATGGTTCGTTGTTCGCCAGTGCCTTGCGCTTCGATCGGCACGGCGTGCCCGAGCCGGTCGAACTACCGCCGATCGCCGCGCTCCCCGACAGCAAGTGGGGCATAACCCGCCGCACCCGCTCCGACATCGGCGTGGCCGAGGTGCGCCACACGTGGGAGGACACGCCCTTCTACGCCCGTGCCGAACTCGCCTCGCGCTTCCTTGGCGAGGAGGTGGTGGCGGTGCAGGAGAGCCTCGACATGCAGCGCTTCTCCTCGCGCCTCGTGCAGCTCATGCTGCCTTATCGGATGCCCCGCCGCAAGTAGGACGGCGTGCCCGGCATCCTTGGTGAAGGCCTGACCCCGCGGCTCGCTGCGGTACCTTAAGTCAATGCTGGCAGTCTGTCCCATCGAACAGAATTGACCGTGCCTTCTGCATCAAGGGTATCGCCATGGGCGGATCGCGATTGGCCATGATGATGATCGTCGTCTGATCATCGGGGAACGTCATCATCTCGACATTGACGCCCAATGTGCCCCCATTGTGGCCGGTCCAGCGATGCCCCTTGTAGGCGCCAACGCCAAAGCCGAGCCCATGGGACATGGCGGCCAACCCGTCTCTGGCCGGAGCCACTTCGATTTGCGGAGCGATCAGCATATCGCGCATGGCTGTGCTGGTCAGCTTGCCTTCCAGCAGGGCGGCAAAGAACCGCACCATATCCTGACCGGTGCTATATGAACCGCCTGCCGAGTTTCCCATGAGCGCGGCTTCCACCGCAGGTCGAAGCGGGCCAGGCGGTGGCATCAGCATCCCGTTTGGACCGCCCGGTGCGCCCGGCATAGGTCCGGGAGGAGGGCCGGGAGGCGGGCCGGGAGGAGGGCCCGGGGGCGGGCCACCACGGGGAGGCGGGCCACCACCAGGCGCAAACATCATCATGTCAGGCGCGTTTGTCAGTCCGGCGGCGCGCTGCGAGGCTGCGGCTGGCGCAAGGCTGGACCCGGTCATCCCCGATGGCGCAAAAATGTGCTTCTCCAGAAAAGCTGCATAGCTTTCGCCGGAAACGCGCTCAATCATCAGTCCCAGCAACAGAAAGCCCGAGTTGGAATACTGAAACCGCGAGCCCGGCGGGAACAGCGGCTGTTCTGCGGTGATCAGCGGCTTGAGATCAGACAGGCTCCTGGCGTTTTGCAGGCTGGGAAGATTTTCCGGTGCGAAAAAGTTGCCCAGGCCCCCGCTATGGGTCAGCAATTGGCGAAGGGTCACCGCTCCGGCTTCGGGCGTCAGGCCCTCGACATAGAGCTTGATGGGATCGTCGAGCTTGACCTTGTTCGCGTCAACCAGCTGGGCAACCGCAACGGCGGTGAACATCTTGCCTGCCGATCCCAGGTTGAACTGTGCGTCGGGCGTGATGGGCGCGCTGCCTGGGCCCGCCATCAGGCCCGATGCGTGGGACATTGTTCCGTCCGGCCGGGAGATCGTGACAACACCGGAGAAGTCACCTCTCGCGGCTTCCTTGGCGACACAGGCGCGCAGGGCCTCGGGCGCAGGCTTTGACGCTGCGCTGAGGGTGGGGCCGGATACCAAGGCCGCCAAAAGCACTATTGAAACTGGTCTAGCCATCCGCACGCTTGGTTCTCCTGAGATGTCCTGACAGCATTGACGGGCCAGAACTTCAAACTCCATACATGATTTTGAAGTTGAATCGTCTGTTGGCGGTTTTGGAGGTCACCGCGTGCTGGATCAGATCACCATCAAGGATCGCACCGTTGCTCAGGCTTTCGCCTCGCCTCGCCAACGCAAGATCGTCCAGCTTCTGATGGCTGGCGAAAAGTCATTGAGCGAACTCGCATCTGAAGCCGAAATGCAGCTGAGCCTGGTGCATTATCATGTGACCCATTGCCTGCGTTTGGGCCTGATCGAAATCGTCCGTGAACAACGCCGTGCGGGGCGCGCCGTCAGATTTTATCGCGCGGCGGCAAAATCATTCTTTGTCCCCGCCGAGCTCATTGTGGAGATGCCCGGCACGGCGATGAATCTCAAACTGCGCGAACTGCTTGATCTCGATCTGGCACGATCGCTGGAAGGCATCACGTTCAGACATGATGGTCAGCGTCCGCGCGGAGATCTTGTCGCTGACCCCAACCTGCAAAGGGGCACCGTCGAGCTGTGGCTCGATATCGGACTGACCAGCACGGATGCCGCCGATCTTGCAAAGGAATTGCAAGCGGTGGCCGATCGTTTCCGCGCCCGCGCTGACGACACGGCACCCCGCCATCTGGTGCATATGGCGATAGTGAAGCAATGATGCGTGGCCCGGGTGCTTCGGGAGCGCACGGTAGCGCACGGTAGCGCACGGTAGCGCGCGAGGCGGCGGCGGCGGTGCGGGAGGGCCTCGACATGCGGCGTTTCTCGTCGCGCCTCGTGCCGTTCATGTTTCCCAGCCGGATGCCCAGAAGGCGACGTTGAACCGCAAGCGCTAGAGCCGCACCTCGGCGGCGATCTGCATGGCGCGCGGCTCGGGCACGCCGAGGCCGGTGAGGCCGAGCATCAGCATGTCAGCAAACAGCCCGGCGGCGATGTCGCGCTTCGGGCGCGCCGCGATGAGGTGTGCCGCCAGTATCAGGCACAGGCCGAGCCAATAGGTCACCCCGACTTCGCGCGCTTCCGGGCGCAGCAGGCCTTGCGCGAGCGCCGCCTCGATATCCTCCTTCAAGCCCCGGTTGAGCGGGTGGGCCTGGCTGGTTGAGGGCTCCTGGCTGCGCAGCAAGACCATCATCCGCCGCGGCTCTGCCAGGGCGCACCGCGCGGCGACGGCCATCCCCCCGGCGATGCGTGTGATCGGGTCGGCTATCCCGGCATTGGCTCGCGCGACCTCCGCCTCGACCTCGAGCCGCACCACCGCCGCGACCGCCGCGGCGAAACCGGGCTTGTCGATGAAGTGGTTGAAGAAGCTCCCCTTGGCGACGCCCGCGCGGGCGACGATCTCGTCGATCGCGATGGCATCGATCGGGCGGTCGACCAGCAGGTCGAGCCCGGCGGCCAGCAACGCGTTACGGGTGCGGCCAGTGCGAGAAGGCTTGTGGGGCGCGGGGGTTCGAATGACCATTTGGTCAATATACTTGACCGGATAGTCAAATTCAAGCTACTTGACCATTTAGTCAGAAACGAATCGCCAAATGTCGCCGATACACGGGAGAGGATCATGGCCGTCATCAAGGTCGTGGACATTGCGCATGTCCGCTTTGCCGCCCCCGATCTCGCGCTGATGCGCGGCTTCCTCGAGGATTTTGGCCTCATCTGCTTTGAGCAAGGCGGGCGGCTCTATGGCAAGGGCAGCGACGGGCGGGCCTTTGTCCATGTCACCGAGCCGGGCGAGGCGACATTCCTTGGTGTTGGCCTGAGAGCGGCCAGCATCGCCGATCTTGAGGCGCTGGCGGCCCATGAGGGCCTGACGCCTGAACCCCTTGCCGATCCTGGCGGCGGCATGGTCGTGCGGCTCACCGATCCCGACGGCTACCGGGTCGAGGTAATCGCCGGCCAGACCTGCGAGGCGCCCGCGCCACTCCCCGAACCGCGCTTCAACAGCGCGGCCGCCAAGCCGCGTCAGCGCGAGACGATCCGGCTCGATCCCGCCCCCGCCCACGTGCGCCGGATCGGCCACGCCGTCCTCAAGGTCCGCGACTTCCGCGCCTCGGAACGCTGGTGGAAGGAGCGGTTCGGCTTCCTCACCTCGGACGAGATCGAGGCTGCGCCCAATGTCCCGCTCGGCGCCTTCATGCGCTGCGACCGGGGGGATGTCCCTTCCGATCACCACACCATCTTCCTCGCCCAGCTCCCCGGCCCCCTCGGCCTGCTCCATGCCGCTTTCGAAGTCGCCGGGCTCGACGACCTGATGCTCGGGCACGAATACCTCAAGGCTCGTCAGCGCGAGGCCGCCTGGGGTATCGGGCGGCACATCATGGGCAGCCAGATCTTCGATTACTGGAAGGACCCCTTCGGCAACGAGCTTGAGCACTGGACCGACGGCGACCTGTTCACCGCTGCCGACCCGCCAGCCAAGCAGACCATGCAGGCGCTGCTGGCGGTGCAATGGGGCAGCCCACACCCGATGCTCGCGGGCAAGCTTGCACCGCCCCCCGGCCTCGTCGCCTTCGTCACCGCGATGCAACTGCGCATCAAGCGTCTGTTCGCCCGCTCACCCAAGGAAGCCTGACCTCATGAAACTATGCACCTTTACCCATGCCGGCCAAACCCGAACCGGGATCGTTGCCGGCGATGCCGTGATCCCCACCGGTGTGCCCGGCAGCATGATCGACCTGATCCGCGACTGGGAGACGCTGAAGCCCGGCCTTGAGGCCAAGGCCGCGATCGGCGAAGGCGCCATCCCGCTCAGCGCGGTGAAGCTCGAAGCGCCCGTCCCGCGCCCCGGCAAGATCTTCGCGATCGGCCTCAACTACGCCGATCACATCGCCGAAAGCGGCCTCGGCACGCCCGAGCGGCAGGTGTGGTTCACCAAGGCGCAGACCAGCGTCAACGCGCCCTACGATCCGATCCTGATCGCCCGCAGCACGGTGACCCCCGATTACGAGGCCGAGCTCGTCGCGGTGATCGGCACGGGCGGCAAGCACATCGCCGCGGCCAATGCGCCCGCCGCGATCTTCGGCTACTGCGTCGGCAACGACGTCACCGAACGGATGTGGCAGCACGCCGTGCCGCAATGGTCCTTGGGCAAGAGCTTTGACACCCACGCGCCGATGGGCCCGTGGATTGTCACCGCCGACGAGTTGGGCGATCCGCACGATCTCGGCATCCGCTGCTACGTCAACGGCGCGGAGCGGCAGAATTCGAACACGCAGCACCTTGTCTCCAACATCTGGCAGCAGGTCGAGCACCTCTCGGTCGGCATGACGCTGGAGCCGGGTGACTGCCTGTTCACCGGCACGCCAGGCGGGATCGGCGCGGCGATGGACCCGCGCCAGTTCCTCCAGCCCGGCGACGTGGTGCGCACCGAGATCGATCGCCTCGGCCATATCGAGGGCACCATGGTGGCGGAAGGCTAATCAGGTGTCCGATTTCGACTCCGCCTATGACTGCGATGTGCTGATCGTCGGTGGCGGCCCCACCGGCGTGACGCTCGCCGCGCTGCTGGCGGGGCAGGGCGTCAGCGTGATCGTCGCCGAGAAGGAGCCGGACATTTTCCCCCTCCCGCGCGCGGCGCATATTGATCACGAAGGAATGCGCATCCTTCAGGAAGCGGGCGCAGCAGAGGCGGTGATGGCGACCAGCCGCCGCGCCGATCGCTACGAGTTCCGCAATGCCAAGGGCAAGGTGCTGCTGTGCTTCGACGGGGCCGAGCGGACGGGTGCGGGCGGCTGGCCGGTCGCCAACATGATCCACCAGCCCTCCGTCGAGGCGGCGCTGCGCCGCGCGCTCGCCGCCCGCGCGCCAGGCGCGCTGCGCTGCGGGTGGGAGCTGCTTGCGTTCGATGAAGACGCCGAGGGCATCACCGCCCGCTTCGCCGCGCCCGACGGCGAGCGCACGCTCCGCTCCCGCTGGCTGGTCGGCGCGGACGGGGCGAGGAGCCCGGTCAGGAGGGCGTGCGCAATCGCCTTCGAGGACCTGGGCTTCGAGGAGCCCTGGCTGGTGGTCGACGTGCTGGTTGACGATCCTTCGCGCCTCCCGGCCGCCAACCTCCAGATCTGCGACCCTGCACGTCCCACCACCTGCGTGATGATGGGCGAAGGGCGGCACCGCTGGGAGTTCATGATCCTGCCCGGCGAAAGCCTTGAGGCCATCAGCGCGCCGACTTCGGTCGAGCGCCTGCTCGCCCCGTGGAAGGTGGACGGAGCGGTCAGGATCGAGCGCACCGCAGTCTACACCTTCCGTGCCCGTATCGCGCAAGAATGGCGCAAGGGGCGGGTGTTGCTGGCGGGCGACGCCGCGCACCAGACGCCGCCTTTCGCGGGGCAGGGGATGTGCTCGGGGCTTCGCGATGCGGCCAACCTTGCGTGGAAGCTGGCGGCGGTGACGCAAGCGCAGGCCGATGCCGCACTGCTCGACACCTACCAGCCCGAACGCGCGCCCAACCTGCGCGCCACGATCGACATGGCGTGTCTGATGGGCCGGATGGTGTGCACCACCAGCCGGGCAGGTGCATGGCTGCGCGACCTCAAGTTCGCCCTCGCGCGGGCGCTCGGCAAGCTGCCCGAGGGGCCGCCCTCCTATCCGCCCTTGAACGCAGGTGCGATCCTGGCCGGCGCGCCGGGCGCGGGGAGCTATTTCCCGCAAAGCATCGCAGGTGACGGCACCCGGCTCGACGATGTGCTCGGGCCGGGCGCCTGGCTCATCGCCCGCGAGGATTTGGACGAGGCCAGGCTTGCCCCCTTCGCTTGGGAGCTTGGCGGCTGGCTTGACGCGCACGGAGCGCAGGCGGTGCTTGTCCGGGCCGACCGCCATGTCTTTGCAAGCGGGGACGCCAGCGCCCTTCGGCACCATTGGCAAACCATGATGGGAGCGCCGCCGGGCGCCGCTGCTTAGGCGGCAGGCCCCTCGCCGTCGCGCTCCGCCGCTTCGCGCGCGGCTCTCTCGGCGCGGGTTTTCTTCAGCTTGCGGTCCATCGAGACCCATTGCCAAACGCCAAAGCCGATTGCGATGCCGTAGAAGAACACCAGTTCAATCCAGCCAAATGCTCCGCCTCCCAAGGCTCGCTCTCCTATCTTTGCTCCGCCAGAAAGCCTGCGATCAGCGCCGCCACTGTCTCGGGGGCTTCTTCATGGGCAAGATGACCGAGACCGGGCAGCACTTCAAGCCGCGCGTCGGGAAGCCAGCCCTGCGCGTCTCGCACCCAGGCGAGCGGGATCGCGGGGTCGTTCACGCCGTGGACCAGCAGCACCGGGTTGCCGACCTCGTCCATCTGTTCGCGCAAGGCGGGCAAGTCCCAGTTCGCCATCATCGCCAGCGCCCCGCCGGCATGAACGGGGTGCTTCAGCAGGGTGCGGTAGCAGGCGATCCCGCCCGCATCGATCCGCGAATGGGTCGAACGCCACAAGAACCGCTTCGCGCCGCCGGTCAGATCGACCGAACCGGCAAAGATGCGCGGCACCAGCGGGTTGACGAACAGCGCTTTGGCGACGGCCGGAAAGATCTGCGCGAGCAGGCCGGGGAAGGGCCGCAGCGCCGCGCTCAGCCCGATGATCGGCCCCACGAACCCGTGGTCGAGCGCCAGTTGCAACGCGATCGCCGCGCCAGCCGAATGTCCGACAATTGCGGCAGGCTCGAGCGCGATGACATCCATCAGCGCGGCGATTTCGCGGGCCATTGCGGGCAGGCTCATCGCATAGGCGTCATGGCCCTGGGTGAAGGCATGGCGGGGGAGGTCGATGGCGGTGACCGCGTGGTGCTGCGCCAGCAGCGGCATCAGCCCGCGCCATGAATGGACCGAGGCGCCCGTGCCGTGAAGCAGCAGCAGCGGCGGACCTTTGCCCATCCGCTGCACGTGCCAGCGGGCGCGGCCTGTAGTGACGAACGTGCTCGTCTCGCGGTGGGGCCACAGCAGCCCCTCGCGGTCCCAGTCGAGATCGCTCACGCCGCCTTACCGATCGGCTGGACAGCGTTGATGGCAGCCGTGAGCAGCTTGGCATCCGCACGCGGCAGGGCGAGGAAGCGCCCGCCCAGCGTCTGCGCCAGCGCCGCGCCCTCGGGGCCGGGGCGGGCGGAGATGTCGACCACCAGCGCGTCGATGCCGCGCGCCGCGATGGCCTTGGCGGCGGTCTCGGCATCGGCGGCGGCTTGCGGGCGTCCGGGCGAACCGTCGGCGGCGATATTGGCGCGCCCGTCAGTGAGGATCACCAGCGCCGCGCTGCGCCCTTTGGCGATCACGGCTTCGGCAACCTCGCGCGCGGCGTTAAGCCCAAGCGCGAGCGGTGTGCCGCCTCCGCCGGGCAGCTCTGCCAGCGTGCGCCGCGCGCGGGTCAGCGAGCGGGTGGGGGGCAGGAGCAGCTCGGCCGAGGTGCCGCGGAAGGCGACCAGCGCGACCTCCGAGCGGGTGACATAGGCCTGCGCGAGCATCAGCTCGACCGCGCCCTTGGCCTCGGCCAGCCGCGCCGCCGCCGCCGAGCCCGAGGCGTCGACCGCGAAGATCGTGACGCGCGCGGTGCGTTCTTCAAAGCGGCGGATGCGCAGATCTTCCTTGCGCATCAGGATCGGGGATGCCGGGTCGGCGCCCGTTTCACGGCCCAGCTCTCTCAACCGCACCGCTTGCCAAGGGACGGCGGCTCTGAGCGAATCGATCAGCGCGAGCTTGGCCCCGCCGCGCGGCATTCCCGGGCGCGCGCCCAAGGGCTTGCCGCGCGTGGCCGCCTTGCGTTTCTGTCCGGTGCCGCTGCTCGCCGAGCGGCGCGGGGCCTTGCCCTGCGCGAGACTGGCGAGGAGATCGGCGGGGATCGCCGCCTTGGCCGCCTCAACGAGCAGGTCGGAGAGGTCGGGCTCCTGCTGCTGCTGCTCACCGTCGCTGTTGTCATCACGCTCGCCGTCCGGGGGAGGGGGCGGTTGATCGTCGGGCGGCGTATCGGGCGCCTCCTGCGGCGGCAGCCGGGTGGCGCGCGGGGCAAGAACAAGTCGCACCGCGCTTGCGAGGTCGGATCTGTCCGTAAGCGCGCGCCCTTCCAGCGCCGCGAGCCCGCGCGCTGCCTCTCCGGCAAAGATCAACGCCCGCACGCTATCCACCCCCAGTGCCTCGGCCGTGGCGGCAAGCGCGCGCAGGGCATCGTCGTCCAGCGGAGCGACGTGTGCCAGCGTGCCCATTGCCGGGACGAGTTCGACCCCCTGCCAGCGCCGCGAGGCGGCCAGATCGCAGGCAAAGGCGAGACGTTCTGAAAGGCTTTGCGGCGGCGCTTCCTCGGGCTCGGTCGCGTCGTCGAGCAGCACTACCGCCGCACCGCCTTCGTCGAGCGCTTGTGCAAGCCGCCCAGCAATCGCGCCGTCCAGCCGCTCGGCCATCGCGGCGAGCAAGGCCCCGCCGCGCGCTTCCTCGATCAGCCCGGTCTGGCGGATCGGACGGCCGGACGAGAGGCTGGCGGCAAGGTCGATCCCGCCGAGCAGCCGTTCATCATCGACATGGCCCGGCATCCGTCTGAGCGTGACGCCCACGCCCAGCGCCGTCACCAGTGCCTCGCGCGCAGGACTATTGCCGCGCAGCACCATGCCCTTGAAGACCTGCGGAGCGAGAGCGAATAAACGCGCCGCCAGAACCGCATCATCCAGCGGGTCAGCGGTGTCGTGAAGGTTCATCCGAACAGCTCGGCAATCGCCCGGGTGATGCGCACTGTCGATCCCGTCTCGTCGAGCACATCGCGCCGCAGGCGGTGCCGCAGAGCCAGGGGGGCAATCGCGATAAGGTGCTTGCGGGTGACGGACTTTGCCCCCTCCAGCGCGGCTAGAGCGCGGGCGGCACGCATCAGGGTAAGCTCGCCGCGCAGGCCATCCGCACCGACCGCAAGGCATAGTTCCGCCGCATCGCGCAACACATCCTCGCCTGCCTCCAGCTTGGTGAGCCGCGCCTTGCCCTTGGCCACGCGCTTGAGGATTGCCTCGTCCTCGCCCGCCCAGCGGGCTGCGAAGCTTTCCGGATCGCGCTCGTTCTCGGCGACGAGGCGCATGATCGCGATGCGCACCTCGATATCCTTGGGGCTACGCACCTCGACTGAAAGGCCGAAGCGGTCGAGCAGCTGGGGGCGCAATTCGCCCTCTTCAGGGTTGCCGCTGCCGATCAGCACGAACTTGGCCGGGTGGCGCACCGAAAGCCCCTCGCGCTCGACCACGTTCTCGCCCGACGCCGCCACATCGAGCAGCAGGTCGACCAGATGATCTTCGAGCAGGTTGATCTCGTCGATATAGAGGAAACCGCGGTGTGCCTTCGCCAGCAGCCCCGGTTCAAACGCCTTCTCGCCGGAACGCAGCGCGCGTTCCAGATCAAGGCTGCCGATCACCCGGTCCTCCGTCGCGCCCAGTGGCATGTCGACGAAGGGAACGGGGCGGCTCACCATCTTGCCGGTGCTGCACACGCCCGGATAGCGCGCCTGATCCTCCTTGGAGCAGCCATAAAGGCAGCCTTCCGCCGCCATGATCGGCGGCAGCAGCCCGGCGAGTGCCCGCGCGGCGGTGGACTTGCCGGTGCCGCGATCGCCGAACACCATCACCCCGCCAATGCTGGGATCGACCGCTGCAATCAGCAGGGCCTGTTTCATCTCGTCCTGACCGACGATTGCGGAAAAAGGGAAGCGTGCCATTTATCCGGCCTTGTGAACCAGCTGTAGGCTTCGGACAAGCCCAAGTGACAGGCTGGCGTTACACATTTGCATCAGCGGCGGGCTAAACGGTTGAGCACCAGCACCGGCAGCAGCCCCGCGGCGAGCAGGATCAGCGCGGGGATCGCGGCCTCGACCAGGCGCTCGTCCCCGGCAAGGCGGTAGGTACGGGTGGCGAGGGTTTCGAGATTGAAGGGCCGCAAGATCAGCGTGGCGGGCAGTTCGCGCAGGGTGTCGATGAACACCAGCGCGGCCGCGCCCGCAAGGCTCGGGGCGAGCAGCGGGGCATAGATGCGGGCAAGCACGCGCGAGGGGCCGGCGCCGAGGCTGCGCGCGGCGGCATCGAGCCCCGGGGGAATGCGCGCGAGCCCGCCGCTGACCGAGTTGTAGGCGACCGTCAGGAACCGCACCGACAGGGCGTAGACGAGAATCGCGCTGGTGCCCGTCAGCAGCAGCCCGCCGCTCCAGCCGACATTGTCGCGAGCGAAGCGGGTGAGGGTGACGTCGAAGCTGCCAAGCGGCGCCAACAGCCCCACCGCCAGCAGCGCGCCGGGCAGGGCATAGCCCAAGGTCGCCAGCCGGATCGCGCTTGCGGTGACGCGCGAGTTCGAGCGTGCGCGGGCAAAGGCGAGCAGCAGCGCTGTGGCGAGGCACAGGCTCGCGGTAGCAAGCCCGAGGCGCAGGCTCCCGCCGAGGTAGGTCGCCAGATCCCCGGCGGCACTTTGCGCGGTGTCGCTCATCGCGAGGCTGGCGAGATAGCCGGCGGGCAGAATGAAGCCGAGGATCACGGGGAGAAGGCAGGCCGTAAACGCCAGCGCCTTGCCGAGCCTTGTGAGCGCCACCAGCGGCTCCTCCTGCGCCCCGCGCGCAGCATGGCCGTCGCGGCTGTCGCTGCGCCCTGCACGGGTGTGCGCCTCCCACGCGACCAGCAAGGCGACGAAGAACAGCATTACCGCGGCAAGCTTGAGCGCGGCGGGCTTGTCCCCCATCGCCAGCCAGCTCCTGAAGATGCCGGTCGAGAAGGTGGGAATCGCGAAATAGTCGGCCACGCCGAAATCGGCGAGCACCTCCATCAGCACCAGCGCAAGGCCCCCGGCGATGGCGGGTCGCGCGGCCGGGAGGGCGACATGCCAAAAGGCCCTGGCAGGTATCGCCCCGAGGCTCCGCGCCGCGCGGAACTGGGTAAGGCTCTGGGTGGCGAAGGCGGTACGGGCGAGGAGGTAGACGTAAGGGAACAGCACCGCGCCCAGCACAAAGGCGCCGCCACCCAGCGAACGGATGTCGGGAAACCAGTATTCGCCCGCCCCCCATCCAGTCGCGCCTCGCAAGGCGCTCTGCACCGGCCCAGCATAGTCGAGCATATCGGCATAGACATAGGCAGCCAGATAGGCCGGCAGCGCCAGCGGCAGCACCAGCGCCCAGCCGAGCACGCTGCGGCCCGGAAAGCGGGTCGCGGCGATGAGCCATGCGCAGCCCGTCCCGGTCACCCCGGCGATGGTGCCCGCCAGCAGCATCAGGAGCGCGGTGTTGGCGATGTAGGTCGGCAGCACGGTGTCGGCGAGGTCGCGCAGCGCCCCGGCATCTCCCGCCAGCGATTCCCAGACAATCGCCATCAGCGGCAGCCCGGCGAGCAGTGCGGCAACGAGCGCGGCCAGCGTCCATCCGCCTGCGCCACCGCTTGCGTTCAGCGGCGCAAAACGCCTAATGCGGCTCACTTGCAACCCCCGAAGAGATTGGGCTGGATCGGTCATTGAGCCTCGAATTCCGTCATATTGCCCATGCTTATGGCCCGGTGCAGGCCCTGGAGGACGTCAGCTTCGTGGCGCCCGCGGGGGAGATTACCTGCCTGCTTGGCGCGTCGGGTTGCGGGAAGTCAACACTGCTGGGCCTCGCGGCGGGGTTGCTGGCCGTGCAGAAGGGGGAGATCGCGCTCGGCGGCGAGGTGCTTGCGGACGCGCGCCACAACCCGCCGCCCGAAGCGCGGCCCGTCGGCCTCGTGTTCCAGGACGGCGCACTGTTTCCGCACATGACGCTCGCGGCCAATGTCGCCTTCGGGCTCCCGAAGGAAAGGCGGGGCGAGGCTGAAAGCTGGCTCGCCCGCGTGGGCCTCGCGGGAATGGGTGCGCGCTATCCGCACGAGCTCTCTGGCGGCCAGCAGCAGCGCGCCGCGCTTGCCCGGGCGATGGCGCCGGGCCCTCACGTCCTGTTGATGGACGAACCCTTCGCCAGCGTCGATATCGTGCTCCGCCGCCGGTTGCGCCGCGAATGCCGCATCCTGCTGCGCGAAGCCGGGGCGACTGTGGTGCTGGTCACCCACGATCCGGCCGAGGCGCTCGATATCGGTGACCGGATCGCGGTGATGGAGGCAGGGCGGATCGTCCAGTTCGGAACACCCGAGCAACTCCATGGGGCTCCCGCCACCGCCTCGGTCGGGGCGATCTTTGGCGGAGCGCAGGTGATCGCGGGCACGCGCCGTGAAGAGGGGCTGGACACCGCCTTCGGGCTTTGGCCCTTCGCCGCATTGGTTGGCGATGTGCCCGAGGCCGCCGCGCTCGACCTGCTGGTGCAGGCTGACCGCTTGGTCGCGGTGCCCGACGTGCGCGGGTGCAAGGTGCGCGATGTGCATCAGCTTGGGCCGCGCTCGCGCGTGCTTCTGGAGAGCACCGACGGGGCGACGATCACCGTCGAGACCGCGCTCCCGGTCGATCCTGAGAAGGCCTACAGCGTGCTCCCCGACCTCCAAAGCGTGAGGGCTTTCGCGCGCGCCGAGGCTTGACACTTAGGCCTTGTGCAGAGAGCAATTATATTGCAAGTCATTCGCAAGAACTGACCGGAAAGCCTCTCCCCATGCAAAGATTCGTCCTCGCCGCGCTCGCTGGCCTCAGCTTCGGCCTGCTCGGTGCTTGCGCGGATACCGAAGAGAAGGCCGCTCAGGCCGTGCCGATCACCGGGGAGGTCAACATCTACTCCTCCCGCCACTACGACACCGATCTGGCGCTTTACGACGATTTCACGCGGACGACCGGAATCAAAGTCAACCGCATCGAGGCCGATGCCGACGCGCTGATCGAGCGAATTCAGGCCGAGGGCGAGTTCAGCCCGGCCGACCTGATCATCACCACCGACGCCGGGCGGCTGTGGCGCGCCGAGGAGGCGGGGATCCTGTCGCCGGTCGATTCGAAAGTGCTCGAAGAACGCATCCCCGCCAATCTGCGCGATCCTGCCAAGCGCTGGTTCGCTCTGTCGACCCGCGCGCGGATCATCATCTACAACAAGGCCAAGGGGAAACCCGCCGGCCTCGACACCTACGAGGGCCTTGCGAACCCTGCGCTCAAGGGCCGCATCTGCATGCGCTCTTCCTCCAGCGTCTACAACATCGCGCTGCTCGCCAGCATGATCGCGCATGACGGGCCGGACAAGGCGGGCGCCTGGGCCAAGGGCGTGGTCGCCAACTTCGCGCGGGCACCCCAAGGCAACGACATGTCGAACATCGAGGCGGTGGCGGCAGGCGAGTGCGATATCTCGCTGGTCAACACCTACTACCTTGCCCGTTTCGACACGCCCGAGAAGCGCAAGGTGCTGGACGCGGTGGGGATTATCTTCCCCAATCAGGCGACGACCGGCACCCATGTGAACATGAGCGGGGCGGGCGTGGTGAAGACCGCGCCCAACCGCGCCAATGCGATCAAGTTCCTCGAATACCTCTCTTCGGACAGCGCCCAGAAGTATCTCGCGAACGGCAACAACGAATACCCTGCCGCCAAGGGGGTCGCGCCGACATCGGCGGTTGAGGCGCTCGGCACCTTCAAGGCGGACACGCTGGGTGCAGCGGACATCGGCAGGAACGAAGCGCAAGCGGCCCGGCTCTACAACGCCGCGCGCTGGAACTGATTGCTGCGTTCAAGGCCCGCTTTCAGCTCTTAACACTAAACTGTCTTGAAGGGGGCGCAGGCTTAGTCCATTTGCGCCGCCATTCTGGCTTCCCCGGGGGGCGGCGCATACCTGTATTTGAGGCATCCATTGACCCAGTCCACCCTGACCCGCGACCAGTTCACCGAAAGCGCGGCGCTGTCTGTCGAGACCATCACCTATGTCCACCACTGGTGCGAGGGGCTGTTCACGCTGAAAATGACGCGCCCGGCGTCTTTCCGCTTCCGGTCGGGCGAGTTCGTGATGATCGGGCTGCCGGGTGACAACGGCAAGCCGCTGCTGCGCGCCTATTCGGTCGCGTCGCCCTCCTATGAGGAGGAGCTCGAGTTTCTCTCGATCAAGGTGGCTGACGGCCCGCTGACCTCGCGGCTCCAGCACGTTCAGGTGGGTGACCCCATCTACCTCGGCAAGAAGCCGACCGGCACCCTCGTCACCGACGCGCTGCTGCCGGGCAAGCGGCTCTTCATGCTCTCGACCGGCACTGGGTTGGCGCCCTTCATGAGCCTTGTGCGCGATCCCGAGGTTTACGGGATGTTCGAGGAAGTGATCGTCGTCCACTCGGTTCGCAATGTGAACGAGCTGGCTTACCGCGAGCTGCTGGAGAGCAAGCTCGAAGGCGACCCGCTGCTCGAGGATGAAGACCGCGCGAAGATGATCTACGTCCCCACCGTCACCCGCGAACCCTTCCGCACGCAGGGCCGCATCCAGGCGCTGATCGACGACGGGCGGTTGTTCGAACAGTCCAAGGGCCCGCAGCGGTTTGTGCCCGACGAGGACCGCGTGATGCTGTGCGGCTCGATGGCGATGATCAAAGACCACGCGGCCGACTTGGAGCGGCGCGGGTTTGAAGAGGGCGCGAACAACAAGCCGGGGCAGTTCGTCATCGAGCGGGCGTTTGTGGGGTAGCCACACCTCGTCGCCCCGTGCTTGACACGGGGCTTGGCTGCCTTCGGGCCGGACGTTGCAAAGAAGAAGCCTAACCCCGGATCAAGTCCGGGGTGACGAAATTGTGTGGTGACTAACCCGCAACCCCTCCCGTCACCCCAGCGAAAGCTGGGGCCTAGAGCCTCACAGTACAACGCGTGCCGCCCTAGGTCCCAGCTTGCGCTGGGATGACCAAGTGGCATTCTGTGGCGTTGCCACTCGCCCAAGTCGCCGATATTCCCGCGCAATGCTGTGGAACATCATCGACAGGCGCACTCGGCCTTATCGCTGGCGCGAGATTAACGCCATCGTCGAGGCGACTGAGCACGACAACAGCTGTCAGGACGCCGATCAGGCACCAGCAAGCGATCCAAACCTGACCGTCGTCTATGAAGCTCTTGAGGCAGTATCCGTCGCTGAAGCCGTGCAGTGGGCTGAAAGCCAGCCGTGCCCCGTGACACTTTACCTCTACGATCTTGGAAGTGGCTTCTCGTCGGAAGAGTGACCTAGCCCCCACCCCCACTTTCGCGCTTGACCCCCGCCCCCCCACAAGGTTCTATCGTGGCAAATCAAAACCCATCTGCCGAAAGAGAACCCCCATGCTCGCGACCTCGTACCGCACCGCCTATAACGAAGACCACGAGGCCTTCCGCGACACGGTCCGCAAGGTCTTCGCCGAACACCTGACCCCGCACATGGACGAGCACGAGGCCAACGGCATCGTCCCGCGCGATGTGTGGAAGACAATGGGCGACGCCGGGATGCTGTGCATGACGGTGAAGGAAGAGAACGGCGGCCTCGGCCTCGATTTCGGCTTCAACTGCGTGCTGACCGAGGAATTGAGCTACCTCGGTTCCTCGGCGGGTTTCACGCTCCAGAACGACATCACGGCCAACTATTTCGAGCGCCTCGGCAATGCCGAACAGCGCGCCAAGTACCTGCCTGGCATGGTCAGCGGCGACATCATCACCGCTATCGCCATGACCGAACCGGGCGCGGGCTCCGACCTTCAGGGCATCCGCACCACGGCGAAGAAGGACGGCAACCACCTCGTCATCAACGGGTCGAAGACCTACATCACCAACGGCCAGAACGCCGATTGCGTGATCGTGGTTGCCAAGACCGATCCCGAGCTGGGCTCCAAGGGCATTTCGCTGGTGCTGGTCGACGCCGACACCCCCGGCTTCGAGCGCGGGCGCAATCTCGACAAGATCGGCCAGCACGCCGCCGACACCTCGGAGCTGTTCTTCAATGATTGCCGCGTGCCGATGACCAACATCCTCGGCGCGGAAGGCATGGGCTTTGTGCACCTGATGGAAGAGCTGCCGCAGGAACGCCTCGGCATCGCGGTCGGCGCGCAGGCGGCGGCGCAGCGGGCGTTCGATGAAGCCGTTAAATTCACCAAGGACCGCAAGGCTTTTGGGAAGACCGTGTTCGAATTCCAGAACACCAAGTTCACCCTCGCCGACTTGAAGGCCAAGCTGCAGGTGGGCTGGGCGCATCTCGACTGGGCGATCAGGAAGCACCTCGCGGGCGAGCTCACCACCGACGAGGCGAGCGCG
>JAIYAL010000077.1 GCA_027489095.1 Erythrobacteraceae bacterium
GAAAGCGATCCGTGGGATGGCGTCGCCGCCAAGTACCCGGTCGGCGCGAAGCTCAACGGCGTGGTCACCAACATCACCGAGTATGGCGCCTTCGTCGAACTCGAAGCCGGCATCGAAGGCCTTGTCCACGTTTCGGAAATGAGCTGGACCAAGAAGAACGTCCACCCCGGCAAGATCGTCTCGACCTCGCAGGAAGTCGAAGTGATGGTGCTCGAAGTCGACAGCGACAAGCGTCGCATCAGCCTCGGTCTCAAGCAGGCCCAGCGCAACCCGTGGGACGAGTTCGCCGAGAAGCACCCGGTCGGCACCGAAGTCGAAGGCGAAGTCAAGAACGCCACCGAATTCGGCCTGTTCGTGGGCCTCGATGGCGACGTCGACGGCATGGTGCACATGTCAGATATCGCCTGGGGCATCTCGGGCGAGGACGCGCTGGCGCTCCACCGCAAGGGTGAAATGGTCAAGGCCATCGTGCTCGACGTCGATGTCGACAAGGAGCGCATTAGCCTCGGCATGAAGCAGCTCGAAAAGGGCGCGCCCTCGGCTGAAGGCGCCACCAGCGGCGGTTCGCTGCGCAAGAACCAGACTGTCACCGTCACCGTGCTCGAAGTGCGCGACGGCGGCCTCGAGGTTCAGGTCGGCGAAGACGGTGCAACCGGCTTCATCAAGCGCTCGGACCTCGGTCGCGACCGCGATGAGCAGCGTCCGGACCGCTTCCAGGTCGGCAGCAAGATCGACGCGATGGTGATCGGCTTCGACCGTTCGAAGAAGCCGAACTTCTCGATCAAGGCGCGTCAGATCTCGGAAGAGAAGGAAGCCGTGGCGCAGTTCGGTTCGTCGGATTCGGGCGCATCGCTCGGCGACATCCTCGGCGCCGCGCTGAAGAAGAAGGAAGATTGATCGGGAGACGCCCGCCCCCTCGCGGGCGGGCATCCTCGACAGTTTGAAAGGCCCGCCCGCTCTACCGAGTAGGCGGGCCTTTTCCTTTTCGGGCGAGCCCTGTAAGCTCACGCCTATGATCCACGTTCACCAGTTCCCCTGCCTCAGCGACAACTATGGTTTCCTTGTCCACGACACGGAAAGCCACGAGACCATCGCCATCGATACGCCCGACGCCAAGCAGTACCTGCTTGAGGCGGACATGAAGGGCTGGCGGATCACCCAGATATGGAACACCCACTGGCACCCTGATCATGCTGGCGGCAACGCGCTGATCCAGGAGGAGACCGGCTGCGCGATCATTGGCCCCGCCGAAGTCGGGGGCAAGTTTCCGCTGGATCGTGCGGTCGCGCACGGCGACGTCGTGACGATCGGCGAAGCGCGTGCCAATGTCATCGACGTCTCCGGCCACACCAACGGCCACATCGCCTATTACTTCGCGGAAGCTGGGGTCGCCTTCGTCGGCGATGCGGTCTTCGCGCTCGGCTGCGGGCGGATGTTCGAGGGCCAGCCCAAGCAGTTCTGGGCGAGCCTTTCGCGGATCAAGGCACTCCCGCCCGAGACACTCCTGTACTGCGCGCACGAATACACCGCTTCGAATGTGAAGTTCGCGCTCCACGCAGATCCCGAAAACTTCTCCCTTCAGGACTACGCCGCCGAGATCGCCAACAAGTGCGCTAAGGGCGAGCCCACGGTGCCGACCACGCTCCGCCGCGAGCTTGCCACGAACCCGTTCCTGCGCGCCGACGATCCGGGCATGATGGCCCGCTGGGGCGGCAGCGCGCCGCACGAGACCTTTGCGGCGCTACGAGCAGCGAAGGACAATTTCTAGCCCGATGCAGGCTCTCAGGGTCGAACGCCTGTCGGACGATCTGTCCGGCGTGACGCTTTCTGACCTGCCGGCGCCGATCCGGGCGCCCGGCGAGGTCATGGTCCGGGTCCGCGCCGCCTCACTCAATTTCCCCGATCTGCTGATGACGCGCGGGTCGTACCAGTTCAAACCCGAAGTGCCCTTCACCAGCGGGCTCGAATTCGCCGGAGAGGTGCTGGAAGCTGATCCTGACAGCGGCTTTGCCCCCGGTGACAGGGTGATGGGCGGCAACAAGACTGGCGCTTTCGCTGCGCTGGCGAGCCTGCCCGCGGACAAGCTCTCGCCCATGCCAAAAGGCATGGACTTTCCCACCGCCGCGGCGATGGGCGCCGCCTATTCGACCGCTTTCACCGGGCTGGTCGAACTGGGCGGATTGCAAGAAGGCAACTGGGTATTGGTCCACGGCGCAAGCGGGGGCGTGGGCCTTGCCGCTTGCGACCTGGCCCGCGCGCTGGGAGCAAGAGTGATCGCCACCACCGGCTCGTCCGCCAAGGCCGAACGCATCGCCGAACGCGCCGGGCCCGAAGCGGTGATCCTGGCCGAAGGGCGGTTCCGCGAGGCTGTGGCTGACCTTACCGGCGGCCACCTAGCCGATATTGTTTTCGATCCCGTCGGCGGCGATGTCTTCGACGAATCGACACGCTGCGTCGCTTTCGGCGGCAAGCTGATGGTGGTCGGCTTCACCTCTGGCCGGATCGCCGATATCTCGACCAACATCCCGCTGATCAAGGGTTTTTCGATCGTCGGGCTGCGCGCCGGAGAATACGCCCGCCGCTTCCCCGAACGCGGCGCGGCGATCCAGAACGCCGTCACCAAGCTTGCCGAGGAAGGCGCAATCACCCCCGCGATCGACCGCATCCTCCCCCTCACCCGCTGGCTCGAGGGCTTCGAGGCGATGGCGCGCCGGGACCTGGTGGGGAAAGTGGTATTCGTGCCAGACCAATAGCGAAGCCCGACGATCAGTAGATGTATTTATCGTCGCGGATCGTGAAGAACAGGTTGTACCCGCCCCCTGGACTGCGGACGAGCTTGATCTTCTTCTCGCCCTCGCGCCAGATGTTCACGATTCCTGTCGAGGTCGTATCGATCGCGCCGCCTCCCGCGTATCCGATCACGGTGCCGAAGGTGGTGGTATCAGTCTCGGGTGCGCCGAAGCGCTCAAGATAATGCGCGAACATGCGGTTGAAGCAATTCGCATCGCGATCCTGGCCGATGAGGGTGATGGTCACCATCCGGCCCTTGATCTGGCGATAGCCCATTTCGGACGGGCAGCCAGGGATCACTTCGGGGCGCTTCTTCGGCCACTTTGCCTTGAATGCCTTGATGTCGGCCTTGGTGGTGGCGGTGGTGAAATCGCCCCACAGTACGATCGGCTCTGCCTGCGCCCCTGAAGCCGAGGGTGCCACGCTGACTAGCAACAGCAGCGACAGTCCGATGATCATGGTCTGTTTCATTGCGACGCAAGGTAGGGATTGCCGCAAGCCTCGGTCAAGCGCTCGTGGCGCTTGCCGAACAAAGAAAAAGGGCGGCCTCGTTGGACCGCCCCCCTCTCCGTAATGGGAACAAGCTGTCGCTCAGAGCGAGGCGATGACTTCGTCGGCGAGCTTCTTGTCTGCCTTGCCGTCGTGGGCCTTGGCGATCAGCAACTTCGAGGCAGCCGCCGCAGCGGTCACGGCCTTGGCCTTGACCTCGGCGATCGCGCTGCGCTCGGCAGCAGCGATCTTGTCTTCGGCCATCGCCGACCGGCGGGCAATCATCACTTCGCTGTCAGCCTCGGCCTTGGCACGGATCGCGTCGGCTTCCTCACGGGCGCTCGCCAGCATCGCCTCGGCGTCCTTCTCGGCGCTTGCGATCTTGGCGGCATATTCGCTGCGAAGCGCCTCAGCCTCGGCGCGCAGGGTCTTGGCCTCATCAAGCGCGGCGCGGATCGCGGCGATCTTGGCGTCGAGCCCGCCGGTAAGCACGCCGGGGACCTTCTTCCAGACGAACACGCCGAGCAGCACCGTCATGGCGAGCGCAACCCATTGATAGGAATCGACTCCCAGTACACTGGGCTCGGCGTGGTGCGCCGCCTCGGCACCGGCCGCGAGCAACGTCAGAATGTCAGCCATGCGCCATAACCTCCTTGACCGCAGCCTCGGCGGCGGCGGGTTCGACTGCGGCTCCAGCGACCCGGGCGACGATGTCGCGCGCGGCCTCGGCGGCAACGCTCTCGACCTCGGCCATCGCGCTGGTGCGCGCGGCGGCGATCGCCGATTCCGCCTCGGCGAGTTTACCGTCGAGACGCGCTTGCGCCTCGGCGAGCTTGGCGGCGCTGGCCGCCGCTGCCGTGGCCTTGGCATCGCCGATCACCGCCTGCGAAGCGGCGCGGTTGGCGTTTTCACGAGCACGCCAGGCCTCTTCCTCGCCGTTCGCGGCATCGCGCGCAGCCTGAGCTGCGGCAAGGTCACCCGCGATCTGATTGTCACGCATCTCGACCGTGCCGAGGATCTTGGGCACCATTCCCAGCCCGACGAGGACGAAGGTGAGGCCGAAGAACAGCAGCAGCCAGAAAACCTGGCTTGTCAGTGTTTCCGAGATTTGTTCAATCTGAGGCATGTTGGACCTTTAGCCGGAACGCCGGGTTGTGGCGGTACCGAGCCGAGGGGGCGCACCCCGCCCGGCCCGGCACCGCCGCGTCTCGATCTTAGCGGAAGATCAGCAGAACGGCGATGACGAAGGCGAGCAGGCCGAGAAGCTCGGCGGCCGCGAAGCCGATGAACAGGCGGCCCTGCTGACCGTCGGCGGCACCCGGATTACGCAGCGCGCCTTCGAGGAACGAGGCGAAGACGTTGCCCACGCCGAGCGCGGCGAGGCCAGCGCCGATCGCCGCGAGACCGGCACCGAGAAGAGCTGCAGCAGTAGCGTCCATGATACTAAACTC
>JAIYAL010000196.1 GCA_027489095.1 Erythrobacteraceae bacterium
AGCGCTCGATCGGCTTTGGCGCGCATGTCGCCGATCCGGAAAAGCGCCGCGTGGGCGAGCTGCTGGAGAAGAGCGAGCCCGAGGATCTCCTCAAGTTCGGTCTGATCCCCGAATTCGTCGGCCGTCTCCCGGTCATCGCCACGCTGCACGATCTTGACGTGCCGGCGCTGGTGACGATCCTCAACGAGCCCAAGAACGCGCTGGTCAAGCAGTACCGCAAGCTGTTCGAGCTTGAGGACGTGGAGCTGACCTTCACCCCCGACGCGCTCCAGGCGATTGCCGAGCGCGCGATCAAGCGCAAGACCGGCGCGCGCGGGCTTCGCTCGATCGTGGAAGGCCTGCTGCTCGATACGATGTTCGACCTGCCCGACATGGAAGGCGTGACCGAAATCGTGATCGACAAGGAAGTGGTCGAAGGCAAGAAGGAACCGATCCGCGTGATCGGCGGCGAAGCGAAGAAGGAAGAGGCGGCTTAGCTTGTTCGCCCCTCAGGCGCCGGGCGGCGGACATCCGTCCGCCTTGGCTTTCCTCGCATAGGCTCGGGCGGCCGCTCGGCCTTGCGGTCGCTTTGCGACCGGTCAGCGCCTATCGCGGACACGGGTAGGCATGCGCCACTACCTTTTCGTCTGTAGCCAGAACAAGCTGCGCAGCCCCACCGCCGAGCATATCTTCGCCGATGTGCCGGGGATCGCTACTTCGTCGGCGGGCACCAACAACGATGCCGAAAACCCGCTCACCGACGAGCTGGTCGAATGGGCGGACTTCATCTTCGTGATGGAGCGCCAGCACCGCAACAAGCTGCAGCAGAAGCACAAGGCGGCGCTTAAAGACAAGCGCTTGATCGTGCTGGATATCCCGGACGAATACGAGTTCATGGACCCCGCGCTTGTGCACTTGCTTCGCGCGAAGATGCGGCGCTGGCTTCCTTCGGCCTGAGGCTCTCAAAACCAAAACCCCGTCCAGCCCCCAAAGGAAGGCCGGACGGGGCCGGGAGAAGCGCGGCTCCGGCGTGATCAGCCCGGCAGGAACACCCCGTCGGTCACATGAACCACGCCGTTCGAGGTCATGACGTCGGCCTGCGTCACGGCGGTTGCGCCGCCAGCGGCATCGGTAATCACGATCTTGTCACCCGAAAGGCGCGCGGTCAGTTCACCGCCACCGAGGGTCTCGATCGTCGCTTCGCCGCCGTGGTGCTGGATCAGCTTGATCAGATCGGCGCTGGTCACCTTGCCGGCCACCACGTGGTAGGTGAGGATGCCGGTCAGCATGCCCTTGTTCTGGGGCTTCACCAGCGTGGCCACGGTGCCTTCGGGCAGCTTGGCAAAGGCCGTGTCGGTCGGCGCGAAGACGGTGAAGGGGCCGGGGCCGCTCAGCGTTTCGACAAGGCCCGCAGCCTTGACCGCGGCGACCAGCGTGTTGTGCACGCCGGTGCTGACCGCGACCTGCACGATGCTGGGCATGGCGGCGGCGGCGGTCTTGTGCTGGTGCGCGGCGACGGGGAGTGCGGCAAAGCCGGTGGTGACGGCGAGCGCCGCAGCGAGGGCAGCGGTGAGGGTGGTCTTGGGGGTCACAGTGGGATCTCCTTGAAAAGAGGGGTAGAACGACTGCAAGCCCTCCCGCTTGCCCCAAAGCTACGCCAGCCCGGAACGCGCGGATGCGCTCAAAATGATAATGCGGATGAGTTGCCGTTTTGGCGGGGTGAAGCGAAACTGGGCCGAATGCGGCTCAGGCGCTAGTTTTCAGACGGGGGTGAAGGCGCCCTTGGCAACCACCGGCCCGGCGTCCTTGCCCTCAGGCTTGCCGCCAATCGGCTCACGGGTCAGCACGAGCTTCGCCCCGTCACCGAGCTTGGCGGCGAGAGCGTGCGGCAGGGTCATGGAATGCACCTCGCCCGGCGCAACCACGCCCAGCGATTGCAGCGCCGAGCCATCGGCGGGCACCAGCCACAGCTCGTGATCGTGCACCCCGTCGGCGGTGAGGCCGATCGCGGCGACCAGCATCTTCTCGCTCTCGGGAATATAGGTGACATCGAGCCTGAGACCGGTCTCGCCAATCGGCACGGTTGCCACAAGCGGTGCGGCGGCGGCGATGTTGACGGGTTGCGACTGGTCCGCGCTGCGCGAGGGCGCCAGCGCGAAGCTCCATACCAGCGCCAGCGCCGCAGCAGCGCTCGAAAGCCCCGCCATCCACTGCCAGCGCCGCACCCGCGCCTCAAGCGCGATCACGTTGCTGGCAGGCGGCTCCGGCGCGGCGCTGCCCACCGCCGCCTGCTGCGAGGAAATGCGCGCGGTGATGCCGTCCCACACATGCGCGCCCGGCTCTGCACCCGGCATCGCGTCGGAAAGCGGGGCGAACCAATCGTCCCACCATTCCTTGCGCCATGCGAAGTTCGGATCGGTCGCGTATTTCCCGCGCGCGGCGAGCAATTCCTCGCCTTCGAGCAGGCCCAATGCCCACTCGGCAGCGATCATCGGATCGTCGCGGTTGACGCCGTCATCAGGGGTTTCGGGGGGTGTTTCTGGCCCGCTCATGCCGCTTCGCTCGCTTCGAGACAGGCGCGCAGGCGTTGCAGCCCGCGGCGGATCCAGCTCTTCATCGTGCCGAGCGGCACGTCGGCGGCTTCGGCCAGCTGCGCATAGGTCTGTCCTTCGAAAAAGGCCGCGCGGATGTGGCCTTGCGTGCGCGCATCCAGAGCGCCGAGGCACTTGTGGATCTGCGCGCGCTGTTCGGCATCGACCAGCAGCGCATCGGCAAGCGGGCTCTCGTCAGGGAGCGGCGCAGCTTCCTCGATCGCGACAGCCCCGCCGCGCACCTTGCCAGTACGCAGGCGATCAATCGCCCGGTTACGCGCGAACGCCGCCAGCCACGCGATCGGGCTCGCGCGGGTGGGGTCATAGCGGTCGGCCCGCTGCCACAGATTGACGTAGACGTCCTGCAAGGCGTCCTCGGCTTCCTTCCTGTCGCCCAAGATACGCAAGGTGATGCCGAACAGCTTCACCCGCGTCGCGCGATAGATTTCCTCGAGCGCCGACTGATCGCCTGCGGCAAGCCGCGCCATCGCGCGTTGCAGCGCCTCGCGCGCATCGTCCGCAGACTGGCGGGGGTGGGCGGCCATCAGCAATCGGCTCCGCAGGGCTGGCACGGCGCCTCGCCGCTTTCGATCTGGATCGTCGCATGGCCCACCCCGAAGCGGTGTTCGAGGCTGGCGGAAAGCTCGCGCAGGAAGCTGTCGGGTGCGGGGCGGCCGGGCATGACCAGATGCGCGGTCAGCGCGACTTCGGTGGTCGACATCGGCCAGACGTGGAGATCGTGCACCGCGGTGACCCCATCGAAACTCGCAAGGTGCTGTTTTACAGCGGCAAGATCGATCCGGGACGGGGCGGCGAGCAGCCCCATTGCGAGGCTGTCGCGCGCGAGCCCCCAGGTGCCCCAACCGATCACGCCGAGGATCACGAGACTGACCAAAGGGTCAATCCACGCAAGCCCGGTGAGCACGATGGCCAGACCCGCCACCACCACGCCCAATGACACCAGCGCATCGGTCGCCATGTGGAGATAGGCCCCGCGGATGTTGATATCGTCCTGGCCCTTCAAAAACAGCATGGCTGTCAACGCGTTAACCGCGATCCCGATCCCGGCGACCGCCATCATCGCGAAGCCTTGCGGCTCAGCGGGGTTCATCATCCGGTGCAGAGTCTCGAAGCCGAGCGCCCCGATCGCCACCGCCAGCAGCAGGGCATTGGCGAGCGCGGCGAGGATGGTCGAGCTCTTGTAGCCATAGGTGTAACGGCCCGAGGCCGGACGCCGGGCGGCGATGCTTGCGCCCCAGGCCAAGGCAAGCGCCAGAACGTCGGACAGGTTGTGGCCTGCGTCCGCGATCAGCGCCATCGATCCGTAGATCAGCCCCGCACCCGCTTCCAACACCACAAAGCCGGTATTGAGCACAATCCCTACCGCAAAGGCGCGGCCGAAATCCGCCGGCGCGTGACTATGCCCGTGCCCGTGCCCATGCCCATGGCTGTGCCCGTGCCCATGCCCATGCCCGTGTGAATGGCCGTGATGATCGTGAGGATGGGCTTGCGCGTGGGCCATGAGGGATCAGTTGTAGACGCAGGCGTCGAGCCCGTCACGCCTGACGATGCCGATCCGGCGTTCGATCCGGTTGCCATGCCGCGCCAGCCACCCGCCCGGGCCCTTGACCGCGCGCTTCTTGGGGCTGGGGAGGGCTGCGGCCATGCGGCTCGCCTCGTCGCGGCTCATCCGCGCGGCCGAATGCCCGAAATACCGCTGCGACCCGGCCTCGGCGCCATAGGTGCCGATCCCGGTTTCCGCGACGTTGAGATAGACCTCCATGATCCGCCGCTTGCCCCACACCAGCTCGATCCAGAAGGTGAACCACGCTTCCAGACCTTTCCGGAAATAGCCGCCGCCCTGCCACAGAAACACGTTCTTGGCGGTCTGCTGGCTGATCGTCGAGCCGCCGCGGATGCGCCCGCCTTCCATATTGGCGCGCATCGCCTTCTCGATCGCCTCGGTGTCGAAACCCGAATGCTCGCAGAACCGCCCGTCCTCCGATGCGATCACCGCAGAAACCAGGTTGCGATCAATATTGTCGAGGCTTTCCCAGTCTTTGGTGATGCCGTTGCCGTCCATCACCATGGTCGCGGTGACCGGCACGGGCAGCCACTTGAAGGCCACCACCAGCACCACCGTCAGCCCCACGAAACCGGCAATTCCCTTGGCGATAATGCGGAGGATCTTGGACACCATGCACTGGCTCTAGCGCAGGGCACGCGGGCCGCCAAGCCGCCAAGAAACCCGTGCGCTTGCAGCCGCGCGCCGGGTGTGGCTAGTGTGCCTCACGCAATCGGGGAGACTATCATGCGCCAGTTCCACATCATCGCCAGCGCCATCGCGCTGGCTGTTGCCGCTCAGCCCGTGCAGGCCGAGGACGCTGCGACCGCCAAGGCGATCGAGGCCGAATATGACAGCTACCTTGCCCCGCTGTTCCTCGATTTTCATGCACACCCGGAAATGGGCTTCCTGGAAAACCGCACCGCCGGCATCATGGCGGCGGAACTTCGCAAGGCCGGGCTTGAGGTCACCACCGGGGTCGGCAAGACCGGCGTGGTCGGCATCCTCAGGAACGGCAAGGGCCCGACGATCCTGATCCGCGCCGACATGGACGGGCTGCCGGTCGAGGAGAAGTCGGGCCTCGCCTATGCTTCCAAGGCCAAGCAGGTGGGCGAGGACGGCAAGGAATACCCCACCATGCACGCCTGCGGGCATGATACGCACATCACCGCGATGATCGCCACCGCGCGGCGGCTGGCGGCCACGCGCGGTGCCTGGAAGGGCACGCTGATGTTCATCGTCCAGCCCGCCGAAGAAGGCGTGCGCGGGGCCAAGGCGATGATGGAGGACGGGCTCTACACCCGCTTCGGCAAGCCCGATTATGCGCTGGCCTTCCATGTCGCCGCCGAACTGCCGACCGGCGTGGTCTCGGCGGCGGAAGGCATCCAGTATTCGAGCTCGGACACGCTTGATGTGCGGGTGCCCGGGATCGGCACCCACGGCGCTGCGCCGCATCTCGGCAAGGACCCGGTCTATATCGCCTCGCAGATCGTGACTGCGCTGCAATCCATTGATTCGCGAGAAATTTCACCGCTGAAGCCAGTGGTGGTGACGGTCGGCGCCTTCCACGCCGGATCGGCCTATAATATCATCTCGGACGAGGCGAATTTGAAGCTGACGGTGCGCGCCAATGACGAGGAGACCCGCGCCAAGGTGATCGCGCTGGTCGAACGGATCGCGGTCAATATCGGCAAGGCGCATGGCCTGCCCGACACTATGCCGGTGACGGTCACGCACTTCTCGGGCACGCCGACCACCATCAACGACCCCGCGCTCGCTCGCCGCCTCAACGCGACCATGCGGCGCGCGCTGGGCGAGGGCGCGGTGGTGCCTTACGAGCAGCAGGACATGGGCGCGGAGGACTTCACCTATTTCGTCGCGCCGGGGCTGGGCGTGCCGGGCTATTACTTCGCGGTCGGCGGCACCACGCCCGAACGGATCGCGGCGGCCAAGGCGGGCGGCCCGGCGATTGCCGGACACCATTCGCCGCTGTTCCAGGTTGCCCCGCGCGAGAGCATCACGCTGGGCGCAAGGGCGATGATCGCGGCGGTGCTGGATCTGGCGCCAGTAAAATGATTGGGGCGAAGTGATGTTCACGTAATGTTTCACGTGAAACATTGGTGAGCAATTGGGGCGCTGCGAAAGGTTCGCGGCGCCCTTTCTTGTTGGGGCGGGTGAACCTTAGCCTCCACCCCGTTCGTCCTGAGCGGTGTCGCTGCGCGACAGCTTCGCTTCCGAAGGACTGTCTTTTCTTCAGCGAGTTAGGTGCCCAATTCCAAAAGGAAACACGGCCCTTCGGCAGGCGCAGGGCGAAGGGATGTGGGCTATCGGCTCCAACACCTCGAAAGTGCCTCAACCGGGCTCAGCAATCCCGGGCTAACCCACCCCTAGGGGGGGTCTGGAGGGGGTCTAGGGCGAGTCTGGGGTGAGCGAGGCCGGACTTGGGGCTTCCAACTTTTCGAGGCCAGCGCTTCAGGCCCGTCCAACTCTATCGAAGGGCCGGATGACGTCCGATGACCGCCCACGAAAAAGCCCCCCGATCACCTGA
>JAIYAL010000156.1 GCA_027489095.1 Erythrobacteraceae bacterium
AGGAGAACTTCCAGCTCTCGCTTGGCGGGTCGGAGGCCGAGGACGTTGCCCTCGCCAAGATCACTGGCCCCGGCTTTGACGAGGACGGCGTGGTCGCCGCGGTCGAGACCGTCACCGACGTCTATCTCGCCCAGCGCAGCGAAGGCGAACGCTTCCTCGATACCTACCGCCGCATCGGCATGGAGCCGTTCAAGGAGGCATTGTATGGCTAAGGATCTCGGCACTTCGCCAGACGAAGTGCAGTTCCGCTTCCGCGATGACGAGCCGGTCGATCACGCGGCCGTCACCGTTGATTCCTGCTGCGATCAGACCAATGCCGCCGCTGTCCGGATCGAGCCGGGCGACGATGCGCGGGTGCTGCTGCCGTTTCTGGATCGTCTCGCGCTGGTCGAAGTCAATTTCCCGAGCTTTGGCGATGGGCGCGGCTATTCCGCAGCCCGCATCCTGCGCGAGGCGGGCTATACCGGCGAACTGCGCGCCGTCGGCCAGGTGCTGATCGATCAGCTTTCGCACATGCGCCGCTGCGGCTTCGACAGCTTCGCTCCCGACAAGCGCCTCGACGAGGAGGACGCCGCGCGCGCCTTCGCCACGTGGGAGAATGTCTATCAGCGCGCCGCCGATGCGCGCCGTACGATCCCGGAGAAGCGCCATGAAGCCTGAACTTTCAGCCCCAGCGCAAACCCGCACGCGCGACGCGCTCGACCTTGCCCCGCGCTTCACCGAACATGACGCGGTGCGGCTCAACAACCTGTTCCGCGGCAGCTCGACGCAGGAGATGCTCGCGGGGGTCATCCGCGATAATCTTGCCGGCGATCTTGCGGTGGTATCGAGCTTTGGCGCGGAGAGCGCGGTGCTGCTCCACCTGGTCGCCAGTGTCGACGCACGCGTGCCGGTGCTGTTCCTCGACACGGGCAAGCACTTTGCCGAGACGCTGGCGTATCGCGATCTGCTGGTGGAGCGCCTTGGCCTCAACCTTGTGGTGCTGAGCCCCGACGCAGAGGCCCTCGCCCGGAAGGACGAAACCGGCCTCAGGTGGTCTTACGATCCCGACGGGTGCTGCGAGATCCGCAAGGTGCGCCCGCTCGAGAAGGCGCTGGCGCGGTTCGACGCGAGCTTCACAGGGCGCAAGGCGTTTCAGGCCAAGACCCGCGCCAATCTGCCGCGCTTCGAAATCGACACCTCGGACGCGCAAGGGCGGCTGAAGATCAACCCGCTGATCGATTGGGATGCGAGCCACATCGAGGGCTATTTCATCCAGAACGACCTGCCCCGCCACCCGCTGATTGCGCAGGGCTATCCCTCGATCGGCTGTTCGCCCTGCACCACGCAGGTCGCGCCGGGCGAAGACCCGCGTTCGGGCAGGTGGAAGGGCTGGGACAAGACCGAATGCGGCATCCACAAGCCGGGCGAAGAGCCGTTCCTGTAACGCTGGGGGCCTAAAGCCACCCCTCGCGCTTGTACCACTCGGCGGTGGCGCGCAGCCCCTCCTCGCCGCCGATGCGCGGCTGCCAGATACCCGGCGGCGGTTTGCGATCGAAGCGCGACACCCAGTTGGGATGGCTCATGTAACCCACCCGGTCAGGGGTGAGCTTGGCGCGGTCGCCGCGCGCGATCCGGTCGGCGGCAGCAGCGGCATCGAGCACGGCGCGCGGCAGGTGCGGCGCGAACACGCTGCGCCGGCCCACCGCCCGCCCGATCGCCTGCGCGAGTTCCTTGTGGCTCCAACCGCCCTCGCGGCCATCGTCAGGCTCGTAGGTTTGCTTGCGGGTCGGCGCCGCATTTTCTGCCAGCGCGACCAGCAAATCGGCGAGGTCGGTCACATGAATGATCGAGCTCGCCCCGCCCGGCGGCAGCGGCACGAAGCCCCACTTTGCGGTGCGGAACATCTCCAGATAGTCGACATCGCGCGGGCCATAGACGCCCGGCGGGCGCACGGTTGTCCAGTCGAGCCCCGACGCCTCGACCAGCGCCTCGGCGCGGGCCTTGGATGCGCCATAGGCCGACAACTCGGGCTTTCTGGCCGAAAGCGAGGAGACGAACACCAGCCGCTTGCACCCCGCCGCCGTCATCGCCGCGAGCACATTGGCGGTGCCGGCGACATTGGCACCTTCGAATTCGGTCGGATCAGGCGTGTTGGTGAGGCCCGCGACATGGATCACCGCGTCGGCCCCCGCCACCAGCGCGGCGAGCGCAGCCGTGTCAACGAGGTCGCCGCGCACCCATTCCACGCTGCCACGTGGGGCCTGATCGCGGCGGGCAAGCGCACGCACCTGATGCCCCTGTGCCAGCGCCGCATCGAGCACCGCGCTGCCGACGAAGCCGGTCACCCCGGTGATCGCCAGGAGGCTCACGGGCGCTGGCTCACGGGCGCTGGCTCACAGCAAGACCATGTGGTCGCGGTGGATCACGCAGGAGCGCGGCGCATAGCCCAAGCGATCAGCCTGATCCTCGGCGCGCTTGCCCGCAATCAGCTGCATTTCAGCTGCATCATATTCAGCGAGGCCCTGCGCCAGCCGCTCGCCGCGCAGGCTCAGCACGCTGACCAGATCGCCGCGCCGGAACGTGCCGGAGACGCCCACCACCCCCGCCGCGAGCAGGCTCGCCCCGCCCTTCAGCGCCTCGGCGCAGCCTGTGTCGACCCGCAGTTCGCCTGCGGGTGCAAGCCGCCCGCCCAGCCACGCCTTGCGCGCCGAGGCTGCGGTGACGGGCAGGAACAGGGTCCCCGTCCCGGCGCCCAGCGCATGCGCGATCGGGGCTTCGTGGGTGCCGTTGAGAATCGCGAGCGCGATGCCCGCCCGCGTCGCGATCTGCGCGGCTTGCAGCTTGGAAATCATCCCGCCTGAACCGAGGCCCGATGACGAGGCCGCGCTCGCCATCGCCATCACCTCAGGCGTCACGGCGTCAACCACCGGCACCAGCACCGCGCCCGCCGCGCGCGGGTCACGGTCATACAGCCCGTCGACGTCGGAGAGCAGCAGCACCAGATCGGCATTGGCCGCCTGCGCCACCCGCGCGGCGAGCCGATCATTGTCGCCGAACCGGATTTCCTCGGTGGCAACAGAATCATTCTCGTTGATCACGGGGATCACCCCCGCCTCCAGCAGCCGGTCGAGCGTGGCAGATGCATTGAGATAGCGCCGCCGATCCTCAAGATCGCCCAGCGTCAGCAGCATCTGCGCGGCGGTTATGCCTTGCGCGCCGAGCGCGCGGCTCCACAGGTCGGCAAGCTGGATCTGGCCGACGGCGGCGGCGGCCTGCGCATCGGCAAGGCTCCCGCGTCCGCCCTTGGGCAAGGCCAGCCGCGCCGCGCCCAGCGCAATCGCACCCGAGCTGACCACGATCACCTGCGCGCCGCCCTGTCGCAGCAGCGCAAGATCGCGCGCCATATGCGCCAGCCAATCCTCGCGCGCCTGCCCGCCGCCGACCAGCAGCGCCGAGCCGATCTTGACCACGATCCGCCGCGCAGTGGTGATGTCTGCCAAATGCTTCATATCGCCCGCGTCAGCATCGGAAAATCAGAGCGGCGACCAGTCGCTGGCCTCGTCCTCGTGCTCGACCTCGACCGTCTTGGTCTCGGTCGACGTGCGATCGGGCAAGTAGCCGAGCACGGCGTCGAGCAGTTCGGGGATGCCCGCGCCAGTCGCGCCGGACACGGCAAACACCTCGTCCGCACCGGCGCTGAGCAGTTCCTTGCTGAACACCTCGACCAGTTCGGCATCGGCCAGATCGAGCTTGTTCAGCACCACCAGCCGCGCCTTGTCCTCAAGACCCGCGCCATAGGCCGCCAGCTCCTCCTCGACGATGCGCATCGCTTCGGCAGGATCGGCATCCTCGGTGCCGGTGATGTCGATGAGGTGGATCAGCACCCGGCAGCGCTCGATATGGCCAAGGAAGCGGTCACCGATCCCGGCGCCTTCCGCCGCGCCTTCGATCAGGCCCGGAATGTCGGCGAGCACGAATTCGCGGCCCTTGTGGCGCACGACGCCAAGCTTGGGCACCAGCGTGGTGAAAGCGTAATCGCCGACCTTCGCCTGCGCGTTCGAAACCGCGTTGATGAAGGTCGATTTGCCCGCATTCGGCAGGCCCACAAGGCCGACATCGGCGAGCAGCTTCAGCCGCAGCCACACCCACATCTCCTCCCCCGGCAGGCCCGGCTGATGCTGGCGCGGGGCGCGGTTGGTGGAGGTCTTGTAGCTCGCGTTGCCGCGCCCACCCATCCCGCCTTCGAGGAAAGTGACGCGCTGGCCCACTTGCGTGAAGTCCGCGAGCACCTCGTCCTTGTCCTCGGAGAGGACCTGCGTGCCGACCGGCACCTTGATGACGAGCGGCTTGGCCGAGGCGCCAGTGCGGTCCTTGCCCATCCCGTGCTGGCCGCGCGGCGCCTTGAAGTGCTGCGAATAGCGGAAGTCGATCAGCGTATTCAGGCCCGCGACGGCTTCGAACACGATATCGCCGCCGTTGCCGCCGTTTCCGCCGTCAGGGCCGCCATATTCGACGTACATCTCGCGGCGGAAAGACACGGCCCCGGGGCCGCCCCCGCCGGACTTCAGATAGATCTTGGCTTGGTCGAGAAAATGCATCGCGGGCGCATAGGGAATTTTTGCTGCGAATGCGAGGGCTTTGGGCGACCGCGCCTCCGGACCAAAGGTCCGCAAGGCCGACTGGCCGCCCGCAGCGATGCGACCGTCAGGTCGCGTGAGCGAGGATTTCGCGCGCCGGATGGCGTGCGGAACTCAAAAACGCGCTTCCACGCCCACCACCGCCGAGCGCCCCGGCGCAACGAAGCTGAACACTTGCTCGTAAGTTTCGTCCAGCAGGTTCTCCACGCGCGCAAAGCCGCTGATGCTCTCCGTCAGCTTCACCCGGGCGTTGAGATTGACGAGGGTGTAGTCAGCCAGCTGGACGCGCACCGGCCGGAAGCTCGGATCGGTGAAGGCGACGTCGGGCGTCGCCCCGTTGTGGCGCACCACCAGCGTGGCAGAGGCAGCATCATCGGGCGCTTCCCAGGTCAGCGCCGCGCTGGCGATGTGCCGGGGGCGGCGGACTTCGCGGACGCCGTTTTCCTCGGCATCGAGGTAGCTGTAGGCTGCATCAAGGCTCCACCCTTCAGCCAGCCGGGCGTTGAGCGACACTTCGACCCCGCGCTGCTTGCTGACCGTGGTGCGGTTGGCGGGGGTGGCGATGAAGTTGGGCGGCGGGAAGGTGGTGACAATCTCGCCCTCCAGTTCGCTGTTGAAGTAGGTCACCGCCACGCTCGCGCTATCGCCGAGCTGCTGGTCGAGGCCTACCTCCCACCCGGTCGACTTCTCGGGCCGCAGCGCCGCATTGCCGATGAAGCGCCCGTCAACGAAGCCGTAAAGCTCGAAGAAGCCCGGGTTCTTGACCCCGCTCCCCGCCGCCGCGCGCAGCCGCGTGGTGTCGGTAAGCCGGTAACCTGCGCCGACGCGGAAGGTGGTCGCATCGCGGAACAGATCGTTGGTGTCATGGCGCAGCGCCGCCGACAGGTCGATGACTTCACCAGTATAGCGATATTCACCGACGAAGCCGATCTGCTCGATCTCGCGCCGGTCGGTGAAACCGCCGCTGCTCGCGAGCGTGTTGCGAAAGCCCTCCTGCTCGTAATCGGCGGCGAAGGTGAGGTTGTGCTGATCCGCGATCTGGAAGGCGCTGACGTAGGACGCCTTCACCCGGTCGCCCGCGCTCCCCTGAGATTGCCCGAAGGCGTCGAAGCTCTCGCGGTTGATGTCGGCGACCTGGGCCGAAAGGTCATGCGTCCAGCGCCCGTCCAGCGTGTCGAGCTTTGCGCCGACGAGGGCATAGACCGCCTCGTTGGTGAATCGGGTGCCGGGGCTGTCGATGGTGAAACCGAAGGTGGGGCTGGCGGTGGCGAAGTCACTGTCGTTGAACAGGCCCTCGGTGCGAATGTAGCGGGCTACGGCGCGCAGGGTGAGCGCCTCCGTCACGTTGACCGCGCCCTTGCCCGCAAGGGTGTAGCTGTCGCGCCCGATATCGCGGGTGCCGCCCCGCGCATTGGGCTGGCCGTCGGTGCTGACGATCACGGCGGAGAGGCCTGCGTCCCAGCTATCGCCGTAAGCGCCATAACGCGCCGCGCCGTTGACGGTGCCCTGCGTGCCGCCCTCCAGCCGCGCTCCAAAGCCCGACAGGCCGCGCCCGCTGGCGCTTTCATAGGCGACCACACCGCCGATCGCGTCGGGGCCATAGAGCGCCGATTGCGGGCCGCGCAGCACTTCCAGACGCGCGCCGATATCGGCTTGCAGCGTGCCGATGTCGAACTCGCCCGCGAAGGGATCGGAGACTTCGATCCCATCGACCAGCACCAGCACATGGTTGGCCTCGCTGCCGCGCAGGCGGATCTGCGTCTGGCCCGCGATGCCCGCGACCGCCACGCCGGGGACGTCGCGCAGGATGTCGGCGATGTCGCGGGTTTGGCGTTGTTCGAGCTGCTCAGAGGAAATTACGGTGACCGAGCCGGCATAATCATTTTGGCGGGTCGCCCCTGTCCGGCTCGCGCTGACCAGGATGGGGATGCGTTCTGCAAGAGGATAGTATTGGAGCGCCTGCTCTTCGTCGAGCCGAACCTGATCCTGCTCGTCGTCACCCTGATCCTGCGCCCACACCGGCACAGCCCAAACCAGCGCCGCCGCAGCGACGCTTCCCAGATATGCAAAATTTCTCATGGATTCCTCCCGTCATCAGCAACATGGGGGCTGAGAGGGGATCCCATCCCTCACAGCCCAGCGATGTCGCTCACAACAGAAGTGTTTTTCCGCGCCTGGCCAATCCCTGAGCCAAGCAAAGAGCGACACGCCCCGGTCGGTCTCCTGGCTCACGGATCAGCGCATGGGGTGCTCACCTTCCCAGAGCGTCGCCGCTCCAGTGGCTGCCCTCACGAAGAGGGCGCGCATCGCATACTCACCGCTTACAGTTGCAGGGACAGCTGCGGATTTGAACCGCATTCCCGTTACCTTGGCGCGTTATTGTTTTACGCGCTCGCCTGCGCGAGCGCAATCCTCGCTCATGCTGGCTTCGCCAGCGTCGCTGCGGGCGCGCGGTCGCGCTTGCGGCCCTGCGGGCCGTTGCAGCGGCAGAATGCGAAGTTGTAAGGGAAAAACCTCGGCGCGCAGCACCGCAAGGCCGACCGGCCGCCCGAGCTTATGCGAGGAAAGCCAAGCAGCGCGGACGCGCTGCGCCCGGCGCTTGAGGGCGAAAACAAAAAACCCCCGGCGCGCAGCGCCGCAAGCGCGACCGCGCGCCGCCGCTTATGCGGCGAAGCCAAGCGGGCCGGACGGCCCGCGCCCGGTATCTGAGGGCGAAAACAAAAAAATCCTGGTGGAGCCGAGCGGGATCGAACCGCTGACCTCGTCATTGCGAACGACGCGCTCTCCCAACTGAGCTACGGCCCCGTTCCAGGTTTTCGCGCCCACCATGGGCCCCTTCCGGGGGCGGGCGAGCGGGCGCATTAGCGGGAAGCATCGGCGCTTGCAACGGCGATTTCACCCCTGCGCGCTGCCCGCCGCGCCGCACTTACTGGCGCGGCTTGGCGCCCGGCTTGGGCGCGATCGGCTGCACCACCGGCTGCGCGGTGACGCCTTCGCGGACCGGGATAACCGGCACCTGCGAACCGGTCACCGGGTCGATCACGGTCTGGCCTGCGCCCTGCGCCGCATCGGTGACGACCCCTGCGCGGGCCTGCTGCACCGCCACCCAGCCGGGCTGCGAGGCGCCGTACAGCGCGCCCCACTTCGCATCCCACTCGGCCGAAGCGCGCTGGTAGGCCTCATACTCGTTGAAGAACTGCTCGAAGGGCATCATCAACCCGTCGAAATTGGCGCGGGCGAAGGCCAGCGGATCGGTCTGCGGCACGGCGATCGCGCGGTTCGCCATGTCGAGCGCGGCGCGGCAGAACCCGGCGCGGGCGGCGGGCTCGGCGAAGAAGTTGTAGACCCGCGTGGTGTAGCCATCGCGCGCGACGATGGCGTCGCGGCGGACCTTGAAGCGGCTGGTGTAGCTCTTCTCGATCCGGTCGTTGACAGCCTTCAGCGAGCGCACGTTGCTGGTCAGGAAGGCGCGGTAACCGGTCAGGATCGGCTCGTATTCCGATGTCACGCAATTGAGCGCGGCGACATTCCAGGCCGAGCGCAGGTTCCAGACCAGCTGGTCGTCGGTGAGGTTGCTGTTGACTGTCACGCGCCGCCCGTCGGGCCCGCGTGCAGGCAGGTCCATGACGTAATGCGCGCCGCCCGGCGGGAGCGGGCGGTAGGGCGCGGGCTCGACCACCTTTGCCGGCGGCGGCGGGGGAGGCGGCGGCGGCGGGGGCGGCGGCGCGGGCGTGGCACAGGCCGCGAGCAACGCCGCTCCGGCTGCAAGCGTGGTGATCGCAAGGCCGAAGGGAATGCGGCCAGAGGGCGTGCCATTCATCGTGGAAGGCATGTGGGAGGACGCGCTCATCGGGATCATTCTCTCCTGCTGCGAGCTGTGATGCTGCCAAAGCCCGCGATGCGCGGCTCCGACTGGCTCCAGCCTTAAGCGACGCGATAGCCGTGCGGGCTAACAAAGCAAATGCCCGGAAGCCCGTGCAAGGCCCCGGGCATTCGACATTTCAACACTCTTGTGCCGGGCCAACAGGCCCTCGCGCGTTTGCCAGTGCCGCTTACTGGCGCCAGTTACTCCCGGTTGCCTAGGAAGCTGAGCAGGAACTGGAACATGTTGATGAAGTCCAGATAGAGGCTCAGCGCGCCAAGGATCACGGCCTTGCCGGCAAACTCGGTGCCGCGCAGATACTGGTACTCGTTCTTCAGGCGCTGCGTGTCATAGGCAGTCAGACCCGCAAAGATCAGCACGCCGATGAAGCTGATTGCGTAGTGGAACGCAGGCGACTGCAGGAACATGTTGATCAGCGAGGCGACCAGCAGGCCGACCACGCCCATGATGAGGAAACTGCCCATGCCGGACAGGTTCTTCTTGGTAGTGTAGCCGAACAGCGACAG
>JAIYAL010000117.1 GCA_027489095.1 Erythrobacteraceae bacterium
AGATCGATTACAAGGATGTGCGCCTGCTGCAGGGCTTCATGTCCGAGCGTGGCAAGATCGTGCCTTCGCGCATCACCGCCGTTTCGGCGAAGAAGCAGCGTGAACTGGCCCAGGCGATCAAGCGTTCGCGCCAGATCGGCCTGCTGCCGTTCATCGTGAAGTAGGAGAACGAGACATGCACATCATTCTCCTTGAGCGCATCGAAAAGCTCGGCTCGATCGGCGACGTTGTCTCCGTGAAGGATGGCTATGCGCGCAACTTCCTGTTGCCGCAGAAGAAGGCTCTCCGCGCCAACGATGCCAACCGCAAGGTGTTCGAAGCCAACCGTGAGCGGCTGGTCAACGAAAACGCCGAGCGTCGCACCGCGGCCGAAGCGCAGGGGCAGAAGGTTGCGGGCGCAGAAGTGGTGCTGATCCGCGCCGCCTCGAACGCCGGTCAGCTGTACGGTTCGGTCAGCGTGCGCGACATCGTCGCCGGTCTTGCCGATCAGGGCCACACCGTCGACAAGCGCATGGTCATCCTCGGCGCGCCGATCAAGAACATCGGCATGCATGACGTGACCGTTGCCCTTCACCCCGAAGTGCGCGTGACCGTCAAGGCCAACGTCGCCCGCTCGGACGACGAAGCCAAGCTGCAGAGCGAAGGCGTCGACGTGCTTGCCGCGATGTTCGCCGACGAACAGCGCGAGATCGAGGAACAGGCCGATGCGACCCGCATCGACACCAGCCTCGAGCCCGGCGAGATCCCGGCCGAGCTGCTCGAAGGCGGCGACGACGACTGATAGCCCGGCCCCAAGGCCAGATTATTCGCGGGAGGGCGCGGGGATCGAATGCGATCCCCGCGCCCTTCTTGTAAATGGCGCCGCCCCGCGCGAAAGTGCTGCCATACAATGATAACACAAAAGGAGCAGACCAACTGCCATGATCGACATTCCGAACATCCTCAGCGTGCTCCAGCAGCATTATGACGAGGCGGTGCGCACCCTGCGCGACGACGTGATCGCCTTCGGCCGCGACGGCACCGTGCCCCCGCCCGCACGCCGCGCCGACGGCAGCTATGCCTATCCGCAGATAACCTTGCGCTATAATGGCGTTGGCGCCCCGCGCGATCGCAGCCGCGCCTTCGGTCGGCTTGAGCTTCCCGGCACCTACGCCACCACCGTCACCCGTCCCGATCGATTCGCCCAGTATCTCACCGAACAGCTCCAGCTGATCGCCAGCGAATACGAGGTTGAGGTCACGGTCACCCGCTCGCGGCAGGAGATCCCCTTCCCCTATGTGCTCGATGGCGAGGCCGGGGCAGCGATGGTGGGCATCTCCCCGCAGGATATCGCCGCGCACTTCCCCTCGACCGACCTTGCGCTGATCGGTGACGAGTTGGCCGACGGGATCGAGCTTGATGGCGATCACGACATGCCGCTTTCGCTGTTCGATGGCTTGCGCACCGATTACTCGCTCGCGCGCCTCAAGCACTATACCGGCAGCGAAGTGAGCGACTTTCAGGACTTCATCCTGTTTACGAACTATCACCGCTATGTTGATGAATTCGTGAACTGGGGGGCGCAAAAGATTGGCTCGGATGGTTATGTCGCGCTGACCGGGGCGGCGGGGCTCGACATTCGTGAGCCGACCCCTCACGCGCAGAGCCAGCTCAATGACACTGCCTGGCGCCGTCACCAGATGCCCGCCTATCACCTGATCCGCGAAGACGGGCGCGGGATCACGCTGGTGAACATCGGCGTCGGCCCCTCCAACGCCAAGACGATCTGCGATCACCTGGCGGTGCTGCGCCCGCATGCGTGGATGATGATCGGTCACTGCGGCGGGCTTCGTTCCACCCAGAAGATCGGCGATTTCGTGCTCGCCCACGCTTACTTGCGCGATGATCACGTGCTCGATGCCGTGCTTCCGCCCGAAGTGCCGATCCCGCCGATTGCCGAAGTGCAGCAAGCGCTCGCAGTCGCCACCGAGACAGTCTCGGGCGTGCAGGGCGCAAACCTCAAGCAGCGCATGCGCACCGGCACCGTCGTCACCACCGATGATCGCAACTGGGAGCTGCGCTATTCCTCATCGGCCAAGCGTTTCTCGCAAAGCCGCGCGATCGCGATCGACATGGAAAGCGCAACCATCGCCACGCAGGGCTATCGTTTCCGGGTGCCCTACGGCACGCTGCTATGCGTCTCCGACAAGCCCTTGCACGGCGAGATCAAGCTGCCGGGCCAAGCCAACAAGTTCTACGAGGAAGCCATCGCCGCGCACTTGCAGATCGGCCTCGTCGCCTGCGCGATGCTGCGCGACGAGGGCGACCGCTTGCACTCGCGGAAATTGCGCGCGTTTAACGAGCCGCCGTTTAGGTGAGCGGCCTCAACCTCTCCCGCTCCATCGCCGGACGCGTTGCCATCGTGACCGGCGCGGCCAGCGGCATGGGCCGGGCGACAGCGCGGCTGTTCGCGTCCGAAGGGGCGCAGGTTGCGGTTATCGACCTTGACCTTGCTGCTTGCGAAGCTGTCGCGGCGGAATGCGGCGGGGGCGCGCGCGGCTATGCGCTGGACGTGGCCGATGGCGCGGCGATCGCCCGCGTCGTCGCGCAGATCGCGGACGATTTCGGGCGGATCGACATCCTCGTCAACAATGCCGGGGTCTCCAGTTTCTGCGCGCTCGATGACCCGGCTTACGAGGAGGTCTGGCACCGCGCGCTCGGCGTGATGCTCACCGCCCACCAGCGCATGGTGCGCGCCTGCCTGCCGTGGCTGCGGCGCAGCGACGCGCCCCGCATCGTCAACATTGCCTCGACCGAAGGCCTGGGCGCGACCCCTGGTGACACGCCCTATGTGGCGGCCAAGACCGGGGTGATCGGGCTGACGCGGGGCCTCGCGGTCGATCTCGGGCCGGAGGGGATCACGGTCAACTGCATCTGCCCGGGCCCAATCCGCACCGCGATGACCGATGCCGTGGCCGAGGAGCACAAGGTGATCTTCGCCAAGCGCCGCACCGCATTGCGGCGTTACGGCGAGCCCGAGGAGGTGGCGCATATCACGCTCTCGCTGGTGCTCCCTGCGGCGAGCTTCATCACCGGCGCCGCGATCCCGGTTGATGGCGGGCTGATGGCGCGCAACGCCTGACTCTTGCCAGACCCCCCGCCAGACCCCTGCTAGACCCCTGCTAGACCCCCTCTAGACCCCGTTAGGCCTGCGCCAGACCCCTGGCAGCCCGGTGCTGCAAGCGTGTTTCACGTGAAACATCGCCGGATCCGGGGGGTGACCGGAGACTACCCCCGCCCCTTGGTCTTGGTTGCGCCAGCTTTGGCGTTGGCGGCGATGAAATCGATGATCTGACCGGCGATGTCCTTGCCGGTCGCGCTCTCGATCCCTTCAAGGCCGGGGGAGGAATTGACCTCCATGATCACCGGGCCGTGATTGCTGCGCAGCAGGTCAACCCCGCATACGTTCAGTCCCATCCGCTTGGCCGCGCGCACCGCGGTGGAGCGTTCCTCGGGCGTGATCTTGATCACCTCGGCGCTCCCGCCGCGGTGGAGGTTGGAACGGAACTCGTCCGGCGCGCCGGTGCGCTTCATCGCCGCGACAACCTTGCCGCCCACCACCAGCGCACGGATATCGGTGCCGCCAGCCTCCTTGATGAATTCCTGCACGAGGATGTTGACGTTGGCCCCGCGGAACGCCTCGATCACCGACTTGGCGCTCGACATCGTTTCGGCAAGCACCACGCCGATGCCCTGCGTGCCTTCGAGCAGCTTGATCACCACCGGCGGGCCCTTGACCGCCCGGATGATCTCCTCGGCCGCCTTGGGGTCATTGGCATAGGCGGTGAGCGGCAGGCCCAGACCGTGCTTGGCAAGGATCTGCAAGCTGCGCAGCTTGTCGCGGCTGCGGCCGATCGCGACGCTTTCATTGAGCGACCAGATGCCGCTCATCTCGAATTGACGCAGGATTGCAAGGCCATAGTTCGTGATCGAGGCGCCGATGCGCGGGATCACCGCGTCATAGGCGGCAATCGGCGCGCCGTTGTAGAAGACCTGTGGGCGGTGGCTGGCGATGTGCACGGTGCAGCGCAGCGTGTTGAGGATCTCGAGCGTGTGCCCGCGCGCCTCGGCGGCCTCCTTCAGCCGCTGGTGCGAGTAGAGGTTGGCGTTGCGCGCCAGCATCGCGATTTTCATGAAGACCCTTTCAAGACCGGCGCATTGACATTCTATGGTCGCGGTTTCCAGCCACCGGGTGATCGCACCCGGCTGGAAAACGCTCTAGCGGCGGATGCGCCCCTTATGCGCTATCGCAGGTGATTGCAGCCAGGAATGGCCGCTATCCACCACCATCCGCCGCCGCAGCGCTGTGCGCCCGATCAGCATGGGAAACTGCATCTGCGAGCGATCCGCCAGGCTGATTTCCGCCCGGAAGGTGAGATTACCGATCTTGAGCGGCGTCTTTATGACAAACCGCGTCTGCTGATCGCCATTCGAGCTGGTGATGCCGCGCACGTCGACATGAACCGCCTCGCAGAAGTGCCGCTGCCCGTCCCAGTCGACCGCAAAGCGTACGAAACGCATCCCATCTCGCAGGAAATCCTCAAGCACGTGGGCGTGGAGCGAGGACGTGCGCGCGCCGGTGTCGATCTTGGCCGGAATGCCGGCAAGGCCAAGGCCCGGCAGGCTGACAAGCTCACGCCAGCCGACGACCAGAGGTGGCTTAGCCTCCCTCAAGGCAGGATCGCCATCCCGTCCCCGCCCTCGCCCGCCTTGAGGCGGCGGGTGACGGTGCCACTCGCGTAATCGACCTCCGCAACGGTATCGGTGCCGGTCTCGGCGGCGTAGATGCGGCTGCCGTCCTTCGACCACAGGATTGTGACCTGCTGGCGCGATGCTGCCTCGGCGGGGCTGGAGACGGCGATGGTGCGGACCACCTTGCCGATGCCTGTGTCGATGACGCTGAGGCTGCCGTCCTGAAGGTCGGACGTGACCGCGACATCGCCCTGCGGGCGCACCGCGATGCGCAAGGGGAAGCGTCCGGTGGCGATGGTCTGCGACACCTGCATTATCGCCGGATCGAGCGCAAATGCCTGATTGGACCCGCGCGCCGAGACCCACAGGGTTGCACCGTCAGGCGAGAGCGCAATGCCTTCCGGCTCCTCGCCGACAGCCACCGAAAGGGGGGCGCGGCGGGTGCGCATATCGACCCGCGTGACCGTGCGCGAGCCGAGGTCTGTGGTCCACGCCGTGCGCTCATCAGGACTGACAGCGAGCATGTGACTGCCCTCTTTGCCGGTCGCAAATTCAAAGAGCGCCGTCGCGCTCGTCAGCGGCCCGACAATCCGGAAGATCGATCGACGCCCCTCGGCGGTCGCATAGATATTGCCGCTTTCATGCCAGACAATCCCGTGCGGCCTGGCATTTGCGCCCAAATCGATGCTCTTGACCCGTTCGAGACTTTCGGTGCGAAAGATGTCGACGCTCGTCCCGCCGTAGCAGGCGAGCGCCACGTGCCGCCCGTCGGGCGAGGTCGCGAGCTCATGCGGGTTGGTGCAGCTCGGCATCCGCAGCACCTCCTTGCCCGTAGCCAGATCGACCTTGGACAAGGTGTTGCCGCGCTTCGCCGCCACGAACAGCATGGGCGGCATCGCTGCTCCCGACCCCGATTCGGGCAAACCCACCGGGGCGCAGGCGGCAAGCGCCAGCGTCCCGAGCAACCCTGCGATGCGCCCGCGCCCCACGGTCGGCATCACCAGCCGGCCTTCTCGCCCTTGTTCTGTGCGTCGAGCCATGTCTTGAGCGGCGCGAAATACTCCACCATTGCCTTGCCGCTCATCTGGCGCTCACCGGTGAAGGCCTCCAGCGCGTCGGGCCA
>JAIYAL010000186.1 GCA_027489095.1 Erythrobacteraceae bacterium
CAGCCTTCGGACGGCGCGCGCCATTCCTCCGTCAAGCGCAAGCACAACGCCAACCGCGCGCTGGTTGAGGGCAAGCGCATCGTGTTGATCGACGATTCGATCGTGCGCGGCACCACCAGCCTGAAGATCGTCGAGATGATGCGCGAGGCGGGCGCAAAGGAAATCCACTTCCGCGTCGCCAGCCCGCCAACCGCGCATTCCTGCTTCTACGGGGTCGACACGCCCGAACGCTCCAAACTGCTGGCCGCGCGCATGGAGCTTGAACCCATGCGCCAATTCATCAAGGCCGACAGCCTCGCCTTCATCTCGATCGACGGGCTTTATCGCGCGGTCGGCAAGCAGGGCCGCGACAAGGCCTGCCCGCAGTTCTGCGACGCCTGCTTCACGGGCGAGTATCCCACCTCGCTCACCGACCTCGCCCTCGCGGAACAGAAGGCCGCCGAGCTTCCCTTCGCCGATCCGAAAGCAGCCTGACACCTCATGACCGATCCTGCCAAGCCGCTTGCCGGCCAGACCGCGCTCGTCACCGGAGCCAGCCGCGGCATCGGTGCCGCAACCGCCAAGGCGCTTGCCGCGTCGGGCGCGCACGTCATCCTCGTTGCCCGCAAGGTCAAGGCGCTTGAAGCGATCGAAGACGCGATCCACGACGCCGGGGGCACATCGACCATCGCGCCGGTCGACCTGACCGAACCCGATGCGGTCACGCGCCTTGCCGCCGCCATCGCCGGGCGCTGGCCGACGATCGACATCATGGTGCTCGCCGCCGCCTACCTGCCCGAGTTGACGCCCGCCTCGCAGATGGAGCCCAAGCAGTTCAACCAGGCGCTGCTCACCAATGTCGTTTCGACCCAGGCGTTGATCGCGGGCTTCGACCAGATGCTGCGCCGCGCGCCTGCGGGCCGAATCATCGGCCTCACCAGTTCGGTCGCCGCTGCGCCCCGGCCCTATTGGGGCGCTTACGGCGCCACCAAGGCGGCTTTCGAGAACCTGCTTGCGACCTACGCCGCCGAAGTCGAGCGCCTGTGCCCGCTGCGGGTGGCGATCGTCGATCCCGGCGCGACCCGCACCGAAATGCGCGCCCGCGCCTATCCGGGCGAGGACCCAGAGACCGTCAAACCGCCTGAAGTGGTCGCCGACCGGCTGGTCGCGCTGCTCACTCAAGGTTTCGAGGGCCTGCACCGCGAGCGTATCGACTGATCTTGCGCGCGGGGCGCAAGGACCCTTGCTGCGCCGTTCACCTTCTTCGCTAGCCGACCATTAGGACACGCGCGGCATAGTCGCGCCCAGACCAATTCGCCCCGAGAGACCGCAGGCTTCGAAACAAAGGTATAGGCGATGCCGACGAGTTCTGACCCCTATCGCACCGCAGCGCAGGAAGACCGCAGCGGCCCACGCACCCGCCTGATGATCCCATCGACCTTGCGCGCCTCGGGCGGGCGGGCGTTCCAGAGCGTGGTGCACGACCTTTCGATCTCCGGCTTCTCCGCCGCCTCGATCAACCGGATGCACGAAGGCCAGATATGCTGGCTGACCCTGCCTGGGCTCGAAGCGCTTCAGGCCGAGGTGGTGTGGTGGGACAATTGCATCGTCGGCTGCGCCTTCTCGGAGCTCCTTAGCCCGATCGTCCATGACAACATCCTCCAGCGTTACAGCAACGTCGGAGGCTTTCGCCAGGTGATCTGAGGCACAGCCCGCGCCTTGCAATGTTCCACGTGAAACACCGCTGCAAACCCACCGGCAACGGGGGTCTAAGGGGGGTCTAGGAGGGGTCTAGGAGGGGTCTAAGCCCGCGCAAACCCCCGCGACGCCCGCCTTATTCAACAGTGGCCGCAATCTTCGCCACCACCGCGCGTCCATCCCCGCGGCTGCCGGGCGATGTCGCCGCCGGCCAGTTGCTGACGATCGCCACCACAAGGTTCTTGGCCGGCACCAGCGTGATCGCCTGCCCGAAGATGCCTTGCGCCCCGTAACTGCCCATCGGATAAGCCCACCACTGATAGCCATATCCGAACCCCGGTGCGCTGGGCCCGAAATCGACCTGCGCCTTGCCGGCCTCAGCAAACCAGCCCTCGGGCACCACGCCCTTGCCGCCATCAAGCACGAACTGCCCCATCCGTGCGTAATCGGCGAGGCGGATCGACAGGCAGCAGCCGCCGATATTGTGGCCGCCCGGATCGATCATCCAGAACAATCCACCTTCGAACCCTGCCGGATCGACGATCTTGGCCTTGGCATATTCGGCCAGCGGCTTGCCGACCGCGTTCTCCACCAGCACGCCGATGAGGTTGGTCTCGCCGGTCTTGTAGACCCACTTCACCCCCGGTTCGGCCTCGCGCGGCAGGCGCTTCATCTGTTCGACAATCGCATCGCCGCCATATTCGACCACGAAGCGGTTCATCTGCGCGACGTCGGATTTGGGATCGGTGTAGTTCTCATCCCATTTCACACCGCTCGTCATCGTGGCGAGCTGGCGGACGGTGACGCCCTCGTAGGCGGAGCCGGCGAGCTTCGGGATATACTTGGTCACCGGATCATTGAGACTGGTGACGGATCCGTCCTTGATCGCCGCGCCGAGCAGCGTGGAGGTGAAGCTCTTGGCGACCGAGAAGCTGGTCCAGCGATCCGTCGGGCCAAGGCCGAGGCGATAGGCTTCGTACCGCACCTTGCCGTCCTTCAGCACCATGATCCCGGCGGCGTTGGTGTCTTCCATCAGCTTTTGGAGATCGGCCTGCAGTTCGGCGCTCAGGGCCGCGCCCTTGGGCAGTGCGCGCGGGCTTTTGGCAGCAGGGACTTCGTGTCCGGCGAACCATTGCTCCATCACCCGGAAGCGTTCGGAACGCTGCGCATCGGACCAGAACAGCACCTGAAGCTCGGACGGATCGCGCTGCGGGGGCTGGGTGATGGTGATGCCGGGCGCGGTGTTCGAAGCGACCTTGGCCGCAGGCGGATCACCCGCCGTGGTCGAAGCGCAACCCGCCAGCGTCACTGCGAGCGCCAGTGCCGACGCCAATCCCAAGATCCTCATGTCCCTCTCCCGTGTCCTTGTTATGGGACGAGGCTTAGGCGGGGACGGGGCGCTCGGGCAAGCTTTCTCAGCCGTCCTTCATCACCTTCAGCGCCGCCAGCGCCCGCTCGCGCGCGGCGCGGTGCGCCACGATCTTGCGCGGATAGCCCGCAGGCCTGCGCCCGAACTCCTCGGGATCGTGGATGTAAGGCTCCTCCATGCGCGAAAGCTCCGGCACATAGGCGCGGATATAGCGCGCGGCGTCGAACTTCTCGGACTGGCTGAGCGGCGCCATGATCCGGCTGAACATGTTGCTGTCCACCCCCGTCCCCGCGGTCCACTGCCAGTTGGCGGCGTTCGACGCATAGTCAGCGTCCACAAGCGTATCCCAGAACCACTTTTCGCCATGGCGCCAGTCGATCAGCAGGTGCTTGATGAGGAAGCTCGCGGTGATCATCCGCACCCGGTTGTGCATCCACCCGGTCTGCCACAGCTGCCGCATCCCGGCATCGACGATCGGGTAGCCGGTGCGGCCCTGCTGCCATGCCTTGAGATCGCGCGCGGCGGCTTCGTCCGTCGCGGGGTCGCGCCACGGAAAGCGGTCGAAATCCGCGCGGTAGTTTTGCGAGGCGTATTTGGGGAATTGCAGGATCGCGTTCTGCGAATAGTCGCGCCAGATCAGCTCGCCCTCGTAGGTTTCCCAGCCCTTGGAGGTGCGATCCTTGAAGCGGTGCCAGATTTGGATCGGCGAAATCTCGCCCCAATGGAGGTGCGGCGAAAGGCGCGAGACCTTGTCGACCGATGGGAAATTGCGCTTGTCGTCGTAACCGTCGACGTCGGCTTCCCAAGCCTTGAGGCGCGCGTGGGCGGCGTCCTCGCCGACTTGCCAGAACGCCGCCATCCCGCCCGACCAGTCGGGTTTTGTGGGGAGCAGGTTCCATAAGGCAAGATCGTCGGAAGCGGGCCTGCTTGCGGGCGCATCCAGCTTTGCAGGCGCCGGGAGTTCATCGCTCGGGGGGAACGCGGCGCGCACGGCGCGGCTGAAGGGCGTGTAGATCTTGTACTGCCCGCCGGTGCCGGTGGTGATGCTGCCCGGCGGCATCAGGTAATTGCCGTGGTGGAGTTGGAGGTCGAGCGACTTCGCCAGCTTGCGCTCGGCATTGAGCCACCAGGGTTCGTAGTGGCAATTGGCGTGGATGGTGGCCGCGCCGACCTCGGCTGCGAGCTTGGTCAGCACCTCCACCGCATCCCCGCGCCGCAGGATCAGCTTGCTACCCTTCGCTTCGAGGCTTTTGGCAAGGCTCGCCAGCGAATGATGCAGCCACCAGCGCGAGGCGCCGCCATAGGCGTGGTGCTTGGGGCTCTCGTCATCGAGGACATAGACCGCGATGACGGGGCCGGATTTGGCGGCGTGGTAGAGCGCAGGATTGTCGGCAAGGCGCAGATCGCGCCGCAGCCATACGATTTGGGTCATTGGTTTCTCTGATTTCGCGTTTCCTCACCAACGCCGTCATC
>JAIYAL010000198.1 GCA_027489095.1 Erythrobacteraceae bacterium
ATGCCGTGGCTGCGGCCGATCGTCGGCGTGTACTTGTGCTCCTCGGCGCGGGTCTTGATCGCTGCGAGCAGCGCATCGCAATCAGCGAGCAGGATGTCGCTCGCGCGGGCAAGCTGGACAGACAGCGTGGTGTCGAGCACGTCGGAGCTGGTCATGCCCTGATGCATGAAGCGCGCTTCCTCGCCGACTTGCTGCGCCACCCAGTCGAGGAAAGCGATCACGTCATGCTTGGTCACCGCCTCGATCGCATCGATCGCTTCGACGTCGATCGCGGGGCCCGTCGCCCACCAGTCCCACAGCGCCTTGGCGGCAGACTGCGGCACGACGCCGAGGTCGGCGAGCTTCTGCGTCGCGTGCGCTTCGATTTCGAACCAGATGCGATACTTCGCTTCCGGTTCCCACAGGGCGGTCATGGCAGGGCGGGAATAGCGGGGGACCATCATCGACTCCGGATAGGCGTGTCCGCGAGCGCATAGGGAAGGGGGGCGCGGGTGGCAAGGTTCAGGGCAAGTTGGGCATCCTTGCGACCACTCGCCGCGCGCCAGCGTAAGTGAGGTGGTGTGGGTCCCAGTAGTTGAGCGTCCCGTCCTGCACGATTTGGCACCGTCCCTGCGGGCACAGGGGCGCAGCGGCATCGACATAGACGAAGCGCGGATCGCGCTGCGCGAAGGCCCGGAGGCGGGCATTGATGGCGATGCCTTGCGCCTTGCCCGCCGGATAGTCGGTCGGGCAGGCGACATTCCGGTAGGCACGGCAGCGCAGCCAGCCGCCCATGTTCTGCGGCGCCGAACGCCAGGCCGTTGGCACGCTGCCGACCAGGACGATCCGTGTTCCCGCCGGAAGGCGGTCGGCCATGCGCTGCATACCATCCTCGAGCAGGCGCACACCTTCTGCGAAACCGAGCTGCTTGGCCGAACCCTCGGCTAACGGGTGGCGGTCCCAGATCTGCGCCCACACGATCGTGCGCACCCCGCGTTGCTGGACAAGCGTGATGAGGCGCTCGGGCATGGCGCTGCATTCCTTCGCGTCGTCCTCGTCCGGTCGCATATTCGAGACCCCCGGCGCCGCCAGACAGGAAGGGAAGGACAGCACCGCCCCCGTGCCGAAACGGGCGGTCATGGCCGCGTGATATTGCGCAGCATGGCTGTCGCCGTACAGCACGAAGGCAAGCGGGCCGGCGGCCGGAATCATCTCTGGCGTATCATGGATGCCAGGGCGCAGCGCGCCGAGGCGCGCGGTGTCTGCGGCGGACGCGGGCAAGAGCTCGCGCAGATGCCCGGCCACGCCCGCCAGCGCCGGGATCGCCAGCGCGCCTGCGCAGACGGTCAGCAACGCGGTGCGCGTGGGCAGCAGGCGCTTGCCGCGCACCGGCTGTTCGATCAGGTGATAGGAAAGCGCGCCCAGCAGCACCGAACCCGCGACGAGACCCAGCATCGCGGGAAGCGGCACGCCGCCGAACCACACGTAGTTCGCCAGCACCAGCAGCGGCTGGTGCCACAGATAGGTGCCGAAGCTGACGAGGCCCAGCCACACCAGCGGGCGCGCTGCGAGCAGCCGGCCCGCACCATTCGCCGGCGCGGCGAACAGGATGACCAGCGCGGTGCCGATCGTGGGCAACAGGAACATCGCGCCCGGCGCGGGTGTTTCGGGACGGATCAGCCAATATCCCGCCGCGATCAGGCCAAGGCCCGCGAACGCAAGCCAGCCGCGCTGGCGGGAGCGCACAGGGAGAAGCGCGCAACCTGCTCCAATCGCGAATTCCCACAAGCGTGTCGGCAGCAGATAGAAGGCACCCTGCAGCCAGAGCTCGGCCAGCCCCAGCGCCAGCGCGAAGCTTGTCAGGCCGAGCGCATAGACCACCGGCAGCATCGCTTGCGGCCGCCAGCGGCGGCAGGCGATCAGCACCAGCGGGAAGACAAGATAGAACTGTTCCTCCACCCCCAGCGTCCAGGTGTGGAGCAGCGGCTGCATCCCTTCGGCCGAATCGAAATAGCCCGTGTCGCGGGCGAACAGCAGGTTGGAGGCGAACAGGCTTGATGCGGTGAGGCTCTGCGCAAAGGGACGGAAGTCCTCTGGGATGAGGATCGCGTAAGCCGCAAGCGCTGTAACCCACAGCATCGCGGCCAGCGCCGGCACGATCCGGCGGACGCGCCGCTCAAGGAAGCGCCACTGGCTGAAGCGTCCCGCCGCCATTTCGCCCGCGATGATCCCGGTGATGAGATAGCCCGAGATGACGAAGAATACATCGACCCCGGTGAACCCGCCGGGGACCACGCCCAGCCCAGTGTGATGCGCGACGACTCCGCCCACAGCGAGCGCGCGCAGCCCGTCTATCTCGGGGCGGTAGGTCGCGCCGCCCGGTGCCCCCGGGCCGTAGCTTGGGGTCATCAGATCAGGCCCTTGGCGCGCAAGCTGGTGTGTCCCTCGCGCCCGATGATCACGTGATCGTGCACGGTCACGCCCATGTGCCGCCCGGCCTCGGCGATGCGCTGGGTGATCTGGATGTCGGCGCGGCTCGGCTCGGGGCTGCCCGAGGGGTGGTTGTGAACGAGGATCATCGCGCTCGCGCCCACGTCCATCGCGCGGCGGATCACTTCGCGGGGATGGATCGCGGCCTCGTCGATCGAGCCGTCGCCCACATGGTGGTCCTCGATCAGCCGGTTCTTGGTGTCGAGATAGAGCACCCGCACGCGCTCGACCGTGAGATGCGCCATATCGGTGGTGAGGTAGTCGATCAGCGCCTGCCAGCTGCCGAGCACCGGCTTGCCGATGATCTCCCCGCGCGCCATGCGCCGCGCTGCGGTGGCGACCGCCTTGAGCGCGGCGGCGCTGTTCTCGCCCACACCCTTGACGCGCTGCAGGGCCTTGGGATCGGCATTGAGTACGCCTGCAAGGCTCCCGAACTGGGCGAGCAGCGCCTTGGCGAGCGGTTTGGTGTTGCCGCGCGGGATCGCCGCGAACAGCAGATATTCGAGCACCTCGTAATCGGCCAGAGCCTCGGCTCCGCCAGTCAGCAAACGGTGCCGCAGGCGCGCGCGGTGGCCGTCGCCCGCCGCCTTCGACGCATCGAAGTCCGGAGCGGCTGCGTCGAGAAATTCGAAACTGTCTTCAGCTTCCGGCAATGCGGCCCCCGGGAAAAGCGTTGTTCCCTCTGCTTCATTGCCTTCGGACGATGATGCGCGCAAGGGTTGGAGACGATGCCGGTGACTGACGCGCAGCACAGTGAGGGACCGGAAAGCGGCGAAGCGCGGCGGCTTCGGCTGCGGCGCTTGCGCGGCCGCATCGCGCTGGCGCTCGGCGGCCTCGTGCTGGCGGGCGTCGGGACGGCGTGGATGAGCCGCGAGCGAATCGCTGCCAACGTGATTGACGACTACCTGGCGCGCAACCGCGTGCCTGCGACCTACCGCATCGTCAGCCTCACGCCAGGCCGTCAGGTGATCGAAAACCTCGTGGTCGGCGATCCCGCGCGACCCGACCTGACCGCGCGGCGCATGGTGATCGATCTGGGGGTCGGCTGGAGCGGGCCCGAGCTGCGGCGGGTGCGGATCGAAGGGGCACGGCTGTTCGCCAGCTACAGGGACGGGACATTCAGCCTCGGCGCGCTTGATCCGCTCGTCTTTACAGGGAGCAAGGAGCCCCCGGCGCTCCCCGCGATCGACGTGAGCCTGAGCGATGCGCGGGCGCTGATCGCAAGCGATTACGGCCGGGTGGGGGTAAAGCTGGATGGGAAGGGGCGGCTTGATGACGGCTTTGACGGCGTCCTTGCCGCCACTGCGCCCGGAATCGGGGTCGACGGCTGCCGGGCGGCGGGCGCGACGCTGTATGGCAAGCTCGTCACGATCCGCGGCGAGCCGACACTGCTTGGGCCGCTCAGGCTTCGGGATGTGGCGTGCAGCGGGGTGACGCTGGCGCGCGCCGATTTCGGCACGTCGCTCAGCGCGGATCGCGACTTTGCGGCTGCATCGGGCGAATTCACCGGAGACGCTGGCGGGCTCGGCTATGCCGCAATGCGCAGCAAGACGCTCTATGGCAAGGCGATGGTCAGGCTCGGCAAAAGCCGTCTTGCGCTGGAGCATGATCTGACGCTGACAGATGTCACCACGCCGCAAGCCCGCCTTGCGCGGCTCTCTGCCGAGGGGGCCTGGCGCGGCGCGGCGGACGTATCGAGCGGGCAGTGGGAAGGCACCCTGCGCGGCGCCGGTCTCATGCCTGCGCCCGGCCTCACCACGAGCCTCGCCTCGGCCGAACGCGGGCTTGAGGGAAGCTTGCTCGGGCCGCTGGTGGCCAAGGCGCGCGCCAGCCTTGGCCGTGCGCTGGACGGCGCGAGCCTCAGGGCCGATGCGACCATCCGCCACAAGGGCAGCGCGGCGACGATCTCCATCCCTGAGGCCAGCCTCGCCAGCCGCAGCGGAACGCGGGTGCTGGCGCTTTCGCGGGCGGGGGGAAGCCTCGGCGTGCAGGGGCTCCAGGGCATGAGCGGCAACATTCTTGCAGGCGGCGAGGGGCTGCCGAGCCTCAACGGCCGGATCGCGCAAGGCAAGGGCGGCGGCTGGACGATGCGGCTGGCGATGGCGGATTATGCCGCCGGGCCCAATCGCCTCGCCATCCCGCGTCTCGCCCTATCCGGCACGGCGGGCGGGGCCTTCGCTTTCGAGGGGCTGGCAAGCGCGGGGGGCGACCTGCCGGGCGGGGCGGTCAGCGATCTCACCCTGCCGCTCGAGGGCACGTGGTCGCCATCGCGCGGCCTTGCCATGGGCACGCGCTGCACGCCGGTGCGCTTTGCCAGCCTGACGCTTTCGGGCCTGGTGCTGAACCGGCACAACCTCACGCTGTGCCCCGAAGGCAAAGCCCCGATCCTCGCATACCGCGACACCCTGCGCTTTGCCGCGCGGACGGGGGCGCTGAACCTTGCCGGGACGCTCGGCGAGAGCCCCGCCACCCTCTCGGCCAGCCGCGTCACCTTGCGCTATCCGCAGCCCTTCGCCGTGGACAATCTTGCGGCAAGGATCGGCACCGGCACCAACGAGGTGCGCCTGACCGCTGCCAGCCTGACGGGGAGCCTCGCAGGAACGCCGGGCGGCAGCTTTGCGGGCGGCTCGGCGCAGCTGGCGGCAGTGCCGCTCGATCTCGATGCGATCGCCGGTGGCTGGACATTCAGTGAGGGCGTGCTGCGCCTCGACAACGCCGCCTTCACCCTCTCCGACCGTCCGGCAGACGGGACGGCAGCGCGCTTTGTCCCGATAAGCGCACAGGGCGCGAGCCTGGCTCTTGCCGACAACCACATCACCGCCGACGCCTTGCTGCGACACCCGGGATCGGGGCGCGGGATCGTCAGCGTCGCACTTACCCACGATCTGGACACCGCCGCCGGCACCGCCCGGCTTACCGTGCCCGGTCTCGTTTTCGACAAGTCGCTCCAGCCCGATGATCTCACCCCGCTGGCCGAGGGCGTTGTCGCGCTCGCCAAGGGCACGATCACCGGCACCGGACGGGTCGACTGGAACGGCGATACTGTCACCAGCGGCGGCACCTTCGCCACCGATGGCTTCGATTTTGCCGCCGCCTTCGGCCCCGTGCGCGGCCTTGCGGGGCGCGTTACCTTCACCGATCTCCTCAATCTCACCACCGCGCCCGATCAGCGCGTGACCATCGCCGCGATCAACCCCGGCGTCGAAGCGCTGGCTGGCAAGGTACAGTTTGAATTGACGGACGGGACGCTGCTCGGGCTTGAGGAAGCGACCTTCCCCTTCATGGGCGGGATGCTGCTGATGCGGCCGCTGGTGATGGATTTCAGCCGCCCCGAGGAACGCCGCTATGTGTTCGAGATCATCGGGCTCGATGCCGCCAAGTTCGTGACGCAGATGGAGCTCACCAACCTTTCGGCCACCGGTATCTTCGACGGAACCGTGCCGATCGTGTTCGACGCAAACGGGCGCGGCCGGATCGAGGGCGGGGTGCTGCTCGCGCGGGAAGGTGGGGGGAACATCGCCTATATTGGCGATCTGTCTTACGAGAACCTCGGAACGATGGGCAATTACGCCTTTTCGGCGCTGCGCTCGCTCGATTACCGCCAGATGCGCGTGGGGCTGGGCGGCGAGCTTGACGGCGAGATCGTCACCAGCTTCGAATTCGACGGCGTGCGGCAGGGCGCTGGGACGAGCCAGAACTTCGTGACGCGCCGCCTCGCCAAGCTGCCGATCCTGTTCAAGGTCAATGTCCGCTCGCAGAACTTCTACCAGCTGGCAACGATGGTGCGATCCTTCTGGAACCCCGAATATGTCCGCGATCCGCAGGACCTCGGCCTGTTGCGGCAGGACAACGGCCGCCTCGTGCCGCTGGCCCCTCTCGTTCAACCTCCCGCCGTTCAACCTTCCGAAAGCCAGGACAAGCCATGATGCATCACGAATTGACCGCTCCGGCGCGCGCTGCCACATCCCCGCAGGACTTGCGGGGAAGGGCAGCACCGATGGAGCGGCACTGGAATGGAAGGCGCCGGGCGTTGATGGCCGGATGCGCGATCCTTGTCGCAGGGCTGGCCGGATGTGTGAACATCGCAGCGCCCGACAAGCCGATCGTGATCGAGCTCAACATCAACATCCGGCAGGAAGTGATCTACCGGCTTGCGGCCGATGCGGCCAAGACCGTCGAGGATAACGCTGACATCTTCTGATGTGCGGCGGTTCCACAGGAGAATTCAAGATGCGCAGTTCGATCCGTTCCGGCCTTGTCGCCCTTGCAGCGATCACCATCGTGGCAGCGCCTGCCTTCGCGCAGGCGCAGCGTGACCCCGCCTATGCCGCTGCGCGCGCGCAAGGGAAGGTGGGCGAGCAGCCCGACGGCTATCTCGGGATCGTCGGCGCCGCCGATCCGGCGATCCAGCGGCTGGTCGATGACATCAACATCAAACGCCGCGCCGTCTACGCCGAGAAGGCCAAGGAAAACAACGCCACGCTTGAGGCCTATGCGCTGACCGCGGGATGCCAGGCGATCGCCCGCACCACCTCGGGCGAAAAATACCGCGCGCCCGACAGTTCGTGGCAAACCCGCACCGATGCCCCGCCGATCCGGGATGCGCGTTGTCCGTAGTTTTGTGCACTTGCACAAAACTCAGCCCTCCCGATGTTGACACATATCTGCCCCCCTTCTAAGGGGGCGGCGCCCTCGGCGGGCACCTCGATGCGCGTGCCTTGTCCACCCTCTTTCAGGATGCTGGCATGAGCGACGAGAAACCCGCCCGAGAACCCATTCAAGAGGATGCGCGGATCGACGCGCTCGAAGCGCGGCTCAGGGCCGCACGCGAGCGCGAAGAACAGCGCAACCGAAGGCAGGTGAAGGGCGTCGATGCGAATTACCGCAGCGGCGACCGGGTCCTCGCCAATCTCCTGGGCGGGATCATCGGTGGCCTGGTGATCGGCTTTGCGGTTGACGCATTGCTGGGCATCGCGCCCTGGGGTCTGTTGGCTGGACTGTTCCTCGGAACGGGCTCGGCTTTCAGAAGCATCATCCTGAGCGCGAACACGCGTCCCGCAGAGCCGGACCAGGGGAGCGATAGCGAGGTCTAGACCCCCTCTTGGGTGGTGCTAGACCCCCGCTAGACCCCCGTCAGGCACCGCCCCGCGGACGTGTTTCACGTGAAACATTCGAGGACCGACTGATCGTGGCAGCCGAAGAAGGCATCAAGGTTGATGAAGCGCGCGTGGCTGCGGCTGTACAGAATCTGGAAGCTGCCGAGACCGGCAAAGTTGACCCGATGAAGCAGTTCACCATCGAGCCCATCGCCGGTTCCGATTGGCAATTGGCTGACGGGATCAACATCGCGTTCACCAACTCCGCACTGTGGATGGCATTGACCGCCGTCCTGGTGTGGGTGTTCGTGGCGGGCGGGATGAAGCGCGCGCTGGTTCCGGGCCGGTGGCAGATGGCGGTGGAGACCATGACGGGCTTCATCGATGACCTGCTCGAGGCCAATGTGGGCAAGGCCGGGCGCAAGTATGTGCCTTACATCTTTACGCTTTTCATGTTCATCCTGGTGGGCAACCTGCTCGGTCTGGTGCCGCTGGGGCTGATCCCGCACGTCCACGCCTTCACCTTCACTAGCCACTTCACCGCGACCGGCGTGCTGGCGATCATGAGCTTTTCGATCGTCCTGATCGTCGGCTTCTGGAAGCACGGCTTCCACTTCTTTTCGCTGTTCTGGCCGGCCAACACCCCGATTTTCCTCGCACTTCCGATCAGCCTGATCGAACTCGTGTCCTTCATGGTGCGCCCCTTCAGCCTCGCGCTGCGATTGTTCGTCGCGATGATGGCCGGCCACGTTCTCCTCAAGGTGCTGGCAAGCTTCGTCATCGCTGGCGGCAATGGCGGGCTCGGGATCGGGCTCGCGGTCGGCGTGCCGAGCTTTGTGCTGATGGTTGCGATCAGCGCGCTTGAGATCCTCGTCGCGGGGATCCAGGCCTATGTCTTCGCGCTGCTTACCTCGCTCTACATCAACGACGCGGAAAACCTTCACTGAGAGCTTGCAAAGTTCTCTTCATAACCCTCGACAACAATCAGATTTTCAACGGAGTTTAGTATCATGGACGCTACTGCTGCAGCTCTTCTCGGTGCCGGTCTC
>JAIYAL010000140.1 GCA_027489095.1 Erythrobacteraceae bacterium
CGCAGCCAGTCCCACATCTCAGCTCAGCCGGTCGCGGAAATCGGCGTAATCGAAGCGCTTGATGCATTCGAGCGCGTCGGTTTCGCTGTCCCACATCCAGATGCTCGGCAGCGGCACGCCGTTGAAGGTGTTGGTCTTGACCATCGAATAATGCGCCTGATCAAGGAAGGCGAAGCGCGCGCCCGGTTCGGCGGCGACCGGCAAGCGGTAATCGCCGATCACGTCGCCTGCGAGGCATGATGGCCCGCCCAGCCGGATCGGGATCAGGTCTTCGTCAGCCAGTTCGCCCAGCATCGCCGGGCGATAGGGCGCTTCGAGAACGTCAGGCATATGGCAGGTCGCCGAGATGTCAGTGATGCCGACGGGAATCTCGTTGAACATCGTGTCGAGCAGCGTGCCGACCAGAATGCCCGCATCCAGCGCCACCGCCTCGCCCGGTTCGAGGATGATCTGGCAGCCGGTATCCTCGGCAGCATCGCGCAGGAATTCCGCCAGCTCCTCGCGCTGGTAATCGGCGCGGGTGATGTGGTGGCCGCCGCCCATGTTGATCCACTTCAATTGCTCGAAATAGGGCTCGATCGCATCGAACACCCGGTCCCAGGTGGCCTTCAAAGGCTCGAAATCCTGTTCGCACAGATTGTGGAAGTGGATGCCCTCCACGCCCTCCATGTGCTCTTCGGTGAGCTGATCGAGCGGGAAGCCGAGCCGCGATCCGGGGGCACTGGGATCGTACTTGGCAACCTCGCCGGTGATGACTTGGGGATTGATGCGCAGGCCGACGCTGACCTTCGCGCCGTTGGCGGCGGCATGGTCGAGGATCAGCCGCGCGCGGCTGAGCTGGCCGGGGGAGTTGAAGATCACGTGATCCGAAAGCCGGCAGATCTCCTCCAGATCTTCGGGCTTGAAGGCTGCGCAATAGGTCGCAATCTCGCCGTCGTAGAACTCCGATGCGAGGCGCGATTCCCACAGGCCCGAAGTCGAGACCCCGTCGAGATATTCGCCGATGATGGGCGCGGCCGACCACATGCTGAACGCCTTCAATGCCGCGAAAACCTTGATGTCCGCGCCGTCCGCCGCCGCCGCATCGCGCACCCCTGCCAGCACGCGGCAATTGGCGCGCAGCTTCGCGGCGTCGACCACGAAGGCGGGGCTGTCGACACGCGACAGATCGAAATGGGCAAAGGCGCCCGGATCACCGGCTTTGGTTTGCATGGAACCTGTTCACTGGGAGGGGAGAGAGAAGCGCACCACGCGCCCGCCGGGCACGTCGGTGACGTAGATATGCCCGTCCGCCCCGATCGCAAGATCATGGCCAAGGCTGGCGTTCTCGCCGGGCAGGCCGACGTCGTAGGAGCGTTCGACGGTGCCGCTTGCCGCATAGACGCGGATGATCGCGCGCTTGCGGTCGGCACTGTCACGGCCCTCGACCGCGAGCAGCCGCCCGCCGCCCAGCGGTTTCAGACCATAGGTGTGGTTGCCTGCGGGCGAGGCCCAGGTGGCAACAGGCTTGGCATCGTGGTCATAGACTTCGATCTTGGCATGCTCGCGGTCAGCGACGTAGATGTGCTGCTCGTCCACCGCGACCGCGTGGGCGATCTTGAAGTCGCCCCAGTCCTTGATGAACGTGCCGGCGGTATCGAACTCGGCGACGCGGGTGTTCACATAGCCATCGGCGATCAGCACCTTGTCGCCAAGGAAGGCGACGTCGGCGGGGCGGCCGAAGTGGCCCGCGTCCTGCTTGCTCACGCCCTTCTCGCCAAGGGTCAGCTCAAGCTTGCCCTCGGGCGAGAAGCGGAAGACCTGTTCAAGGCCCGTATCGGTGATCCACACCTTGCCCCGGGGGTCGATCGAGAGGCCATGCGGCATGATGAAGAGCCCCGCGCCCCACTGCGCGACGAGCTTTCCGTCAGGGGCGAATTTGAACACCGTGTTCTCGGCAATCGGCGTGGTCGGAAACGGCTCGATCCACTCGCGCCCGGCGCGGTGGAGCACCCAGACATTGCCAGCCGCGTCAACATCAACCGCGCTGACCTCACCAAACTTCGCGCCCGCGGGGATGGTGGGCCAGCCAGTGTCGACCGCCAGCTGCACCACCTGCTCAGGCGGCGGCGGCGCGGTGTCGCAGGCGGTGAGTGTGAGTGCCGCCGCCGCGGCTGCCGCCCCCCACCAGCGCATCAGAACTCCACCGGCCCCGAAAGCTCCTCGACCGTCCACGGCAACCCGTGGCCGTTGAGCATATCCATGAAGGGATCGGGATCGAGCTGTTCGATGTTGAACACGCCCTCGCCGCGCCAGTCACCGCGCACCATCATCGCCGCGCCGATCATGGCGGGGACGCCCGTGGTGTAGGACACCGCCTGGTTGCCGGTCTCCTCATAGGCGGCCTCGTGGCTGCAGATGTTCTTGATGTAGAACGTCTTCTCGCCCGAACCGTCGAGTGCCTCGCCGGTCGCGATCACGCCGATGTTGGTGTTGCCCTTGGTGGTCTCGCCCAGCGTTTCGGGCTTGGGGAGCACCGCGGCAAGGAATTGCAGCGGGATGATGTCCTTGCCCTGATAGCGC
>JAIYAL010000105.1 GCA_027489095.1 Erythrobacteraceae bacterium
CAACGCCTCGCAGCTGTCGGACGGTTCCTCGGCAAGCGTGCTGATGGAAGCCAAGATCGCCGAACAGCGCGGGCTCCAGCCGCTCGGCCGCTATGTCGGCATGGCGGTCGCGGGCACCGAGCCTGACGAGATGGGCATCGGCCCGGTCTTCGCAATCCCCAAGCTTCTGAAGCAGACCGGCCTCAAGATGGACGACATCGGGCTGTGGGAACTGAACGAAGCGTTTGCGGTGCAGGTGCTCTACTGCCGCGACACGCTCGGCATCAACAATGACATCCTCAACGTCAGCGGCGGCTCGATCTCGATCGGCCACCCCTATGGCATGACCGGCGCGCGCTGCACCGGCCACGCGCTGATCGAAGGCAAGCGCCGGGGCGCCAAGTATGTGGTCGTCACCATGTGCGTTGGCGGCGGCATGGGGGCGGCTGGGCTGTTCGAGGTGTTCTAAACCCAGCGCTTCAGGCAATTCCAAGACGGCGCGGGGGGCAACTTCCGCGCCGTTTTGATTCGGAATTCCCATGGATTGTTTATGGCCGATCCTTGCATAGATTCTCGCCCCCCCGCCAACCAGAGCGGGCGCCGACCGGGATGAAATGCCTTTGAAATTTCCTCGCCATGCTGTTCTTCATGCAGCGCCTGCGGCAGCGATCCTTGCCTTGCCCGCCATGCTCCACGCCCAACCTGTCACCAGCGATCCACCCGTGACGGTTGCGGATGGCGAGAAGACCGATCCCGGCCCGATCTGCACCGACCGCCCGACCAAGAGCAACGCTGCCTGCACCGTGCCCGAAGGCATGGTCCAGATCGAGGCCGATCTGTTCAGCTGGAGCCGGATGACCACCGGCCCGGCGCGCACCGATGTGCTGCTCTACACCAACCCTACGGTCAAATATGGCCTAGGCCCCAACCTCGACGTCCAGCTCAACGTGGCGCCGCTGGCGCAGGTGCGCACCATGGCGGGCGGTCAGACCGCCAGCCAGACAGGGGTGGGCGACTTGACGCTGCGTCTCAAGCAGCGCCTGACCGGACCGGAACACAAGGTGCAGATAGCGCTGCTGCCCTTCGTGAAGGCGCCCACAGCGAGGCGCGGGATCGGCAATGGCGAATGGGAAGGCGGGCTGATCGTTCCGGTGCAGATGCCGCTGGGATCGGCAACGCTGACACTGGTGCCGCAGCTCAATCTGCTCGCCGATGTGCTGGCGCCCGAAGATCGCCATCTGGAGTTTCAGGGCGTCGCCAACTTCGCCTTTCCGATCGCCCCGCGCACCACGCTGGCGGTAGAGCTGTGGACCTCGCAAAACTGGGACCCGGCTGGCACTGTGCGGCAATACTCAACCGATGCGGCGGTGAGCTACCTTATCAGTGACGAACTTCAGCTCGATCTGGGCGGCAATTTCGGCCTCAATCAGGCAACCCCCGATGTTCAGATCTACGCGGGCGTCTCGACACGGTTCTGACGGGGGGGCTGAAACCAAACCCGCCGCCCCGCCATATCGGCAGGGCGGCGGAATAACGTCAGCGCAAGGACACCACGTTGTCGGTCGCCTCGCGCACGCGGGTGCCGTTGAACAGGCTCATCATCGGCTCGTCAGCTACGGTCACCACAACCGCATTGCCATAGCCGTTGAACCCGGTCTTCATCGCCGCCCCGTAAGCGCCGAGCATCCCGATCTCGATGTAATCGCCTGCCTGAATATCGGCCGGGAGCTTGAACGGCCCCTTCATGTAATCGGCATCATCGCAGGTCGGCCCGTAGAAGGCGAAGTCTTCCTCGTCCTCGATCAGGTCGTCCTCAAGCGCGCGCACCGGGAAGCGCCACGCCACGTGGGCCGCATCATAAAGAGCGCCGTAAGCGCCATCATTGATGTAAAGCTCCTCGCCGCGGCGCTTGTTCACCTGCACGATCATCGAGCTGTATTCCGCGCTCAGCGCACGGCCGGGTTCGCACCACAGCTCGGCGTTGTAGGCGATCGGCAGGGCTTCGAAGTGGCGGGCGATGATTGCGAAGTAATCTTCCATCGGCGGCGGCTCGAGCCCCGGGTAGATGCTCGGGAAGCCCCCGCCCACGTCGATCATGTCGATCACGACCGAAGCCTCGGCAATCGCCGCGCGGGTGCGGTCGAGCGCCTGAACGAAGGCGAAGGGCGTCATCGCCTGACTGCCGACATGGAAGCACACGCCCAGCCAGTCGCAATGCTGGCGGGCCTGCTGGAGCAACTGCGGCGCTTCGATCAGGTCGCAGCCGAACTTCGATGCCAGCGAAAGCTCCGAATACTCCGACGACACGCGCAGCCGCACGCACAGACGCAGGTCGCGCGGGGCCTCACCCGTCTCGGGCGAACGACAGGCGTCGATGATCTTCTCCAGCTCCTCGAGGGTGTCGAGGCTGAAGGTGCGCACGCCGTGTTCGAAATAGGCTTCGCTGATCGCCGCCGGGGTCTTCACCGGGTGCATGAAGCACAGCACCGCCTGCGGCAGGATGCCGCGCACCAGCCGCACCTCGGAAATCGAGGCGACGTCGAAATGGGTGACACCGGCGTCCCACAGCACCTCGATCAGATCGGGCGCAGGGTTGGCCTTGACCGCGTAGAGCACCTTGCCCGGGAACTTCTCGACGAAGTAACGGGCGGCGCGCCGCGCGGCGTGCGGGCGGTTGAGGATGACGGGTTCGTCCGGCGAAAGGGCGCGGACTACAGCCAGTGCGTCAGGATAGATGTGCAACTCAAGGGACCCCCAAAACGGTTTTTTTAAACCATAAAACGACAAGCTGCCTTGCGGTTTGGAAGTCCCCTTGGGGCAGCGGAAGGGCGCATCTAGGGCTTTGGGGGGGGAATGCAAACGAAAAATGCGGCTCGGCGGGCCACAATGTGACTTTTTGAAGACACCCCGAAAAAGACGACCGGAATGTGACGGAAATCTGCCGGTTTTGGGCCCGGAATCCCGGGGGTCAGAAGCCGATTTTGGGAGCCTGGTCGACCGTCCCTTGCTCGCTTGCGTCAAGGCGGTGGAAGTCGGCCTCGGCGAAGCCAAGTGCGCCTGCAAACAGCACCGCCGGGAAGGATTCGCGCGCTGCGTTGAAACGCGCCGCGGCGGCATTGAGCGCGCGGCGGGCGGCGGCGAGCTTGTCCTCGACATCGCCGAGCTCGTTCTGGAGCTGCTGGAAATTGGCCGAGGCCTTGAGGTCGGGATAGGCCTCCCCCAGCGCCAAAAGGTTGCCGAGAGCAGCCCGCAGCTGCAGCTCGCTTCCCGAGGAAGGCGCGCCGGAAGCGGCCGCATTGCGCGCCGCGATCACCGCCTCAAGCGTCGTCGATTCGTGGCTCGCATAGCCCTTCACCGTCTCGACAAGGTTGGGAATGAGGTCGTGCCGCTGGCGCAGCTGCGCGTCGATATCGGCGACACCCTGACGCACGCCTTGCCTGAGGCCCACCAGCTTGTTGTAGATGCCGATCACCAGCACCACGATCAAACCGATCACCGCCAGCGCGATCCCCAACACCAGATTCATATCCATCCCCTTTACCAGATGCGCCTAACTGTGCTGACACAGGTTAAAGAATCGCGCGGGAGACGCAATGCGCAGCAATATTGATGCCGTGATGAAGGGCGGGCTCGAGGATTGGCTCTCGGGTCAGGCCGACATGCGCGAGGGCGCGAAAAGCCAGGCGACCTCGCGCTGGGTGTGGGGCGCGGCGATCCTCATGCCGGTGCTCGCCTTCGTGTGGTTCAGCCCCGTGGCCCAAACGCCCTTTGCCGCGATCATAACCGCAGGAGGGATCGGCGGCGCGGCATGGTGGGGTTATCGCCCGATCAGCGCGGCCAAACATGCCATCAAGGTCGGGATCAATTCCGCCATCGCCGCCAGCTACGGCCTTGCCTATGCCAGCGAGGTCGAGCCGGGCCACGAGTTCGACGCGGCGCGCACTTACGGCCTCGTCCCGGAATCCGACCGATCGAGCTTCGAGGACCGTTGGTACGGCGCGCTCGAAGGGCACGGTTTCGACCTTTACGAAGCCCATCTCGAAGAACGGCGCGGATCAGGCAAGAACCGGCACTGGGTGACGGTCTTCAGAGGCCCGGTGATCCGCATGGGCTTTGGCCGCACATTCCACTCCACCACTCTGCTCGAACGCGCTGGCAAGCACAGGAAATGGCTCGGGCTCGGCGGCGCGAGCGAGCATGTCAGCTTCGAGGGCCACCGCCTCGACCGGGTCGATCAGGTGCACCCCGCCTTTGGCGACACCTTCGTGCTCTATTCCGACGATCAGGTCGAAGCCCGCGTGCTGGTCCACCCCAGCTATGTCGAACATCTCCTCAAGCTCGAAAGCGCCTTCGAGGCGCGCGAGCTGCGCGCGCTGTTCACCCGCGGCGAAGTGATCATCGCGGTCGAGGCGGGCGACCTGTTCGAGAGCGGCGGGATGGACGCAGACGCCGACCGCGAGAACGCAGCGCGCGCGGCGCGCCAGTTCGGCGCGCTGGCGGGGCTGGCGCTGGCGATCAACCAGAACGAGCGCGGACGGGTGATCGAGGACGGGCCGCAGTCGCCGGTGGATCTCTAGCCTAGTCCCAGTCGAAGACCGCGCGCCAGGCGGGCCCGTCCACCTGCTTGAAGATCAGCGCATAGGGTGTGGGAAAGCAATCCTCGCCTTCATTTCCGTCCCGCATCGCCGCCAGAGCATCCGGGACATATTTCCAGCGCTCTTCATCGCCGTAACCCATGAAGGCCATGGGCAGGCCGTCGAGTATGGGCCAATCGAACGCGTTGAAGGTGGCAAAGCCCGGTGTGCGCCGCTGGACCTCGGCCACCAGCGGATCGCGCCAGTCGAGCCCGGCGACCTCGGCATCGTGGAGGCTGAAATGCGCTTCGCTCAGGAACTTCGCCAGCCGGCCATCGGCGATGCATTGCGCGCAGACCGTGGGCTGGTCCTGACGCGCGGTGTAGATAATGCCCGTGAAGGCATGAATTTCGCGCATCCCGCAGGCATGGCAAGGGCCAGTCTCGCGGCGGAACACGTCCTCGCCATCCGCGCCAAAGGCATAGGCACCGGGGAAGAAGCGGAAATATGGCTGCGCGAAGCCCTGCGACGGAGCTGTTGTAGGGTCGATCACCGGAAGCGGCAGAGGCGGCGTGGCGGGTGCAGGCGACCTGCCCTTCCCCATCAGCCTCCGCAGCCAGTCCCACATCTCAGCTCAGCCGGTCGCGGAAATCGGCGTAATCGAAGCGCTTGATGCATTCGAGCGCGTCGGTTTCGCTGTCCCACATCCAGATGCTCGGCAGCGGCACGC
>JAIYAL010000166.1 GCA_027489095.1 Erythrobacteraceae bacterium
GGAACGGCGCACCACGGCATAGATGCGGGCGACCAGTTCTTCGCGGTGGAACGGCTTGGTCACATAATCGTCAGCGCCGAAGCCGAAGCTGCGGATCTTCGAATCCATTTCCGAAATGCCCGAAAGGATCAGCACCGGCGTCTGCACCTTGGCGACGCGCAGCTTCTTGAGCACGTCGTAACCGTGCATGTCGGGCAGGTTCAGGTCGAGCAGGATGATGTCGTAATCATACAGCTTGCCAAGATCCAAACCCTCTTCGCCGAGGTCGGTAGAATAGACATTGAAGCCTTCGGTGGTGAGCATCAGCTCAATCGCCTTGGCGGTGGTCGGCTCGTCTTCGATCAGCAGAACGCGCATCTTTGTCCCCTGTCCTTGCCCTGGTTTCTTACGCCTTGGTAACCCCCGCTTAGGAGAGGTTGCCGTCTGTTAACCACGCCACTTCTCACCAAAAAAGGTTAATAAGAGGTTTAAGGCGTTAACGTTTTGGAGTGAGTCTTTCGAGTCACACCGCGCGGGCCCGGAATTCGGCTGGGACGCTAAGCCCTTAACGGCCGCGCGTCGCCTAGGGGAAAACACTAGGAAACGCTGGCAAGCTTCTTGGCGCGCCGCCGCTCGGCGCTCGATCCCAGGCCGATCGCTTCGCGGTATTTCGCCACGGTGCGCCGGGCAAGGTCGAAACCCTCCTTCTGGAGCATCTCGGCAAGCTGCTGGTCGGAAAGGATATTCTTCGCCGTCTCGGCATCGATCAACGCCCTGATCCGCGCCTTGATCGCCGCGCTTGACGCGCCCTCGCCGTCAGCGGACGCGACACCGCTGGTGAAGAAGTATTTCAGTTCAAACGTCCCACGCGCGCAGGCGAGGTATTTGTTGCTCGTCACCCGGCTGACCGTGCTTTCGTGCATTTCGATCTTCTCGGCCACTTCGCGCAAGGTGAGCGGACGCAGTTCAGCCACCCCGCGACGAAAGAAGCCGTCCTGCTGCTTTACGATCTCGGCGGCGGTTTTCAGGATCGTCTTCTGGCGTTGATCGAGCGCGCGGATCAGCCAATGCGCGTCCGCCAGCTTTTCCTTGAGCCAGCCTTGCGACTCCTTGTTCGCGGCTCCGGCATTGAGTTCGAGGAAGTAGCCGCGGTTGACGATCAGCTTGGGCAGGGTCTCTTCATTGAGCGCGATGTCCCAGCCGCCGCCGGCATTGGCGGTGATCAGGATGTCCGGCACCACCGCGCCGCTATCAGAGGCCATGAAGGCGAGACCCGGGCGCGGATTGTAGCTGCGCAGCTCGCGCAGCATGTCGGTGAAATCCTCGTCATCAACCCGGCACAGGCGCTTGAGGCGCTCAATCTCGCCGCGCGCGACAAGGTCCAGATTGGCAATCAGTGCGGCCATGCAGGGATCGTAACGATCCGCCTCGCGGGCCTGAATGGCAATGCATTCGGCCAGATTGCGCGCGCCGACGCCCGATGGGTCGAGCGATTGCACCAGTGCCAGCGCGGCTTCGGCCTCGAAACCTTCAACCCCCAGATCATCGGCGACTTCATCGATCGGCGTGCCGAGATAGCCCGCATCGTCGAGCAGGCCGATGATGTGCCGCGCGATGAAGCCTGTGCGCGGATCGCGGGTGAGCGCGCCGATCTGTCCTTCGAGATGATCGGCAAGCGTCACTTCGGCAGCGCGCAGCTGCTCCCAATCGGGCATATCGCCCGAATCGCCCGAGCCAGAGCCCGCCGCCGCGCCCCATTCGGCATCACGGGCACCGCGCGGATCACCGTCGCCGGTGTCCCAGTCGCGGTCGACCGAGGATAGGTCGAGCGGCGCATCGCCTTCGCCCCCGCCCGCCAGCATCAGCTGATCCGCGGGCGCATCCTCGCCGAGCGGGGGGGCAAGTTCGATCCGCTCCGGCTCGCCCGCGTCGGCAGACCCGCCCGTGTCGAGCAGCGGGTTGGCCTCCAGCGCCTCGGCGATGAAGGTTTCGATCTCGAGATTGGAGGCCGCCAGCAGCTTGATCGCCTGCTGCAACTGCGGCGTCATCACCAGCGATTGCGTCTGCCGGATATCGAGGCGGGGGCCTAATGCCATCGCGGGCCGCTAGAGCGTGAAGCTCTCGCCGAGATAGAGCCGCCGCACGTTCTCGTCGGCGACCAGTTCCTGCGGGGATCCGGCAAACAGCACCTGCCCGCCGTAGATGATGCAGGCGCGGTCGACGATGTCGAGCGTCTCGCGCACGTTGTGATCGGTGATCAGCACCCCGATACCGCGCTCTTTGAGGTCAATCACCAGATCGCGGATGTCGCTGATCGAGAGCGGGTCGATGCCCGCGAAGGGCTCGTCGAGCAGCATGATCGAGGGCTTGGCCGCCAGCGCGCGCGCGATCTCGCAGCGCCGCCGCTCACCACCCGACAGCGCCATCGCGGGGGATTCGCGCAGCCGGGTCAGGCCGAATTCGCTGAGCAGGCGCTCCAGTTCGCTGGCGCGGACCTGCTTGTCGGGCTCGACCAGTTCAAGCACGCAGGCGATATTCTGCGCGACGGTCATGCCGCGGAAGATGCTGGTTTCCTGCGGCAGGTAGCCGAGGCCGAGGATCGCGCGGCGGTACATCGGCAGCTTGGTGACGTCCTCGCCGTCCATCAGGATACGACCCGAATCCGGCTTCACGAGGCCCATGATCGAATAGAAGCAGGTGGTCTTGCCCGCCCCGTTCGGCCCGAGCAGGCCGAAAACCTCGCCCTTGGCCACGCTGAAAGAGATATCGGTCAGCACCGCGCGCTTGTCATAGCTCTTGGCGATCGAGATCACCTCTAGCCCGCTGCCGAGCGGCTGGGCGCCGACAGCAGCCGGCACCGGTGTGCCGGAGGGTTCAGAAAGGGTCGCAGCGCTCATAATGGTTTCGTCTTTAGCACCCTTGGCATGGCAGAAAAGGGTGCCTGAGCGTTTGGCAGGATTTTTGCTTAGTCCTGCGGCCCTCGCGCGTCAGGTCGCGCCGCGGGAGAGAAGCGCCTGCGATTAGAGCGGCTTGCCTCCCCTCGCTTGCACGCGGCGCAAGATTCTGGCGAAAACACGCGACTTGTTGCAACTTCGGGTCAGCTTTGCGATACTGTCGCCAGCATGAACGAAGCCTGGGGAGCGGCGCGATGGTGAAATCAGACAAGCACGTCGCGGCCATTGCGGTGACCCGCGCCCGCGACTGGCGCAAGGGGATGAGCGACCATGTCGCCTATAGCCTGCTGGTTTACACCGCCCTGCAGATCTTCATGACGATCAAGGCGCTGTCCGAGGGCTCCTCGAGCGCGCTGCCCTATCTGGCGCTGATCGTGCTGGTCGGCGGGATCATCCCGGTGTGCCGCTGGTTCGAGAAGCGCTGGATCGATCTCGACGACACGCAGGCCTTCGACACGGCCTACGCCCCCGCCTTCCGCCGCGATGCGGCGATGCTCTGGGCGCTGGCGATCGGCCTGCCGATCACGCTGACGCTGCTGTTCAAGGCGGTGCTGAGCATTTTTTGAGTTCCGCAGCCCCTCCGGGCTGCGAAATCCTCGCTCTCACGGCCTGACGGCCGCTTCGCTACGGGCGGGCAGCCGCGCAAGGCGGCTGCGCTAGTTCGCAGCCGCGTATCTTTCGATCGCCTCGATCGTGACCTGACGCGCCTCGGCGGCATCGCCCCACTTGCCCACGCGCACCCACTTCTCGGCTTCCAGGTCCTTGTAGTGCGTGAAGAAGTGCTCGATCTGCTGGAAGATGATCGAGGGCAGATCGCTGGTCTCGATCACGTCGGCGTAATAGGGGAAGGTCTCGTTGACCGGCACGCAGATCAGCTTCTCATCGCCGCCCTGCTCGTCTTCGAGGTTGAGCACGCCGATCGGGCGCGCACGCACCACGCAGCCCGGGATGAAGGGCGAGCGCGAGATCACCAGCGCGTCGAGCGGGTCGCCATCGGGCGAAAGCGTGTGCGGCACAAAGCCGTAATTGGCCGGATAGCGCATCGGCGTGTGCAGGATGCGATCGACGAACAGCGCGCCGCTTTCCTTGTCGAATTCGTACTTCACCGGCTCGCCCCCGGTGGGCACTTCGATGATCACGTTGAGATCTTCGGGCGGGTTCACGCCGGTGGGGATCTTGTCGATGCGCATGACTGTTCTCTTTTGTGGCTTGCGAGATGGAGAGGTAACGCGCGGGCCCTTAATCCGTGCCGCAGGATTGCGAAAGACCCTGCGTGGGCCTAATCCGCGCGCCCATGAGCAAGAAAACCCCGCAAGCGATCCGCGGCACCCAGGACATCTTCGGCGCCGATGCCGAGGCCTTCGCCTTCGTGGTGGAGACCTTCGAGCGCGTCCGCCGCCTCTACCGTTTCCGCCGGGTGGAAATGCCGGTGTTCGAGAAGACCGAGGTGTTCGCGCGCAGCCTCGGCGAGACGACCGATGTGGTATCGAAGGAGATGTATTCCTTCGATGATCGCGGCGGCGAATCGCTGACCCTGCGCCCCGAATTCACCGCCGGCATCGCCCGCGCTTTCCTCACCAACGGCTGGCAGCAATATGCGCCTTTGAAGGTGGCGACCCACGGCCCGCTGTTCCGCTACGAGCGCCCGCAGAAGGGCCGCTACCGCCAGTTCCACCAGATCGACGCCGAAGTGATCGGCGCAGCCGAACCGCAGGCCGATGTCGAGCTGCTGGCGATGGCGGATCAGCTGTTGAAGGAGCTGGGGATCAATGATGTGACCCTGCACCTCAACACCCTGGGCGACGGCGCGAGCCGCGAGGCGTGGCGGGGGGCTTTGGTGGAATACTTCCGGGCGGTTGCGGGCGAGCTGTCCGAGGAATCGCAGGAGCGGCTGGAGAAGAACCCGCTGCGGATCCTCGATTCGAAGGACCCGAGGGACAAGCCGTTCCTTGCGGACGCGCCGAAGATCGACGCCTTCCTGTCGGAGGAGGCTTCGGCTTTCTTTGCCGCCGTGACCAGCGGGCTGGACGCGGCAGGCGTGAAGTGGGTGCGGGCGGAGAGCCTCGTGCGGGGCCTCGACTACTACCGCCACACCGCCTTCGAGTTCATCCCCGACGAGGGGAGTGCTTCGGCCGCCGCCTTGGGCTCGCAGAGCACGGTGCTGGGCGGCGGGCGCTATGACGGGCTGATGGAATCGCTCGGCGGCGCGCCCACGCCTGCGGTGGGCTGGGCTGCGGGGATCGAGCGGTTGGCGATGCTGGTGGGGGCGCGGGAGGAGGAGCGGCTCGAAGCTATGGTGCTCGTTGAGGATGATGCAGGTCTTGGCGCGGCGATTGCTCTGCTTGCGGACCTTCGCAACGGCGGGGTGATTGCCGAAATCATGGCGACCGGTTCGCCCAAGAAGCGCTACGACAAGGCCGTGAAGCAGCAGCCGCAGCACATTCTGCGTGTCAACGCGACAGGCTACTACGGCATCTCTGGTGAGGGTCCGACTGATAGGATTGTCGCTGCTCTCAATAAGACATCGTCGCCCCGGACTTGATCCGGGGCTGGGCTTCCTTTTCCGCCGCCCGCCATTAGAAAGCCAAGGCCCGCATCAAGTGCGGGCCGACGATAGTAGAAAACCCATGCAAATCCCCCCCGAACGCCTTGACCAGATCGCGCACCGCTTTGCGGAGCTGGAAGCGCGCATGGCGAGCGGAACGCTCGAGGGCGAGGCTTTCGTGCGCGCCTCCCGCGACTATGCGGAACTGGAACCCGTCGCCAAGATCGCGGCGGAAGTGAAGGCCGCGCGCGAGGAAATGGCGGGGCTCGCCGATATGCTCGCCGATCCCGAAATGAAGGCGATGGCGGAGGAGGAGCTCAGCGAAATCAAGGCCACCCTCCCCGATCTCGAACGGCGCCTCGCCATTGCGCTGCTGCCGCGTGACAGCGCTGATGCCAAGCCCGCGATGCTCGAAATCCGCGCGGGCACCGGGGGCGATGAGGCTGCGCTGTTCGCCGCCGATCTCTACCGCATGTACGAACGCTACGCCGCCGAGCAGGGGTGGAAGGTCGAAGCGGTCAGCATCGCCGCCAGCGACATCGGCGGGTTCAAGGAAGTGATCGCCA
>JAIYAL010000174.1 GCA_027489095.1 Erythrobacteraceae bacterium
AACCCGTTTGCCTGCATCGCGGCCGGCATCGCCTGCCTGTGGGGCCCGGCGCATGGCGGCGCCAACGAAGCGGCGCTCAACATGCTCAAGGAAATCGGCACGCCGGACCGCATCCCGCATTATATCGAGCGCGCCAAGGACAAGAACGATCCGTTCCGCCTGATGGGCTTTGGTCACCGGGTCTACAAGAACTACGACCCGCGCGCGACGGTGATGCAGAAGACGGTGCGCGAAGTGTTCGACGCCTTGAAGGTCACCGATCCGCTGTTCGAGACTGCGCTGCGTCTCGAAGAGCTTGCGCTGAACGATCCTTACTTCATCGAGAAGAAGCTGTTCCCCAACGTCGACTTCTACTCGGGCATCATCCTCTCGGCGATCGGCTTCCCGACCACCATGTTCACCGCACTCTTCGCCCTGGCCCGCACCGTGGGCTGGGTGGCGCAGTGGAACGAGATGATCTCGGATCCCGGCCAGAAGATCGGGCGCCCGCGCCAGCTCTACACCGGCCCGACCGAGCGCGACTATATCCCGCTCAGCCAGCGCTGAGAGCCTGAAAGACCATGCTTATGCTGAGGGCGGCAGGGATGTTCCTTGTCGCCCTCGGTTGTATCTGGGCCTTGCAAGGTATCGGTCTGCTCAGCTGGCCTGCGGACAGCTTCATGCTGGGCGATCGCGGGTGGGTGCTGCGCGGGATCGGCGCTGTTGCGGCCGGAGCCGCGCTCATGGCGCTTGTTGAATGGCGTCGCCGCCGTTGATGCGCGTCGGTAGGGCTGGCCTTGGGCCGCTCCTGCATTGCAATCCGGAAGAAGCCCTGCCCGCATGTACGTGCTGAACAAGCACACCAAAGCCGCATCAGACTGACGGCAGCTCCAGCGTGAACAGCGCGCCCCCGCCCGGCGCGGCGCCGACGGTGAGGCTGCCCGCCATCGCTTCGGCGAGGCACCGCGAGATGTAGAGGCCGAGGCCTGAGCCCTTGTCTTTGCCGCCGTCCGTGTCGCGGCCCAGGCGTTCGAACTTCTCGAAGATACGCATCGCCTGATCAGGCGTGACGCCGGGGCCCTCGTCAGCGACCGTCACAGCCACCCGGCCCTCACTCGCGGCCAGTGCAGTGATCGTCACCGTGCTCGCCGCAGGAGCATAGGCGATCGCGTTGCCGATGAGGTTGATGAGGATCTGCAGCACGCGCCGGAACTCGGCGGTGGCAATCGCCTTCCCGCGCTCACCTTCTACCACCAGCACCGTCTCGCGGTTCTGCGCGCGCACGCCGAGTATCCCGGCCGCGCGCATGGCCGCATCGGCAAGGTCGACCGGTTCCTGCGCGGTGGCAAAGCCCGGGGTTTCGACCACCTCCAGGTCAGCCAGATCGTCAAGCATCGCGGCCAGATGCTGCCCGGCGCTGGCGATGGTGCCGGCATAGTCGCTGTATTCGTCTCGCAAGGGCCCGGCCAGGCGCGCCCGGATGGTTTCGGCATTGGCGATGATCCGCGCGACCGGCTGGCGCAGCACCGGGGTCAGCGCGGTGCCGACGAGCCGGGCGGGAGAGGTATCGGAGGCATCATGCGCCGCGGCGGCCAATGCGCTTTCGGCAAGCGGTTCGTCGGCGATCAGGAGCAGTTCGAAACCGGCCGGGTTCTGCGCCTCTGCCCCGAGAGGAATGAGCCGCGCCCGCCATTGGCGCAGCGATCCGTCAAAGCGGCAGGTCGCCCCATCGATAAGCCGCCAGTGGAGCGGCTGCTGGTGCGCAATCCCGGTGAGTTCAACGAGCTCGCTCCACACGCGCCCCGGGGCGGCGAGCGCAGCGGCCTGGAGCGCGGCGGCGTCTGGCGCGCGGGCGCTCAGCACCTGCAATCGCTGGCGCGCATCGAGCCGCGCGCTGACTTCGGCGGTCGCCCGGTCAATCGCGTCGAGCCGTTCGGCAAAGTCGCGTGGCGAAGGCGGAGTGAGCGGGCTCCTCTGCCAGTTCTCGACCAGCACCTCGCAGCCGCCGCCCTGCGCGCTCCCGAGCGGATGGATGCGCGCAAAGCCCGAGACTTCGGCATCGCCGTCAAAGGCACTGAAGGTTCGCGCGATCCTGAGGCCCATCGCCCGCGCCTGCTGCACCAGACCAAGCAGTTCGGGGATCGCCAGCATCCCCGGCAGATCTCCACCGCAGCGTTCCTGCAGCTCGGCGAGCGGCGCGTCGGCGCTGAGCAGCCGGTCGCGTGCGTCGGTGAGGCCATAGGTGCCAAGCAGACTGTCGGGCCGGTCCATGGAGTTCATCACCGCAGGGCTTCCGCCCGGGCCAGCGCAGCCGCCTGCTCGGGCGAAAGCTCGGTGAGCCCGCGCGGCAGGCGCGTGTTGGGGGCGAGCAGCAGCAGCTGGCGCTCGGCAACGGGCGGGGTCAGCCCCGCCGCCAGCAACAGCAGGGCAAGCCGTGCGGACTGGCCTTCGTGGCAAGCCAGCACCGCCTCTTCGCGCACGGTGCGGGTTCCGGCGGCGAGCGTGGTGGCAAACAGCGCGAGCCCGGCATGATCGAGCGCGAGCCCGGCCAGCGCGCCGCGTCGCATCGCGGCAACCAGCCTCGCCATCAACCCGATCCGCGTCGCTGCTTCGTCGTAGCCAGCCTGGAGCTGCACCATTGCGGCGCTATCCTGGGCGGCAGCCTGCACCTGCGCCACGAGCGCGTGGAACAGCTCAGCCGGGAGTTCGCCGAGCGGAAGCTCCATACGCCGCTGGCTCTGAATGAAACGCGACTGGGCAGCGAGCGCGCTCATCGCAAGGCCCGCGATCTCGGGATCTTCGGAAGCGATCAGTTCCTGAAGCAACGGGCTCAGAACCGGGTCGAGCGCCTGACGCTGCTGAAGGCGGTCCGCGATCAGGCTCTCGGCGGCAAGAGCGTGACAGTGGGACAGCAGCGCCTCGTCGCCGATCAGCCGCGCGGCAAGACCCTCGAGTGCTGCCGGATCCGCGTCCCAGCTCGCGCGCCCCGCCGGGTCGCGGCCCGCTCCGACGGCAAGCAATTGCGCGGCACAGTCGTGGATCATGCCGCGCACCCGCGCGAGGATCGCGTCGCTCACCAGCGCATCGGCATCAGAACGCAACAGATGGCGCAGGACAGGCACGACCGCCGACAGCGCGCGCGCTTCGCGCGCGAGCTCGTCCCGCAGGATCGCCTCGACAGCATGGTCGGCGGCAAGGTCCATCGTCTCTTCGCCCATCCTCTTCGGACATAGTGCCCGCATAGTTAAGGACGGGTTAGATCAATCCTGCGAGGGGCGCAGCAGCAAAGCTGCAAGCAGCCCCAAGGCGAGACAGGACAGGATCAGGGGGAGAAATCCGGCGAGCGCTGCTCCGGCCAGCAAAAGCAGCAGGCTCGCCCGGTCCGAAGCGGCCTTCGCAAGGCTCCCGCGGGGCGCACGGGCGACAAGCCGCGCAAGGCCGATCACGATCGGGCCGACAATCGCGAGCGGCTGCCATGAGGGCCAGGGGGAGATGGCGAACCACAAGGTGACAGACGCCAGACCATCGACCGCTTGGCCGAGCCAGACCGCGCTGCGGCTCGCCCCCTCCTCGCGCTGCAAGCGACCGGCGAGCGCGGTGAACATGGCCGAGACCTGCGCAGCAAATGCCCCGATACCCGCGATCGCAAGCGCGCCCGTCGCGGGCCCGAAGGCGGCGAGCAGCACCGCGCCGAGCAGCAGCACCAGCGCCATTGCTCCAGCAACCAGCCCGCCCTCGGCAAGCCCGCGTGGCACCACGGCGCGTACCAGCATCGCGGCGAGCGCCGCCGCCGGTGCGCGCCAGTCGGCGGGCGGAGCGGCGCGGGCGATCAGAGCGGCCTCGTGGCTCGCAACCGCCGCAGTGCCGTCTGCCAGCAGCCATCTGTCCGGCACCAATTCGCGCGCGGCAAGGTCGCAGGTCGGCGTCCCTGCCTGCAAGGCGAGGCGAAGCAGCAGTCCGATGGCATCGGCATCGGCCGGAAGGTCTGCGAGTTGCTGCACCGGCGCGCCGCGCATCACCAGCACGCCCGCCCAATGACGTGCGGCGTCGATCCGCTCGAAATCCTCCGGGTGTGCCGCCGCGAGCGGGTGATCGGCGGGAATGGTCGCAACCATGCGCAGCAGGGCTGTGCCATCGTCGCCGCCCAGCACCGCGCGCACCAACGCAGGATCGGGCACCAGCCCATCGGCGAAGATGACAAGGTCGTCCTCGGCGCGCACCAAGGCAGGGATCGCGGCAAAGCCTTTCAGTGCGTGGAAAGCAGTCCCGCCAGCCTCCAGCGTGTGCTGCAGTTGCAACACATCGCTGCTCGCAGTGGCGGCCTCGGTAAGGCATAGCACCCGCTCGACGCCAAGCGATTGCAGTAGCGTCGCCTGCCATGCCAGCACGCAGCGTCCGGCCAGCGGCAGTTCGGCGCGCAAAGCGGCATCCCCGCTGCGCCGAAGCGCGGCAATCAGGCCGATGCGCATGCCACTCCCCTTTGACCAGACCACGCCGATGTGGCGCGGCAAGGTTGGCCGTTCCGGGAGCGAGGTTCAAGCCGCAACGCGCGTTTTGCGCCTGCGGTCAGCACGCGATGGCGGATGACAACAATCTATCAGGACAGAAAGATGGCGCTAGCGCGCGTCGCGGCTCTGTGCACGGGCAAAGCGGGCGAGCACGGCTTCGATTTCGCGGATGGCCATGGGCTCGCCCGGGGCGGCATGGAGCGCGATCTCGGCGGCTTGGAGGAGATCCTCGGCGTGGAAGCTCGCGGCAAGGCCCTTCAGGCGCATCGCCGCGACGTGCCAATTGCCGTCACACCGGGCGCGCTTGAGCAGATCAAGCTGACGCGTCGCGCTTTCGAGAAAGGCCGCGCGAAGCTCGCGTAGCAAGGCGGCATCGTCGCCGGCTGCCGCCGCGAGGGTCGCATCAAGGGCACCGTGATTGAAGGCCATGGATCAGTCATAGTCCGCAGTGGTTAAAGCGGGGTTTATCCCGAGACTCAATGTGGTAAGCTGCCCGCCATGACAGGACGGCACCAGATGCGCGCCTTGGGGCGTGGGAACGGCAAGGGCGGCGCGGCGGGCACGGATGCGCCCGAGGCACCGGTGAACAGCGGCGCAGCGGACGAGACGCTCGATCTCGACGCCGTCTGGGCCGAGGACGAGCCAGAGGACACCGCCAATGAAGGCCCTGCGCCCGCTCGTTTCGGGTGGCTTGCCGCGACGCTCGCGGTGCTGGTGGTGGCGGGTTGGTCGGCTTTCTTCGGCTGGGCCCTGATGGGCGATATCGCCAACGGGGCCGCACCGCGCGAGTGGGCCGGGTGGATCGTGCAATGGTCCGTGCCGGTCGCGCTGGTGGGGATCGCCTGGCTGCTGACCGCGCGCACATCACACGCCGAGGCGCAACGCTTTGCCGCGACGGCTGGGCTGATGAACCGCGAAGGCGAAGCGCTTGAAGCACGGCTCAAGATCGTCAACCGCGAACTCAGCCTCGCCCGCGAATTCCTCGCCGCACAAGCGCGTGATCTTGAGGCGCTGGGCCGGATCGCGGCTGAACGCCTATCGGCCAATGCGACCGAGTTGCAGGGGCTCATCACCAGTAACGGCGCGCAGGTCGAGGCGATCGCCGCCACGAGCGAGACTGCGCTCGGCAACATGAACCGGCTGCGCGATGACCTGCCAGTGATTGCCAACGCGGCACGCGACGTCGCCAACCAGATCGGCGGCGCGGGCAGGGTCGCCGAAGATCAGGTCGCGCGGTTGACCGAAGGCTTTGAGCGTATCGCTGCGCTCAGCGGCGAAAGCGAGACACGGGTCGAACGATTGAGCACGCACCTCGGCGATGCGCTGAGTTCGCTCGAGACGCGCTCGGGAGCGGTAGCGACCGAAACCGACGCCGTCGCTGCCCGGCTTTCGGCGGCGAACGAAAGCGCCGAGGCACGCTTCGCCGCGGCAATCGCGACGCTCCACCAGACGCTCATGGAAAAGCTCCGTCTCGTCGAAGAGCTGGACCGCAGCACCAGTACCGCAGCCAGCCAGCGGATCGCCCATCTGCGCGAGGAGGCGACCCGTTTCGACGACCATATCGAAGCCCGCAATCGCAACTTCGACGAACTTATCGAACAACGCCGCGCCGCCTTTGAAACCCAAGCGGCGCAAGCGACCGAGATCCTCGCCCAGAGCCTCACGGCCCTGGACGATGAACTCACGCGCAGGCGCGAGGCGCAGCTGGCCGAGATCGAGAAGCTGGTCGCCGAAGGCGATACCATCGCGCAGCGCGCGACCGAGCTCGGGCGGGTGGTCGGAGAAGTCGCCGAAACCAGCGCCGCTGCGCGCGACAGCCTCGGTGCCGGTCTGGGCACCCTCGCCCACCAGCTTGCCGAGAAGCGCGCCGCACTTGCCGAGACCGAGGCGCAGCTGGTGCAGCTTACCGACAGCAGCGTGCGAATGCTCGAGATTCTCCAGTCCGGAAGCCGCACCTGCCGCGAGGACCTTGCGGTTGCAATCGGCGCCGCCAATACCGCGCTCGATGGTGCCGAAGTGCGCGCCAAGCACGTCCAGGGCCTGATGCTGAGCAGCGCGAAGGCGGGCGGAGACCTGTCGGACTACCTGTTGCGCACCCGCTCCGAAATCGACGCCGCCGACCTTGCGGTTGCCAACTTCCGCGCACGCCTGGGCGCCGAGACCGAGGACGCGCTGGCCCGGCTTCAGGGCCTGCGCGGCGGATTTGCGCGGTTGGCCGAGGAAACGGGGACGTTTGCTGGCGAAACACAAGACCGCCTGCGTGAGGCGCTCGCGACCCTTGAAGCGGCCATCGTCCAGACCTTCGCAACCCTTGACGAAGGCGCGCGCGAGCGGGTTCCGGCGCTGTCCGCCGGCCTCGCTGGCGACGCGATCGCAGCGCTTGAGAAGGCCTTGCGCAACGAGACCGCGGCCACGCTCGGCAAGCTCGAGCAATCGGCCGCCCATGCCTCGGGCGTCGGGCGCGAGGCGGCGATCCAACTGCGCGACCAGTTGGTCAAGGTCAACGAGCTGACCGGCAATCTCGAACAGCGTGTCGCGCACGCCCGCGAGCTTGCCGAGGAGCAGATCGGCAATGATTTCACCCGGCGCATGGCGCTCATCACCGACAGCCTCAATTCGGCCGCGATCGACATTTCGGGCGCGCTATCGAGCGATGTCGCGGATACAGCGTGGGATGCCTATCTCAAGGGTGACCGCGGGATCTTCACGCGCCGCGCGGTCAGCCTGATCGACAAGGACACCGCCAAGGATATCGCCGGGCTTTACACCTCGGACGAGACGTTCAAGGCCAATGTCAGCCGCTACATCCACGATTTCGAAGCGCTGCTGCGCCAGACGCTCTCGACCCGCGACGGGCACGTGTTGAGCGTGACCATGCTCGGGTCGGACATGGGCAAGCTCTATGTATCGCTTGCCCAGGCGATCGAGCGGTTCCGAACTTAAGCCGCCGCCGGGGGCTTGGGCAGGACGTCGATGTCGGCGGCGGTGACCCAACCATAGGTGTAGTTGGCAATGAACAGCGCGGTCAGAACGGCCGCAATGATAGTCGCGCGCAGGGCCAGCTTGCCGGGGCGGAAGTTGACCGGCGCGCTGTCGGCCTGGCCCGGCACCTTCGCCTCCCCCGCCTCCTCAGCCGTTCGCACGCCGAAAGGGAGCATGAGGAAAGCGCTCATCACCCAGAACAGGAAGTAGATCGCCGCGATCGAGGTGATCTGCATCAGGCGACAGCCCCCGGCATCACCACGCGCACCTGCGGTCGCTTGCCCGACCAGCGCTGCGCAGCGCGGCGGGCCGCGAGCCGCGCGGCCTCGCGGATCGCCGCTTCATCGCGCGCGTCCTTGCCCTTGAGGCGATTGATTGCGGTGAGCACGTCGCCCGCAGCCTCCTCGATGAAAGCGGGCAAGTCCTCGTCCAGCGGCAGGCCGATCGCTTCGATCATCGGCGTGGCACCGCGCGCGAGCACCACCACCAGAACGCCATCGCCCGCGATGCGGCGGCGCATGGCGATCGCTTCGCCATCAGCGGGCGCAATGATGTCGCCATCGAGCACCAGACGCCCGGCGCGCACCTCGGCAAGCTTGCCCGGCTTACCCGGCGCAAGGCGCACCAAGTCGCCGTTCTTCTGCACAATCTGCGACGGAATGCCGCAGGCCTTTCCGACCCGCGCCTGTTCGGCCATGTGGCGGATTTCCCCGTGAACGGGGACGAGAATTTCGGGATTGAGCCAGCTGTAGAGCGCCTCTAGCTCCGGACGACCCGGGTGGCCCGACACGTGGATCAGCGCCTGCCGGTCGGTCACCATCTGGATTCCGCGCGCGGCGAGCTGGTTCTGGATCTTGCCGATCGGGATTTCGTTGCCCGGGATCTGGCGCGAGGAGAACAGCACCACGTCGCCAGCGACAAGTTCGATCGGGTGGTTGCTGTCCGCCATGCGCCCAAGCGCCGCACGCGGCTCCCCCTGCCCGCCGGTGGCGATGATCAGCACCTCGCCGCGCGGGAGACCCATTGCCGTCTCGAAATTGACCGGCTTGGGGAAATCCTCGAGGTAGCCATTGTCCTGCGCCACCTCGATGATGCGGTCGAGCGAGCGGCCCGCAACGCAGAGCTGGCGCCCCGTCTCGCGCGCAACTTCGCCCAGCGTCTGGAGCCGCGCCACGTTGCTGGCAAAGGTGGTGACGACGACGCGCTTGCCCTTGTGACGCGCCACTTCCTCCATCAACGCGCGGTGGACCGCGCCTTCGGAGCCGGAGGCGTTCGGGTTGAACACGTTGGTCGAATCGCAGACCAGCGCGAGCACGCCCTCCTCGCCGATTTCGCGCAGTTCTTCCTCGGTGGTGGGCTCGCCGATGATCGGTTCATCGTCGAGCTTCCAGTCACCGGTGTGAAAGATGCGGCCGTGCGGCGTGTCGATCAGCAGCGCGTTGCCCTCGGCGATCGAGTGTGCGAGCGGCAGATAGGTGATGGTGAACGGCCCGAGTTCGATCTCTCCGTGGTCTTCCTCGATGATATTGATCTCGACCTTGCCGAGCAGTCCGGCCTCCTCAAGCTTCCTTGCGACCAGATCGGCGGTGAACGGCGTGGCATAGAGCGGCACGCCCAGATCGCCCGCGAAATAGGGCACGGCGCCGATGTGATCCTCATGCGCGTGGGTGAGCACGATGCCGATGAGGTCCTTGCGCCGCTCCTCGATGAAGTCGAGATCGGCGAAGACCAGCTCGACGCCGGGATATTCATTGCCCGAAAAGGTCATGCCGAGATCGACCATGATCCACTTGCCCTGACAGCCGTAGAGATTGACATTCATGCCGATCTCTCCGGAGCCACCGAGGGCGAGGAACAGCAATTCGTCTTCGGGGGTGAAATCTTTTTTCAATTTGAATCCGGTTCTGTGAGATGTGTCAGGCGGCTCCGGCCTGACGGGCAAGGATAGCAAGGCCGTCCAGGGTCAGGTCGGCATCGACGTGATCGAAGATGTCGGTCGCGTCATCGAACAATATGGCGAGCCCGCCGGTGGCTACAACCTTTGCGGGGCGGCCGATCTCGGTCTTCATCTTGCCGACCATGCCCTCCATCATCGCGACATAGCCCCAGAAGACGCCGATCAGCATCTGGTCTTCGGTGTTGCGGCCGATGACGCTGCGGCTGGAGGGCGCCTTTATGGCGATGCGCGGCAGCTTGGCGGTCTTGCCCACCAGCGCATCAAGCGAGAGGTTGATCCCGGGCGCGATCGAGCCGCCCTTGTAGGCGCCGGTGAAATCGACCGCCTCGAACTTGGTGGCGGTGCCGAAGTCGACGATGATGAGATCGCCGCCGTACTTGTGGTGCGCTGCAAGGATGTTGAGCGCGCGATCCGCACCGAGCGATGAGGGCTGGTCGACATCAATCTCGAAGCGCCAGCGCGCGATGCCCTGCCCGGCAAACAGCGGCGTGATGCCGAAATACTTCTCGCACAACACGGTGAGGTTGTGATCGGCACGCGGAACGACCGAGGCGACGATGATCTGGGTGATGTCGGAGCGTTCGAGACCTTCGATCTTGAGCAGCTGGAGCAGCCACACGGCATATTCATCGCCGGTGCGGCGCGGATCGGTGGCGATGCGCCAGCGCGCGCGGATCGTGTGCGTCCCATCCTCTTCGTAGGCGAACAGCGCAAAGACGACATTGGTGTTCCCGACATCGGCGGCGAGCAGCATCAGGGCTTTCCTTCGGCAATCAGTGAAACGTCGCCCGCGTGGATAGTTTGTGTCGCGCCATTATCCAAGCGGAGCAACAGGCTCCCGGTGGGGTCAAGACCGGCGAAGGTGCCGCGCAGCACGCCCCCCTCCCCGCTATTGACCGACAGGGGACTGCCAAGCGGGTGCGCCGCCTTGCTCCAGCGGCGGATCAGATCGGTGACCCCATCAAGGCGCCAGCGGGCGAGGTTTTCGGCGACCCGTTTTGCGAGGAATGTCAGCGCGTAATCGGGCCCAGCATCATATTTCGCATTGCGCGCGGCGATGCATGTGGTGGCGCGCCCCGCAATCTCGGGCGCGTAAGCAAGGTTGATACCGATACCGGCCACGATGGCATCACCGCTGCGCTCCAGCAGGATGCCGGCAATCTTGGCCCCGCGCACCAGAACATCATTGGGCCATTTGATGAGAACGTGCGCGTGATCGGCCTGCATCAGCGACGCGGTGACCTGTTCATGCACGGCAAGGCCCATGACCAGTGCCAACGTCTGCGGCGGAGGATCGCCGGGGGTCAGAGTCACCACGGTACTGGCGTAGAGATTGCCCGGCGGGCTGACCCATGCCCGGCCGCTGCGGCCCTTGCCGCCCGTTTGTGTTTCGGCCCGCAGCCAGAAGCCCTCCGGTACTGCCTCGCCCGAGCGCAGCCGTGCCACCAGGTCGGCGTTTGTCGAGCCGGTGCTTGCAACCGTCTCGATCAAGGAACGAGGAACAGCGAGGCGGCGGCCTTGTCGGCCAGATCGGTGAGCGAGGGGGTCAGGAGGTAGCCGAGCGGCGACACGATCAGCGCCGTCATCCCCAGCAGCACCCAGTGCGCAGGCCCGCTCTTGCCGGTGACCACGCCCGCAGGCTCATCGAAGAACATCACCTTGACGAACTTGATGTAGTAGAAGGCGCCGATCACGCTCGCCGCGATGGCAATCGCGCCAAAGGCCACAAGGCCCGCTTCGATGGTTGCCTGAAACACCACGAACTTGCTGTAGAAGCCGAGCAGCGGCGGGATGCCGGCGAGGCTGAACATGAAGATCAGCAGCGCCCAGGCGATCGCGGGCCGCGTGACCGAAAGTCCGCGGATATCGGCGAAGGTTTCGTAGAGCGTTCCGTCCTCAGCCCGCAGCATGAGCAACGCGGCGAAGCTGCCGATGCTCATCGCGACATAGATGAACAGATAGACCAGCATTGCGCTCGCCCCGTCGGCATTCGCAACTGCAAGGCCGAGCAGGATGAAGCCGATATTGTTGATCGAGGAGTAAGCCAGCAGGCGCTTCAGGTTCTCCTGTCCGATGGCTCCCAGCGCGCCGAAGATGATCGAGGCGAGCGCCATGAACATCACGATCTGCTGCCAGGCCGCGACCTGTCCGCCGAACACCTCGAAGACAACGCGGGCGGTCAGCGCGACAGCGGCGACCTTGGGCGCGGTCGAGAAGAAGGCGGTTACCGGGGTCGGTGCGCCCTCGTAAACGTCCGGGGTCCACATGTGGAACGGCACGGCCGAGATCTTGAAGGCGAGGCCCGAGAGCACGAAGATCACCCCGAACAGCGCGCCGGTGCCCATCTGGCCGGTCAGCCCTTCCCGCACGGCGGTGAAGGCGGTGCCGCCGGTAAACCCGTAGAGCAGGCTCATCCCGTAGAGCAGGATGCCCGACGCCAGCGCGCCCAGCACGAAATATTTGAGCCCCGCCTCGCCCGATCGCGTGTCCCGGCGCAGGATCGCGGCGAGCACGTAGGAGGTGAGGCTGGTCAGTTCGAGCCCGAGGTAAAGCGTCATGAAATCGCTGGCCGAAACCATGATGCTCATGCCGACGCTCGAAAACAGGATCAGCACCGGATATTCGGCGCGCATCCCGCGTTCAGCGCCAGCAGAGGGCCCGGCGAAGAAGGCGGGCGCGATCATCAGCCCAGCGATGGCCGAAAGATAGATCAGCGCCTTGGCGAAGAGCGCGAAGGTGTCGATCTTCATGAGGCCGCCGAAGGCCAGCGTCGCAGGGCCATCAGCCCCGGTATGCAGGGCGGGCACCAACAAGAAACCGGCCGCGAACAGCGCAGCGGCGGCGGCGATGGCGATCGGGCGTCCGGCCTTGTCCCCGCCCCAGGCGGCGACGAGCAGCAGCACGAGCCCGGCGCAGGTCAGCACCAGCTCGGGCAGGATGAGCGCGAAAGAAGCGACGAAGTCCATCAGTGCGCGCCCTCCTTGGCGCCATCGGTTGAGCCGCCGGCAGTCTCTTGGCCCTCGTGGTGCGGCAGCGCATTGGCGGCATGATCACGCGGGGTTCCGGGCGCGACGCGCGCATCGCCCGCCGGAGCGGCCGAAGACAGCCGGGCGTCGAGCGCGGCAATGTCGGCGCGCATCGGCGCGAGGAAGCTTTCAGGGTAGACCCCCATCCACAGCACCGCTGCCGCGATGGGGGCCATCATCGCCCACTCGCGGCCTGAGATGTCGGACATGGCGGCGGCATCGGCATTGGCCTGCCCCCCAAAGGCGACGCGGCGGTAGAGGTAGAGCATGTAGGCTGCGCCAAGGATGATCCCGGTGGTGGAGATCAGCGCGACGAGGCTCGACGTCTGGTAGATGCCCGCCAGCGCCAGGAACTCGCCGACAAAGCCGCTGGTGCCCGGAAGACCGATGCTCGCCATCGTGAACAGCAGGAAGAACAGCGCATAATAGGGCATGTTGATCGCAAGGCCGCCATAACGGGTGATCTCGCGGGTGTGGAGCCGATCGTAGATCACGCCGACGCACAGGAACAGCGCGCCCGAAACAAGGCCGTGGCTGAGCATGACGATCATCGCGCCCTCAAGCCCCTGCACGTTGAAAGCGAACAGACCCACGGTGACAATCGCCATGTGCGCGACCGAGGAATAGGCAATCAGCTTCTTCATGTCGGACTGCACCAGCGCAACGAGCGAGGTGTAGACCACCGCGATCATCGACAGGGCGAAGACGAGCCAAGCGAACTGGGCCGAAGCCTCGGGGAACATCGGCAGGCTGAAGCGGATGAAGCCATAGCCGCCCAGCTTCAGCAACACGCCCGCCAGGATCACTGACCCTGCGGTCGGTGCCTGCACGTGCGCGTCAGGCAGCCAGGTGTGGAGCGGCCACATCGGCACCTTCACCGCAAAGCTCGCGAAGAAGGCCAGCCACAGCCATGTCTGCGCCTCGGCCGGGAAGTTGTATTGCATCAGCGTCGGGATGTCCGAGGTGCCCGCCTGCGCGACCATCCAGAACATCGCGATCAGCATCAGCACCGAGCCGAGCAGCGTGTAGAGGAAGAACTTGTAGCTCGCGTAAATGCGGTTGTCCCCGCCCCACACCCCGATGATCAGGTACATCGGGATCAGGCCCGCCTCGAAGAAGACGTAGAACAGGAACAGGTCCTGCGCTGAGAAGGTGCCGATCATCAGGACTTCCATGAACAGGAAGGCCGCCATGTATTCGCCGACGCGCTTGGTGACCGAATCCCAGCTGGCGAGGATGCAGATCGGCATCAGGAAGACGCTGAGCATGATGAGCATCAACGCGATGCCATCGATCCCGAGCGCGTAACTGAAGCCCGCGAACAGCGCGGCGCGCTCGGTAAACTGCCACTGCGGGCCGCCGATCACGTAGTTTGACCATAGCATAACGCCGAGCACGAAAGTGACGAGCGTCGCGCCGAGCGCAATCCAGCGCGCTTGATTAGCGCCCGCAAACAGGCACGCCAGCGCACCGGCCAGCGGCACGAGCATCATCAGCGACAGGATGGGAAGGCCTTCCATTACGAAGCGCGCTCCTAAAGCAGAACGTAGGTGAGAGCGGCGACCAGTCCGAGGAGCATGATCAGCGCATAGGTGTAGACGTAGCCCGACTGGATCGACTTCGCCGCGACGGCCGAACGCTCGACCACCCAGGCGATCCCGTTGGGGCCGAAGCGGTCGATCGTGCCGATATCGCCGAGCTTCCAGAACTTGGCGCCGAGCCAGAAGGCCGGCTTCACGAAGATCCGATCATAGAGCTCGTCGAAGTACCACTTGCGGAACACAAAGTTGTGCAACGCGCCGAAGCGGGCGACGAACTGGCCGGGAATCTCGGGCTTGGCGATGTAGGCAAGGTAGGCGCCAGCGAGCCCGGTCAGCATCACCACCGAAGCGGTCAGCTTCACCCACAGCGGCACGGCGTGCATCGCGTGGATCAGACCCTCGTTGTAGAAGATCGCGCCGTTCCAGAACGCCGGATCGTCGATGAACTGGCCGTGGAACACGAAGCCCGCGAAGATCGCACCGAGGCCCAGGATGCCGAGCGGGAGGAGCATCGAGACGGGGCTCTCATGCGGGTGATAACCGCCGGTGGTGTCCTCGCCAGCTTCTGCGGGGGTCTTGTGGACGGAATGCTGGATATGCTCGCTCTCGATCCAGCGCGGCTTGCCCCAGAAGGTCAGGAACATCAGGCGCCACGAATAGAAGCTGGTCAGCAGCGCCGCGATGGCGCCCGCCCAGAAGGCGAACTGGCCGGCACCGTTGTGGCGCGCATAGGCGGCTTCAAGGATCGCGTCCTTGGAATAGAAGCCGGCAAAGCCGAACACGCCGAGAATGCCCACCCCGGTGATCGCCAACGTGCCCGCCAGCATGGCGTAGAAGGTCAGCGGGATATGCTTCCTGAGGCCGCCGTAATAGCGCATGTCCTGTTCGTGGTGCATCGCGTGGATCACGGAGCCTGCACCAAGGAACAGCAGCGCCTTGAAGAAGGCGTGGGTGAACAGGTGGAACATCGCTGGCCCGTAGGCGCCCACCCCTGCAGCAAAGAACATGTAGCCGAGCTGCGAGCAGGTCGAATAGGCGATCACCCGCTTGATGTCCCACTGCGTCGTGCCGATCGTCGCGGCAAAGAAACAGGTGGCAGCACCCACGATGGTGACGATGGTCAGCGCGGTCGGCGCGGTCTCGAACATCGGTGAAAGGCGGCACACCATGAACACGCCTGCGGTCACCATGGTCGCGGCGTGGATCAGCGCGGAGACCGGCGTCGGCCCCTCCATCGCGTCAGGCAGCCAGGTATGCAGGCCGAGCTGCGCGCTCTTGCCCATCGCCCCGATGAACAGGAGGATGCACAGGATATCCATCGTGTAGAGGCGCATGCCGACAAAGGTGATGGTCGACCCGCTCATCGCAGGCGCCGCTTCGAGGATCGCCGGGATCGAGGTGGTCTGGAACACCAGATAGGTGCCGAAGATGCCGAGCATGAAGCCCAAGTCACCCACGCGGTTGACCACGAAGGCCTTGAT
>JAIYAL010000132.1 GCA_027489095.1 Erythrobacteraceae bacterium
AGCGTCATGCGCTCTTTCTCGAAACGCAGGACGTAGAGTTCGAGCTGCATTCCGGCGATTTCCTCGCTCTGGAGCTCAACCACCCGGCCAACGCCGTGTTTGGGGTAGACAACATAATCGCCGACGGTGAATGCGTTCGCGGTGCTTGCCATGCAAGTTCCTTTCAATCGGCCGATCCAGCAACGGGGGGGAGAGACAACCTACCCGGCGGCGCGACCTGCGCCCCTCACGGGGCGTGCGCCGGGTGCGGAACGTCCGGTAGGGGGGTTGCTGGTGTCGGGCCTTCCTGGTTTTCAACGCCTGCGCGGGCTTCAGCCCTGCGCGGTTGGCGGATTATATAGCATGCCTGCAACAAAATTGCGAGTCGCTCATTGCGAGCGTCTGCAGCAATTCGCAGAAGCGCAAATTTGCAGGCGCGTCAGTCGCCTTCGCCTGGCTCGGCGCTGAAGTACGTTTCGAACTTGCCCTTTTCGCCCTTGTGCGTGTCGGCATCCTCAGGAGGCGCCTTCTGACTGGTGATGTTGGGCCACATCGCCGAGTATTTGGTGTTGAGTTCCAGCCACTTCTCGAGACCGTCCTCGGTATCGGGCAGAATCGCCTCGGCCGGGCACTCGGGCTCGCAGACGCCGCAATCGATGCATTCGCTGGGATTGATCACCAGCATGTTTTCGCCTTCGTAGAAACAGTCGACCGGGCACACTTCCACGCAATCGGTGTACTTGCACTTGATGCAGTCTTCGGTGACGACGTAAGTCATTGCGGCTCTTTCACGAGATGTCTTCGGGATCGCCGGACGGTGCGCCCGGCACAGGCTTTGGGCCTATGGTGTTTTGCCCTTTAGGGTCAAGAGGGCACCCGTCAACCTCCCGATAATGCGAACGCGCCTCTGCGGGTGGTCCGCGGCGGTCGGGGAGCGCGAGCAGTTGGATCACCCGGACGCCGCCTCCTGCTGTGCCCCCTGCGGCAATGGTCAGCACATCGCCCGCCCGCACACCTTCGGACCCCCGCAGGACGTGCTGGCGGTTGCGCCGCACCGCGTGGCTATCGATCAGCGCCTGCGCGGCGGAACGGGTGCGGGCGAAGCGGAGATAGACCAGCAACCGGTCGATCCTGAGCGAACCTCCCGCATCCGCGCCGCTCATCCCTTGAGCAGGTCCGCCAGCTTGTCGAAGGCCCCGCCGGCGCGCGCCGGGCCGGTGTCTACCGGGGGTCTAGGGGGGGTCTGGACGGGCCTGGGCCCTCTCTGGCCACCCTCACGCGGGGGGCGGGAGGGGGTCTGGGCACCCGCTGAGGCAGGCTTGCCCGGGCGTTCCTGACCATCGGCGGGCTTGTCCTGCCGGCCCCTGTCCGACCGACCCCTTTCCTGCCGACCCCTGTCCTGCCGATCCTTGCCGCGCGGCTTGCGATCGTCGGTCCGCGCCTCTCGCCGATCCGGGCGCCGCTCCCCATTCCTCGCGTCCTTCTCTCCGGGCTGGCGCGGGCGCCAGAACCAGCGGTCGGGTGCGGCGGGCCCGAAGGCGCCTTCGGGCAGCGGCCGGGCGCGTTCGCAGCGGAAGCCCGCGCTGCCGAGCAGGCGGCGGGCGTTCTCAGCCTCCAGCCCGACCGACACCGCCAGCGCGAGGTCGAGCCGGAATGGCCGATGGCGCTCCTTCGGGTGAGCGGCGGTTGCGGTCGCTCTGGCATCGAAGGCGGCACGAAAGATCTTTTCGGCAAGGTCAACGCGGATCGCCTGGGCCCCGGCATAGCGATAGCCTGCGGGCAGCCGCCCCTTGGCCCAGCTCCCCTCGGCGAGCACCGGAAGCATCGCGTCCTGCACCGGGCGCAGGTCAAGGCCAAGCGCGTGCAGCAGGCGGCGCGGCCCGGGCTTCAGCAGCGGCGCATCGAAGATGTCGAGCGCGCCGAAGGTCACGCCCAGCTTGCGCAGATAGGGCCGCATCTCCTTGGGCAGGTTTTCGAGCCCGGCATCCTCGCGGCTGATCACGCCGCGCGCTTCGATAAGGGTGATCACCAAAGCCCGCGCCTGCGAGCCTGCCTCGGGATCGCGCGCGGCTTCGGCCAGCTTGCGCAAGGGTTCGAGCGGTTCGAGCTCCTTATCCAGCCATGCGGCCAGCCCTGCCTCCAGCTTGGCCTTCGCCGTATCGGGCAGCAGCACGAGATCGCGGGTCAGGGCCAGCCGCGGGGTGCCGAAGTTGCCGGCACCCGGATGACCCGGGAAGGTGATCTCGGCGAGCGCGCGGCCTTCCCAGCGGATCGCCCCGCCGGAAATGGCAAGTTCGGCCAGCCCCTGCGTCAGCAGCCAGTCGGCGCGCTGCGCGAGCAGCGCGGGCAAGGCCTTCTCGCCCGCGGCCAGCAGCATCCGCCGGTCGGCAACCCCTGCCGACGGGTCGACATGGAAGCGGAAACCTTCGAGCCGCCCGATGTTCTCGCCTTCCACGGTAAGGTGGCCATCGGGTTCGAGCGTGACGGGCAGGGCGCCCGCGTCCTGCCCCAGCGATTTCATCAAGAGTGTCGTCCTCCGGTTCACGAATCTTTCGGTCAGCCGCGCGTGCAGCGCATCCGAAAGCTTCGCCTCGACCGCGCGAGCACGCGCGGCCATTTCGTCGCGGGCCAGCACCCAATCGGGCCGCTGGCAGATGTAAGCCCAGCTGCGAATCGCTGCGATCCGCCCTTGCAGCGTGTCGATGTCGCCCTGCATCCGGTCAAGCTCGGCGATGCGTGCCGCGACGAAATCCGCGCCGATGTAACCGCCCTGCAGGTCATCCCACAGCCGCGCGACGAACCGCGCATGCTGTTCGACGCCGAGGCTGCGGAAATCGGGGAGCGAGCAGGCCTCCCAGAAACGCCGCACGGAGCCTGCCCCGCGCACCGTCTCGGCAATCGGGTCGGCGGCGAGACGTCGCAGCACCGCCATGTCGATCGCCTCGGGCGCGGCCTTCAGCACCTCGTGCGAAGGTCGCTCTTCGAGATCGGCAATCAGCATTTCGAGCCGGTCGAAGCGCGGATCCGCGTCGCGCCAGAACAGATGGGTCAGCGGCGCGAACTTGTGCTCCTCGATCGCGTAGACTTCCTCGTCGGTGAAGGCGAGCGGTTCGCCCTGCTGAACCGCGCTCATCCCGGATAGCGTCCCGAATGTCCCGTCGCGCTGGTGCCGCCCCGCGCGCCCGGCGATTTGCGCCATTTCCGAAGGGGTCAGGCGGCGCTTGCGCCGGCCATCGAACTTCGAGAGCGCAGCAAAGGCGACATGATCGAGATCGAGGTTCAGCCCCATCCCGATGGCGTCGGTGGCGACGATGTAATCGACCTCGCCCGCCTGGAACATCGCAACCTGTTTGTTGCGCGTCTCGGGCGAGAGCGCGCCCATCACCACCGCCGCGCCGCCGCGCAAGCGCCGCAAAGCCTCGGCCATGGCATAGACCTGTTCCACCGAGAAGGCGACCACGGCCGACCGGCGCGGCAGGCGCGAAAGCTTGCAGATCCCGGCGTGGGAGAGCGTCGAAAAGCGCGGGCGGCTGGTGATTTCGGCCCTCGGGATCAGCGCCTTGACCAGCGGTTCCAAGGTCGCCGAGCCGAGGATCATCGTCTCGTCCCGCCCCCGCGCATGGAGCAACCGGTCGGTGAAGATGTGCCCGCGTTCCGGGTCCGCGCCAAGCTGCGCCTCGTCGATGGCAACGAAGGCGACCTCGCCCGTCGTCCGGGGCATGGCTTCGGCGGTGCACAGGAAATAGCGGGCATCCGGCGGCTCGATCCGTTCCTCGCCAGTGATCAGTGCAACCTGTTTGTCGCCCTTGATCGCGCGCACCCGGTCATAGACCTCGCGCGCCAGCAAGCGCAGCGGGAAGCCCATCATGCCGCTCGAGTGCCCGCACATCCGCTCAATCGCGAGGTGGGTCTTGCCGGTGTTGGTCGGGCCGAGGACAGCGCGCACGTTCCTGCCTTCTGGCCTGCCTTCTGGCCTGCCCTCTGGCCTGCCCTCTGGCCTGCCTTCTGGCGCCTCTTCGGCGGGACGGGGAGGGGCGGGAACGGGCACGGCCCCAAGGCTTCTGTCAGGCTTGTGGCAGGGGGGCAAGGCCATGCGATGGGGTGCCCACGGCTGACCCACATCGCCTTGCCGCACAAGGGGTGCGGCTGGTCGCTGGTTAAGGCGGGATTTACTTTGTTCTGGCACCAACTTGCCCCATGGGGATCGCGGGGCTAGCGGCCGGGATCGCCCAGCAGGGCACCGCTTCGGGGCAGCAATGTTGAATCAGGTGCCAAAAGAAACCGACGGGGCCGGGCCGGACGAGGCTTCGTCCGGAGTCGTTCCTGCGCTTCCCCAGGCGCCGCAATATCCGATGCCCGCCTACCTGATGGCCGGCCCGCAAGATCCGCTTGACCCCGAATTCGCCCGTGGGCTTGCGCCCTATCTCATGAATGCGCGGAAGTTTGCCCCCCCGACAAGGGCGCAGGAGGCGCGCCGCAAGTTGCATGAGCGGCTGGCCGGGATCGGTGCGCAATACGAGGAATGGCGCTGCGCCGCGTCGCGCTGGTTCGCGCGCGTCGACCTTGCGCCTGATCTTGCCGAGGATATCGGCAGCCGCCGCTGGATGCGCGGGCTGGGTACGATGGTGTCGATGGGCGCTCTGGCGCTGGCCATGTGGCCCGATATGACCCCGCTCGAGGCGCGGCCCGCCATGCCCGAGGGTGAGGCGATCCAGAGCGAGTTGCGCAGCCAGATGATCCTGCCATTGGCGCTCGGCGCCGACAGCGGCCGCCGGATGGGGCCGACCGAGGCCGTTATCCCGCTCAAGAGCGCGCCCGAGCGGCCGCAGATCCAGCTGGTCGTAACCCTCGCGCCGGGCGACAGCTTTGCCTCGATGCTGCGCCGTGCCGGCGTGGCTGCGGGGGATATCGACCGTGCCGCCGCGCTGGTCGGGCAGGCGGTTGCGGTTGGCGATATCGCAGCCGGCACCCAGATGGACCTGCTGCTCGGCCGCCGCCCCGCGCCTGGCGTGCCGCGCCCGCTCGACAGCCTCGCTTTCCGCGCGCGCTTTGACCTTGCGCTTGAGCTGACCCGACCGGGCGTGGGCGAGACCCTGCCGGACGGCACGCCGGTGATCCCCTCCGGCCCGCTTGCGCTCCAGCGCAACATCATCCGCGTCGACGAGACCCCGCTGCGCGTGCGCGGGGCGGTCGGCACCAGCCTCTACCGCTCGATGCGCGCTGCTGGCGTCCCGGCCAGCGCGGTGCAGGATTACCTCAAGGCGCTCGACGCGCAGATCGACATGGACCGCGAGGTTCGCCCGTCCGACGATTTCGATATCATCATCGCCTATCGTCGCGCCGCCACCGGCGAGCGGCAGGCGGGGCAGCTGCTCTACGCCGGGGTCGACCGCGCGGGTCGTCCACGCACCCAGCTGATGCGCTGGGGCTCCGACGGCCGCTTCTACGAGGCCTCGGGCGTCGGTGAGCAGCGCCGCGGGTTGCTCGCGCCGGTGCCGGGGCCGCTGACCTCGGGCTTTGGGATGCGCCGCCACCCGATCCTCGGCTACAACCGGATGCACGCCGGGATCGATTTCAAGGCATCATACGGCACCCCGATCGTGGCGGTGAGCGACGCCAAGGTCAGCAGCGCGGGCCGCGCAGCCGGCTGCGGCATCGCGGTCCGGCTTGAGCATGGCGGAGGCTTGTCCACCCGCTATTGCCACATGAGCCGCATGGCGGTTTCCCCCGGCATGAGCGTGCGGCGCGGGCAGGTGATCGGCTATGTCGGCTCGACCGGCCTCTCGACCGGCCCGCACCTCCACTACGAAATGTATCGCGGCGGGGCGGTGATCAATCCGAGCAGCGTCCAGTTCGTCAGCCGCGCGCTGCTTTCGGGCACCCAGCTGATCGACTTCCAGCGCCAGCTCATCAAGCTCAAGGAAGTCGAGGTCGGCGCAGCGCTCGATGACCTCGCCCCGCAGCCAGGGGAGGTCACGCAACCGGTGCGCGAGATCGAGAAGGTTGACCTGACCGCGCAGGCGCCCGCCCGCCGCAGCAAGGCTCCGTTGTAAGCAGACCTTGTCGTCGGGCCGGACTTGCGCCTAAACCCTGCTTCCATGACCGGAAGCTATCCCAACACCCGCCTGCGCCGCACCCGAGCCCACGGCTGGAGCCGCGCGCTGCACCGCGAGACCCTCGTCACCCCGGCCGATCTGATCTGGCCGCTGTTCGTCACTTCGGGCAAAGGTGTGGAAGAGCCGATCGCGACACTCCCCGGCGTTTCGCGCTGGTCGGTCGACGGGATCGTTGCGCGGGCGAAGGAGGCCGTGAGCCTCGGCATCCCGGTGGTCGCGCTGTTCCCCAACACACCGCGCGAATTGCGTTCGGACGATGGGGCTGAGGCGCACAATCCCGACAACCTGATGTGTCAGGCGATTCGGGCGATCAAGGACGCGGTCGGCAATGACCTCGGCGTGCTGACCGATGTGGCGCTCGACCCCTATACCAGCCACGGGCAGGATGGGTTGGTCGACGACACTGGCTATGTCGTCAACGACGCGACCGTCGCGGTGCTGGTTGATCAGGCGGTGAACCAGGCCAATGCCGGGGCGGATGTGATCGCGCCGAGCGACATGATGGACGGGCGCATCCACGCGATTCGCATGGCGCTCGAGATGAACGGTCACCCCAATGTCCAGATCATGTCCTACGCCGCCAAGTACGCGAGCGCTTTCTACGGCCCGTTCCGCGATGCGGTGGGTTCTGGCGGGCTCCTGAAAGGTGACAAGAAGGGCTACCAGATGGACCCCGCCAATGCCGACGAGGCGATGCGCGAAGTTGCGCTCGATATCGCCGAGGGCGCGGATTCGGTGATGGTGAAGCCGGGCCTCGCCTATCTCGACATCATCTACCGGGTGAAGCAGCGTTTTGATGTGCCCATCTTCGCCTATCAGGTCTCCGGCGAATACGCGATGATTGAGGCCGCGCAGGCCGCCGGGATCGGGGATCGCGATGCGCTGCTGATGGAGAAGCTCGTCGCCTTCAAGCGCGCCGGCTGTGCGGGGGTGCTGACGTATTACGCGCCGCACGCCGCACGCCTTCTCAATGGCTGACCTGACGCTCGCGACCGAGCGCCTGACCTTGCGCGACTGGCGCGAGGAGGACTGGGCGGAGTTCTGGCGCGTCACCAACACGCCTTCCGTGATGCGCTGGCTCGGCGGTGTGGCGGACGACGCGGGGCGGGCGGCGGCGCGGGCGCGGCTCGAATCCTATCGGGCCGATCATGGCCACACCTTCTGGGTGGTCGAGCGCCGCGCGGACGGCGCACTGCTCGGCTTTTGCGGCTTGAAGCGTTCCAACCAGGCGGGCGGGCCGATCGGCCTGATGGAGATCGGCTGGCGGCTGCGTGAGGACGTTTGGGGGCAGGGCTATGCCAAAGAGGCCGCTGCTGCGGCGCTCGACCTCGCCTTCGGGCAGTTCGGAGCAGACGAGGTGATCGCGCTGACCGTCGCGCGCAATGCGCCGAGCTGGGGGCTGATGCTGAGGCTCGGGATGGAGCGCCGCGAGGACCTCGATTTCGCAAGCGCCGAGTTTGACCCGGAGAGCCCGGTCATCATCGCATACGCCATCACCCGCGAGGTCTGGCAGACGTGACGGTAACCGTGCTCACCACCGAGCGGCTGGTGCTGCGCCAAATCGCGCCTGGCGACATCGACCTGCACATGCAGCACCTCAATACGCCTGCGGTGATGGGCCACCTCGGCGGGGTGATGCCCCGCGCGCGGATCGCCGAAAAGCACGCCCGCACCGCGGATCTCTGGGCGCAGTCCGGGTTCGGCTTCATGATGCTGTGGGAGCGGGATGGCGGTGAGCTGGTCGGTCATTGCGGGATGAAGCGCGTCGACCACCCGCTGGCCCCCAATCCCGGCGACCACGAGATCGGCTGGCTCGTGCGCGAGGACCGCTGGCGCAAGGGCTATGCCCTTGAAGCGATGCGCGCGGTGGTGGACTGGGGTTTTGCCTCCATCGGAGCGGAGCATATCGTCGCGCTCACCTGCGAGGCCAATGTCCCAAGCTGGCGGCTGATGGAGAAACTGGGCATGGCGCGCCGGCCCGACCTTGATTTTACCGACCCCGCGATGCCACCGGAACAAAATCCGACGATCCAGCACGCGCTCACCCGGGCGCAGTGGGAGGCCTTGCGATGAACGACATAACCGGAACGCAAGGCTCCTCGGCGTCGCCGCGCCGCTGGCTGTTTGCTCTCACGATCCTGACCGGGAGCTTCCTCTTGTTCCTGGTCCAGCCGCTGGTGGCGCGGATGGCGCTGCCGCGGCTTGGCGGTGCGCCCAATGTCTGGAACAGCGCGATGCTTGTTTACCAGGCGCTGCTTCTGGGGGGCTATGCCTATGCCCACGCCCTCTCGCGGCTGCCAGTGGCCCGGCAGGCGATGATCCACCTGGCGTTGCTGCTGCTTGCCGCGCTGACCTTGCCGATCGCACTGCCCGACATCGCCCCCCCCGCGGCTGGGAGCGAGGCCTGGTGGGTGCCCTACCTGTTCCTGCTGACCATCGGGCCGCTGTTTTTCGTGGTTTCGGCGCAGGCCCCGCTGATGCAGGGCTGGTTCGCCGCGCACCCCCGCGCGGGCGATCCCTATCCGCTCTACGCCGCCTCCAACCTCGGGAGCTTTGCGGGACTGCTCGCCTATCCGCTGCTGGCCGAGCCGCTGCTGCCGATCGGTGCGCAGAGCGGGGCCTGGGCGGCGGGCTACGGTGCGCTGGTGGTGCTGGTTGCGCTGACCGCGCTGACGCGCCGCGCCGCGCCGGCGCCGGCCCCGCTTGCAGCGACCGATGGTGACGGCGATGATGCCGCCCCTTCCACCAAGCGCATCGCGCTGTGGCTGGCGCTCGCGGCGGTGCCCTCGGGGTTGATGCTGTCAACCACCACACACCTCACCACCGACATCTTCGCCATGCCGCTCCTCTGGGTGATCCCGCTCGGCCTTTACCTGTTGTCCTTCTCGATCGCCTTTGCCGAGCGGCGCGGGCTGGCAACGGCGCTGATCGCCGCTGCGCCGGTTGTGCTCGCCACCGGGGGCGCGCTGGCGATGCTCGGCTCGGCCGAGGCGAGCATGGTCGCAGTCGCGGCGAGCCTTCTCATGCTGTTCGTCGTGTCGGTGACGCTCCACGCGCGGCTTTACGAGACCCGTCCGGCCCCGGCGCGGCTCACCCAGTTCTATCTGGTGATGTCGGCAGGCGGCGTGCTCGGCGGGGCGTTCACCGCGCTGATCGCGCCGCTGGTGTTCGATTGGACGTGGGAGCACCCGCTGCTGATCCTCGCGGCCGCCGCGCTGCTGCCGCTGGGCGCTTGGGGCAGCCGGTTGGGGCGGATCTTCGCCAGCCCGGACGCCAAGCGCATTGCGGTGATGCTGCTGCTGTTCCTCGTGTTCGTCGGCAGCCTCGCCTTCCGCGGGGAGCTGATCGACAGCCCCAAGTGGAGCGCTTTCGACATCGCCGCCTTCGTGTTGCTGATCGCCGCGACCGTGCTGCTCGCGGCGCAAAGGTGGAGCTTCGTCGCCGCTTGCGCCGCGCTGATCGCTGCGCTGGGCGCAATGACGCAGGCGCAGACCAGCTTCGAGGGCGCGCGCAGCCGCAGCTATTTCGGCATCTACACCGTCGCGGATTGGCCGGGGGTCGAACGCCGCCTCCAGCATGGCACCACGCTCCACGGCGCCCAACGTCTCATCAAGGGGCGCCAGAACGACGCGACCAGCTATTACGGCGCAACCGCCGGGGTGGGGCTGACGCTGCGCGCGGCCGAGCGGCTCTATGGCCCGCAGGCGCGGATCGGCGTGGTCGGCCTCGGCGTCGGCACGCTCGCCTGCTATGGCCGTCCCGGGCAGAGCTGGACGTTCTTCGAGATCGATCCGGAGGTGCTTGCCTATTCGCAGCGCCACCAGTTCACCTTCCTCGATAATTGTGCGCCCAAGGCCCCGGTGATCATCGGCGATGCGCGCTTGAAGCTCGAGGGCCTGCCCGATGACAGCTTCGATATCCTCGTGGTGGACGCCTTCTCGTCAGACGCGATCCCGCTCCACCTCCTCACCGAGGAGGCGCAGCGAACCTATTTCCGCACGCTCGCCAAGAACGGCCTGCTGGTGATCCATATCTCCAACCGCTTCATCAAGCTTGAACCGGTGCTCGCCGCGCTCGCCCGTGAGGAGGGGCTGGCCTCGGCGATGCGCCCCGACCGGCCCGAGCCAAAGTACCTCGCCGCGTCGGACTGGGTGGTGCTGTCGCGTGATCCGAAGCAGCTCGCCGCGCTGACAAGCGAGGGCGGGTGGCGCCCACTGGTCGCGCCTGCACCCAGCGTATGGCGCGACGACTACGCCTCGATTCTGCCGCAGATCATCTGGAAGAACTTCCTCTGAGGAGCGTTACATGAACCGTCCCCCCGAACGTCCGGGCGTGAACATCGTGCCGATCCACGGCAAGTCTCCGCAGATCCACGAAAGCGCCTTCATCGCGCCGGGCTGCACGATCATCGGCGACGTGACGATCGGGGCGGGCTCGTCGATCTGGTACAATTGCGTGCTGCGGGCCGACGTTTCGCGGATCGTCATCGGGGAGCGCAGCAATGTGCAGGACGGGAGCGTGCTCCACTGTGACCCGCCGCGCCCGGGCGATCCCGATGGCTCGCCGCTGATCATCGGCGATGACGTGCTGATCGGCCACATGGCGATGGTTCACGGCTGTTTGATCCACGATCGCGGCTTCGTGGGGCTGGGCGCGATCGTGATGAACAAGGCGGTGATCGGCTCGGACGCGATGCTGGCGGCTGGCGCGATGCTGACCGAAGGCAAGGTCATCGAGCCGCGCGAGCTGTGGGGCGGGCGCCCGGCCAGGAAGATGCGCGATCTCGACGAGGCGGCGATCATGGGCATGCGCATCGGCACCGCCCATTATGCCGAGAACGCCAAGGCCCACGCCGAAGCGGTGGCCGCTGCGCTCGGCTAGGCCGTCCGCTCGATCCTGAGCGCGGCGCCCCACAGCCCGAGCGCGAGGAGCACCGCAACCCCCGCGGCAATCTTCGGGGAGACGAGGCATAACGCCCCCCCGCTCGCCGCCCCCAGCGCCAGCGCGCTCCACAGCCAGCCATAGCCGCGCGCGGAATCGAGCCGCTCGTCCGCCAATCTTGCCGCGATCCCCTGACCGAAGCGCACCAGTGCGCCGGTCATGTAAGTGACGCCGACGGTCACCTCGCCATCACGCGCAAAGACATTGTTGGCGAGCCCCATCGCCATGGCCGAGAGTGCGAGAAAAGGGATGGGCAAGCCCGCCGCCAGCAACCCCGCTCCGCTCCCCAGCATCGCCGCGATCAGGCCGAGCAGCACCCGCTTGCGGCGTCCCGCCACGCGCGGAGCGATCAGCGCGCCGCCGATCACCCCGGCGAGAAAGCACCCGATCAGTGCCAGCGGGGCGAGCGCCAGCAGAGGGCGCTGCGCCAGTTCGACCCCCATTCGCGTGGTGTTGCCCGACATGAAGCTGGTGAAATAGCCCCCCGCCACCACAAACCCCGTCGCGTCGACCAGCCCCGCCAGCCCCGCAAGGCCCAACGCGAGCCGTTGGCGGGCGGGGTCGTAGCGGTGCATGGCGTCGCGGGCCTAGGTCGCCGGCTGCTTGGCGTATTGCATCATGTAGCCGACGTAATCGATCTTGCCGATGGCGAGGCCCTCCATGCGCAGGATCGTATAGGTGCTCATCAGGTGGAAATACGCCTGCGGGATCGTCCAGTCGCGGCAATATTCATGCGCGTGCATCGCGAAGCTCATGCCGTTGGGGAGGTCGAAGGTGACCGTCTCGCTCGCGCCCGGCCAGGTGCCCGGATCGGTCGCGGCGAGCAGCGCGCGCGCGGCGGCGATGCGGCTGCGGGCCTCGGCGAAGCTCGTGATCTCGCTGTCATCGAGGGTCAGCCCGAGCTCGCCCATCCGGTTGAGGCCAATCAGCACCTGCGCGATGGTGAAGCGGATCTGGGTGTGGAGCGGGAACATGTCCGGGGCGATCCGCGCCTGAAGCAACGCTTCGCCCTTCTCGTGGCCTTGCGCCTTGCCGACGAGGTGGTCGAGCGTGCCGAGGACGTTGGCAAAAGTGGCAAGCGCGGCGGTGGCGTAGGACATTGATCTCTCCCTTTGTGTGCGGGTGAGGTAGGCGGCGCTCAGTCCTTTATCAACGCCCGCAACCCTTCGATCCGGTCGGCCTCGTGGGCGGGCTTGTCCCAGCGGATGCGGTGGATGCGCGGGAAGCGCATGGCGAGGCCGCTCTTGTGGCGTTTGGAGGTGTGGACGCTATCGAAGGCGACCTCGAACACCAGCGCGCGGGCCACTTCGCGCACCGGGCCGAACTTGCCCACGGTGTTCTGCCGCACGAAGCGGTCGATTGCCTTGAGCTCCTCGTCCGTGAAGCCCGAATAGGCCTTGCCGACGGGGAGCAATTCCGCGCCCCCTAATCCATTGGCATCCGGATCGCCGTTCCAGCAGCCGAAGGTGTAGTCGGAATAGAAGCTCGAGCGTTTGCCGCTGCCGCGAGTGGCATACATCAGCACGCAATCGATCAGCAGCGGATCGCGCTTCCACTTGTACCACAGGGCCACCTTGCGGCCTGCCACATAGGGGCTGTCGCGGTGCTTGAGCATGAGGCCCTCGATCGCATCGTCGCGCGCGCCATCGCGGATGCGGGCCAGCGCGGCGAAATCCTCGGCCTCGACCAGCTGGGAGAGGTCGAAGTGGCTCGCCGGGAGCTGCGGCATCAGGCCTTCCAAAGTCGCGCGGCGCAACTTCCACGGCTGGTCGCGCCAGTCCTCACCCGCAAGCAGCAGGACGTCATAGAGCCGCACGAAGGCGGGATATTCCTTGAGCATTGTGCCCGACACGGTCTTGCGCCCGAGCCGCTGCTGGAGCGCGTTGAAACTCGCCGCGCCGCCCGCTTCTCCGCCCTGTGCGGAGCCGCGCACCAGCAGCTCCCCATCGAGCACCGCGTCGATCGGCAGCGCCCCGCGCAGCTCGGGGAAGGTCGCCGAAATGTCGTCGCCCGAGCGCGAATAGATGCGCGTCTCGCCCCCGGCCCTGACCAGCTGCACACGAATCCCGTCCCACTTCCACTCGGCGGCATAGTCTTTGAGATCCACCTCGCCGTCCTCAAGCGGGTGGGCGAGCATGAACGGGCGGAAGCGCGGGGCATGAGCGAGATCCGGGGGCGGGCCGCCGTCCGCTGCCCACGCGAACAGTTGCGGATAGGGCGGGGCCAGCGCGTGCCAGTATTCCTCCACCTCCTCGACCGCGACCTCGAAGGCCATCGCGAAGGCGGTTTTGGCGAGCCGCGCCGAAACGCCGACGCGCATTCCCCCGGTGGCGAGTTTGATCAGGGCATAGCGCCCCCTGGCGTCGAGCCGGTCGAGCAGCCCGGGCATTTCCTTAGGGGCAGTCGCGCGGGTGAGCGCCGCAAGCCGCTCAACCACTTCGGCCAGCGGAAGATTGCCCTGCGGGGCGGAAGCTTCGGGCTCGGGCCAGAGCAGGCTCGCGGTCTCGGCCGTATCGCCGACGAAATCGCGGGAGAGCGCCCACAGCACCGGGTCAACCCGCTCCATCATCAGGCTGCGAATGGTCGAGGACTTGACCGCCGGAAAGTCCAGCCCGTCGGTCAGCGCGGCGAGCGCCCAGCCACGGTCGGGATCGGGGGCCTCGCGCAGGTAGGCAGCGATCAGCGCCAGTTTGCGGTTGCGGCTGGTGGTATAGACCAGCGCATCGAGGAGGGCGGCGAATTCCTCCATCAGCCGCGCCCCGCGAGCGGTTTATTGCCCCGTTCATTGCCCCATTCATTGTCAAGCCATGTAAATCGGTTAGAGGGCTTCCCCGGCGCGCTCATGACGCGCCCTATCGAAAGGGAACCCGCTTCATGAAGTTTGCTCCGCTTGCCGCGCTTGGTCTTGCTGTTGCCGCCACTGCCGTGCCTGCTGTCGCCCAGACGGCGGCGCCCGCAGCCCCGGCCGCGCCGGCTTCCGCGTTCACGCTCGACACGCCGATCGAGGCCCTGATGGCCGACGAACGCACCAAGGCGGTGCTCGCCAAGCATATCGGCCCGCTCGATCAGCATCCGGCCTACGAACAGTTCAAGGCGATGAGCCTGAAGATCCTCGCGCCCTATTCGGGCGGGCAGATCACCGACGAAATCCTGGCCAAGATCGAAGCCGATCTGACCGCGATCAAGTAAGCCAATGCGTGCGAGGGCGGGGATGTCAGTCATCCTCGTCCTCGTATCCGACCAGCGCCAGCGCGCGGGCGCGGCGCTGATTGAGCTCGCACCAGCGCAGCAGCGCTTCCTCACGGCCGTGGGTGATCCAGGTTTCCTGCGGGTTCACCTCCGTGATGGTGCGAGTGAGCTCGTTCCAGTCAGCATGGTCTGAGATGATCAGCGGCAATTCGACCCCGCGTTGGCGGGCGCGGGCTCGCACCCGCATCCAGCCGCTCGCCATCGCGGTGATGGGATCGGGCAGGCGGCGGCTCCAGGAATCGCCCAGCGCCGAGGGCGGGGCCATCACGATCGCCCCGCGCATCGCCTCCTTAGACGGCGCATCGCTGACAAGGCGCAGATCGCCCAGCGCCACGCCGTGGTCCTCATACAAGCGACACATCGCCTCCATCGCGCCGTGGAGCCAGATCGTGTCGCTGTGCCCCGCCGCACGCAGTTCCGCGATCACCCGCTGCGCCTTGCCCAGCGCATAGGCGCCCACGAGGATGCAGGAATCCGGGTTCGCCTCCCGCGCGGCGAGCAGCTTGCCGATCTCTTCGGCGATGGGCGGGTGGGTGAAGACCGGAAGGCCGAAGGTCGCCTCGGTGATAAGGATGTCGCACGGGGTGACGGCGAAGGGCGTGGCAGTGGGATCGGGCGCGCGCTTGTAATCGCCGGTGATGATCACCCGCTCGCCCGCGTGTTCGAGCAGGATTTGCGCGCTGCCCAGCACGTGGCCGGCGGGCAGGAAGGTCGCCGTCACGCCGCCGCCGAGGCTGATCGTCTCGCCATAGGCCGCCGTCACGGCGCCGGCGCGGGTCTGGTAGCGCAGCTCCATGATCGCCAGCGTCGCCGGAGTGGCGATGGTGATGCCATGCCCGCCGCGGGCGTGATCGGCATGGCCATGGGTGACCAGCGCGCGCGGAACCGCCCGCGAGGGATCGACCCATATGTCGGCCGGGGCGATGTAGATGCCCTGCGGCTCGGGCCGGATCCAGGAAAAGGGCAGGGTCATGCGGTTTTAACCCGGGCGGAAGCTCGGGTGTTCCGGGGCGTCAGCGTTTGGGCAGCGGCGCGATTGAGCCCCAGCAGCTTTCTTCGCTGACATAGCGCACCGGCTTGCCATCCGGGCCCGCGATCGTGGCGGGCGGGGCGCAGGTCAGGGCGCTGCCGCTGTTGAAGAACATCAGCACGAAACCCGATTCTTCGCGCGGGAAGCTCACCGGGTCGCTGGTTCCGCCGGTGCAATCGGGCGCGCCATTGGTGGTGAGCGAGGTGGTGTAGAGCCAGCGGTCGCCATCATTCTCGGCGGTGCGCCAGCGCTTGGTGACGCGTTCCTGACCGCTTTCGATGGTGGCTGTGCCGTCCGCATTGAAGCGCCACGTCTCGGTGCAGACCGGCTTGCCGCTGCTGTTCCGGTCGCGGGTTTGAAAACGCCAGCTGCCAACTTCGGCGAGATGCGCCGCCGTCGCTTGCGGCGTGAGGTCCGCCGGCTGGGCAAAAACGGGAGCGGCGGAGGCGCCCATCAGCACCCCCGCCGCCACCAGACTCGTCAAAACACTGCGCATCAGCCCTCGTCGGTTTCCGTCGCGGGCTTCTTGGCGGCGGGCTTCTTCTTGGCCGCAACCTTCTTGGCCGGCTTCACCTTCGGCGGGGCCGGGGTCATTTCGAAGGACGGCTTGTTGTCCTTGATGCTGACATGGACCTCGCCGCCATCGGCCAGCTTGCCGAACAACAGCTCTTCGGCGAGCGGCTGCTTGATCTTGTCCTGGATCAGGCGGGCCATCGGGCGGGCGCCGTAGAGCTTGTCGTAGCCCTTGTCCCCCAGCCAGCTGCGCGCATCGCTGTCGAACTGGATGTGGACGTTCTGTTCGGCCAGCTGCAGTTCCAGCTGGAGGATGAACTTGTCGACCACCCGCGCGACGATGCTCTTGCCGAGATAGGCGAAGGGCACGATCGCATCGAGACGGTTGCGGAATTCCGGGGTGAACATCTTCTGCACCGCTTCGGTTCCGGCATCTTCCTTCGACACATCGCCAAAGCCGATCCCGCTGCGCGCCATGTCGGATGCGCCCGCATTGGTGGTCATGATCAGCACCACGTTGCGGAAATCGACCGTCTTGCCGTGGTGATCGGTGAGGCGCCCGTTGTCCATCACCTGGAGCAGGATGTTGAACAGATCGGGGTGAGCCTTCTCGATCTCGTCCAATAGCAGCACGCAATGCGGGTTCTGGTCGACGGCATCG
>JAIYAL010000209.1 GCA_027489095.1 Erythrobacteraceae bacterium
AAAGCTTGGCGGCGCACAAGTGTGGTTCAAGCGTGACGAATTGAATCACACCGGCGCGCACAAGATCAACAATTGCATCGGCCAGATCCTGCTCGCGATTCGCATGGGCAAGACCCGCATCATCGCCGAGACCGGCGCAGGCCAGCACGGCGTGGCGACGGCCACCGTCTGCGCGCGCTTTGGCCTGCCTTGCGTGATCTACATGGGCGCCGAGGACGTGAAGCGGCAGGCGCCCAACGTGTTTCGCATGAAGCTTTTGGGCGCAGAGGTGATCCCCGTCACCAGCGGCGGCGCGACGCTGAAGGATGCGATGAACGAAGGCCTGCGCGATTGGGTCGCGAACGTCCACGACACCTTCTACATCATCGGCACCGCGGCAGGCCCCCACCCCTACCCCGAGATGGTGCGCAACTTCCAGAGCGTGATCGGCAAGGAAGCCCGCGCCCAGATGCTGAGCCGCGTGGGCCGCCTGCCCGATCTGCTGGTCGCCTGCATCGGCGGCGGTTCGAACGCGCTGGGGCTGTTCCATCCCTTCCTCGATGATCCTTCCGTGAAGATGCTCGGCGTGGAAGCCGCAGGCCACGGCCTCGACGGTGACGAACACGCCGCGAGCCTGCTCGGCGGCTCGCCCGGCGTGCTCCACGGCAACCGCACCTATCTGTTGCAGGATGAGGACGGCCAGATCACCGAAGGCCACTCGATCAGCGCCGGGCTCGACTACCCCGGCATCGGGCCGGAACATGCGTGGCTGAAGGAAAGCGGGCGCGTGGATTACACCGCCGTCACCGACGAGGAGGCGCTCGAAGGCTTCCAGCTGCTCTGCGCCACCGAGGGGATCATCCCCGCGCTGGAGCCTGCCCACGCCATCGCAGCGGTCAAGAAGATCGCGCCGACCATGCCCAAGGACGCGATCATCCTCGCCAACCTGTGCGGGCGCGGGGACAAGGATATCTTCACCGTGGCGGAGCGTCTCGGGGTGGAGCTTTGAACAGGCGCAACCGCTTCCTATGGGGCGGTGTGCTGGCGACCCTCGCCGCTTGGGGTTGTTTCCAAGGAATGGAGTATTTGCCGCTCTATTCTCCGCCGTCTGAGGCGCTCTTCTTCAGTGGCTATGCCATGATCGGCCTTGCCCTATTTTTGTTTTTCAAAGGTTTCCGCGAGCTGAGCCCATGACAAGGCGGCGCGCAAACCATCAGTCCAAAATCCTGCCAATGAAGGACTACGAGGAGGGTTTCTTTGTCCGGCACCTCGCCCGCTTCGTGCGGGGATGGAGCCTTGGCCGGGCCAAGCTCACTTTCGTGATCAGCACCCCGATCTATGCCTGTGTGGTCTTCTACACTCATTTGTTCGAATGGCCGGTATCGCTTGCCGAAGGGGCGTCATTTGTTGCAGGGGCCTCGTCACTGAGCGCGGTCATCGCATTCTTCTCCAAACATGTACCGGAATTCGAATTTGACTGACCGCCTCACCACCACCTTCGCCCAGCCCCGCCCCGCGCTCGTCTGCTTCATCACCGCAGGCGACGGCGACACCGCGGCCAATCTCGATGCGCTGGTGGAAGCCGGTGCGGATGTGATCGAGCTCGGCATGCCCTTCACCGATCCGATGGCCGATGGCCCCGCGATCCAGAGCGCCAATCTGCGCAGCCTCGGCGCAGGCACGACCACCGCCGACGTGCTGCGCTACGCCACCGAGTTCCGCGCGCGTCACCCGCATGTGCCGCTGGTGCTCATGGGCTATGCCAACCCGATGGTGCGTCGGGGCCCCGAGTGGTTCGCCGAGGCCGCCGCTGCCGCTGGCGTGGACGGGGTGATCTGCGTCGACATTCCGCCCGAGGAGGACGATGCGCTCGGCCCGGCGCTGCGGGCCAAGGGCATCGCCCCGATCCGCCTTGCCACGCCGACGACCGACGCTGCGCGCCTGCCGCAGGTGCTCGCCGGCAGCGAGGGCTTCCTCTACTACGTCTCGGTCGCCGGGATCACCGGCAAGCAGCAGGCGCAGATCGAAAGCATCGAGGCGAACGTGGCGCGCATCAAGGCGTCCTCCGACCTTCCCGTGGCGGTCGGCTTCGGCGTGCGTACCCCCGAACAGGCCGCCGCCATCGCCAAGGTTGCCGACGGCGTCGTGGTCGGTTCGGCGCTGGTGGAAATCTGCGGCGAATATGGCGCTGCGGCCCCGGCGCACCTGCGCCAACTGACCGCCGCGCTTGCCGAGGCCGTTCACACCGCGCGCTGAGGCAGGCCGCTTCCGGGAACCGCAAGGCCAATCCATGGATTGCTTCGCCTGAGGCTCGCAATGACGCGCAAAAAGGATTAGGATACCGCCCATGAACTGGTTCACCCGCGTCCGCAATTCGATGGGCTTCTCGCCCGACAAGAAGACCAGCACCGAGAAGGACCTGTGGATCAAGTGCCCGTCCTGCCGGGAGATGCTGTTCGTGCAGGAATACGAGGCGAACCTTTCGGTTTGTCCGAAGTGCGAACATCACGGCCGGATTGGCGCCGATGCGCGGCTTGGCCTGCTGCTTGATCCGGGCTTCGAGGTGCTGCCGCTGCCACGCGTCACCGAGGATCCGCTGCAGTTCAAGGACACCAAGAAATACACCGATCGCCTCAAGGCCGCTCGCGCTTCGAACCCGCATGAGGACGCCTTCGTCGTCGGCTCGGGCACGATCGACGCGCGACCCGCCGTGGTCGGCGTTCAGGACTTCAGCTTCATGGGCGGCTCGATGGGCATGGCCGTGGGTCAGGCCTTTTGCGAAGGCGCGCAGAAGGCGATTGATCGCCACTGCGCCTATGTCGTGGTGACCGCAGCGGGCGGCGCGCGGATGCAGGAGGGGATCCTGTCCCTGATGCAGATGCCCCGCGCAACGGTGATGACACGGCGCCTCAAGAACGCAGGCCTGCCTTATATCGTCGTGCTGACCGACCCGACAACTGGGGGCGTCACCGCAAGCTACGCGATGCTCGGCGACATCCACATTGCCGAACCCGGCGCGCTGATCGGCTTTGCGGGCCAGCGCGTGATCCAGGACACGATCCGCGAGCAGCTGCCCGAAGGCTTCCAGCGCGCCGAATATCTCCACAAGCACGGCATGGTCGACATGGTCGTGCCGCGCTGGGAGCTGAAGGAGACGCTGGCGCAGGTGCTGGACTATCTCCAGCCGGTGAAGGCGGCGTAACGCACCCATGCGCGATTTCGGGCGGTCGGATGACCCGCGCGTTCAGACCCAGCTTGATCGCCTCGCCGCGCTGAGCCTGCCGCAGGGGCGGCTCGGGCTGGAGACGATCCGGGCGCTGATGGAGCGGCTCGGCAACCCGCACCGCCAGCTTCCGCCGGTGTTCCACGTGGCAGGCACCAACGGCAAGGGCTCGACCTGCGCCTTCCTGCGCGCGATGCTGGAGGCCGAGGGCTACAAAGTCCACGTCACCACTTCGCCGCACCTCGTGCGCTACAATGAACGCATCCGGCTGGCGGGCGAACTGATCTCCGACGCGATGCTCGCCGATGTGCTG
>JAIYAL010000083.1 GCA_027489095.1 Erythrobacteraceae bacterium
CCATCTTCACCCCGTCGACACGAGGGCTGCCGCCGGTGCCGCCGAGATAGGGGATCATCGACAGCGTCAGGAAGCCGTGCGCGATGGTCCCGCCGAACGGGGTCATCTTGGCCATCTCTTCGTTGACATGAATGAACTGGTGATCACCGGTCGCCTCGGCGAACTGGTTGATGCGCTCCTGGCTCATTTCGGCCCATTCGCTGGTGCCGATATTCTCGCCGACCTTGGCGGCCAATTCCTGCGGGTTCATGGGGGCTCCTCCTCGTTATCCGTCGGCAGGATCCCGTGCCCGCCGCGCGTCGTTACGGGGGGCTTCATGGCGCAACACAAGAAGGAGCGCAACGCCCCGAATCCGGAGGCCGCTATGCCGCTACGGCACTGCGCATCTTGGCGTCCACCGCTTCCCGCCGCGCGACACTGCGCTCGAGCGTGGTGCGCTCCGAATCGATCCTGCGGCAATAGGTGACGAGGCCGACCTGGAGGCCCACCAGCATCAGCATCACCGGCTGGTAAGCGATCCCCTGGAAGGTCGCGCCGATGAGGTAGATCGCTGCCCCCATCTGCAATGCGCCGGCGAGCGGGGCGATCCAGCGAGTGCCCTCGTCCTCGGCGTCCCGCCAGCGGCGCTGGAGACGCTCCATCTGCCAAAGGCCAAGGAGGTGAAGCGAAAACCACATGATCAGCCCCGGCCAACCTTGCTCACCGAGCATCTCGAAGATCGAGGAGTGGAAGGCGCGGCCCTCGTCGACCACTTCCCTGTATTCGATCGAGGTGGTGTTTCCATCGACCTTCTTGACCGGCATGGTGTAGGCAAAGCGGTTGGACCGATAGGCATCAAACCCTCCGCCGAAAGGGTTCTTGGAGGCGTAGTTGATGGTCCATTCCCACACCGCGACGCGGGTCGAGGCGCTCTCGTCCCCGCCCGGCGCGGCGATCGTCGCCATGCGCTGGTAATAGGACTGGGGGAGGAAGGGGAGCGCGACGAGCCCGAGCATCCCGGCCCCAGCAACGAACAGCAGCCGGCGCTTGGTATAGCGCAGCATCAGCCCGGCGAGCGCGGCGATGCACAGGAGGCCCGTGCGCGCCTCGGTGCCGATCGGCACAAGCAGGCAGGCGAAGGTGAGCGCGACTGCAAAGACCATCACGGTCCAGTGCCGCGGGAAGATCGTCCCATGGCGCACAATCCACCAGATCAGCGGGATGAGCCCGATCGCGACTGTCGCCAGCGTCGAACTTTCATAGATTCCGCTATTGTCGTTGACGAAGAACTTGAGGTTCTCATAGCCACCGCCGCCGAGCACGGTCTTCATCCCCGTCCCGATCACGATGGTGGCGACGGAGAGCACCAGCACGGTTCCCAGACCCTCGATTCGCGCGCGCGTTGTGAGGGTGAGGGGGAGGAAGATCGCAAACAGCAGCGCCTTCCACACCCAGTCCCACTTGGTCGCTGCCTCGGTCGGGAAATCGGCGTTGCTGGTGGTCCACCAGCAATAGAGGAGCAGGGCTGCCATCATGCCCTGCCGCAGCGTGAAGCGCGCGCCTTCCTTGCGGTCGAGCGCGAGCCAGCCGCCGAAGGCCGCGGCAAACGCGATCAGCGATACCGGCATAGTCGCGATCACCGAATAGCCGATCCGCTGCGGTGCGAGGATGTCGATATAGACATAGAGCAGCACCCATAGGAACGGGCGCCTGAGGCCGAGCACGAGCACGAAGCCGATGAAGGCGAGGAGAACGAGGTCCATCATGCCCGGGGCGCTTCCGCTGCATTGCTTGAGCCCGGCGCATCCGGCGCGCCTTTGCCCGCCTGCCGTTCGCGGCGCGCGGCGTTGCGGCCGGCGGCGCTTGTTGTCTTGCGGTTGCCCTCGGTCTCGGTCTTGATCGCTTCGATCAGCGGGTCCTCGTCGAGCCCCGGCCGCATCACCAGCCGCAGCAGGGCAATGGCCAGAAGGCCATGTCCAAGAGCAAGGGCGATATAGTCGATCATGGGTCGGTCGTGTCCGGGCCGGGGGTCGAAGGACCGCGATACTCCCGCGCCAGTTGACGCGGCGTTAAGCACGCCTGCGATAGGTGATTGGCCCATGACCCGCGTTCTCCATGTCCTCGATCACTCGCTGCCGCTGCACAGCGGCTACACCTTCCGCACCCGCGCGATCCTGAAGGCGCAGGAGAGCCACGGGCTGGAGGTGCGTGGGATCACCGGGCAGCGCCACAACCTCGAGGCGGCTGTGACAGGCCGCTGCGAGGAGGCCGATGGCCTGACGTTCCACCGTACCCCCGGATTGCCTTCCGGCCCGCCGCCCTTGCGCGAGCTGGGCGAGATCGAGGCGCTTGCCGCCGGCATCCATGCGGTGGCCGAAGAATGGCGCCCGGATATCATCCACGCCCATTCGCCCGCGCTGTGCGGGGCGGCGGCGGAGCGGGCCGCGCGGGCGCTAGGCGTGCCCTTCGTTTACGAGATCCGCGCCTTCTGGGAGGATGCCGCAGTCGGCAATCTCGCAGGCACCCAGGGCAATCTCAAATACCGCCTGACCCGCGCGCTCGAGACGCGGGTGGCGCGTGCGGCTGATGCGTTGTTCACGATCTGCCACGGTCTCAAGGACGATCTTGCCGCGCGCGGCATTCCGGCGGAGCGCATCCGGGTCATGCCCAATGGCGTCGATCTTGGCCTGTTCGGCGATCCGCCCCCGCGCGACGACGCGCTGGCGGCGGCGCTCGGCATGGCGCGGCACGCGCCGGTGATCGGCTATATCGGCAGCTTCTACGCCTATGAGGGCGTGGACGACCTGATCGCCGCCATGCCGATTCTGCGCCAATCTCACCCTGAGGCTCGCTTGCTCTTGGTCGGCGCGGGGCCGATGGACGCCGCTTGGCGCGCCGCCGCTGCCGCTTTGCCCGAGCCGGAAGCGGTGATCTTCACCGGGCGCGTCCCGCATGACGAGGTCGAGCGGTACTATTCGCTTGTCGATGTGCTCGCCTATCCGAGGAAGAGCCAGCGTCTCACCGATCTGGTGACGCCTCTGAAGCCGCTCGAAGCGATGGCGCAGCGCAGACTGGTCGCCGCCTCGGGGGTTGGCGGGCACCGCGAGTTGATCGCCGATGGCGAGACCGGGACGCTGTTCCCCCCTGACGATCCGGCTGCGGCCGCTGCGGCGCTCGCCCGGCTGCTCGACACGCAAGAGGGCTGGGAAGCGATGAAGGCGCTTGCGCAGGCCCATGTCCGTCAGAACCATGATTGGGCTGCAAATGCGCGCGGTTATCTCGATGTTTACCATCTCTTGTTAGCCGGAGAGCAAGGCAGCGGTGCGCAGCGCATCGCGGCGACGGCAGGATGAAGAGAAACATGGCATCGGGGCGGAAGGTCAAGGTGAAGAACACAAAGCGCAACCGCGCCGCGGGTGCCAAGCGCAACACCGACGCACTCGTCGCCCATCGTTCCTTTGCACCGCTGATAGGCCTGTGGGGCGCAGCGCTTGGCGGCGGCGTGGTCATGGCCTTGCCCTACGCAATGGTCGAGGCTGCAACCGCAGGCACGCTGATGGGCACCTTTGACGTGCCGACCCAGCCGACCCTCGCTGGCGGGCTCGCGCTGGTGCTGGGCACAGTGCTCTTTGCGGCGGCTGCGGTGAAATCTGCCGCGGCTCTGCGCCGGATCCGGCCCACCTCAATCATCAACAAACTCGCGCGCCGGGTGCGCCCGATTGACCCGTTCCGCGACCTCGGCACCAGAAGCCTCGACGATCCGATCGAGACGATGCCTTTTGCCACCCCGGCGTGGCGCGATGCCGATCTGACCGCGCCGCAGCCCGAGCCCGAGCCGCAGGCCGTGCCGCGCTTCATGAGCCAGCCGATCCCCGACCTCGCTCCGCCTGCTCGGGAAACCGCGCCAAGCTTCACGATGCCTGAGGCTGCGCCGTTCGAGAGCGTTCCGCAGGCGCTCGACCTTGCTCAGTTTGCCGAACTGCCGGGCCGCAACGCGGTTTGGGTTGAGGAGGCCCCCGCACTGCAGCCCGCCGCCGCGCCGGCTTTCGTGCCGCTTCGCCAGGTCGCCTCGCCTGTCCAAGAGCCAAGCCGCCCTGTCTTCCCGTCACCGTCACCGTCACCGTCAGCGTCACCGTCAGCGGCATCGCCGCCACTGCCTGGCACTGCCGCGCTTACCCGCCTGCGCACCATGCCAGCGAGCGAACTCAGCATGGCGGAGATGGTCGAACGCTTTGCCGGGGCGCTCCACGAGCACCGCGCGAGCACCCCGAAGCGTGACCTCGGCGCGACCGAGCTTGCGGCCCGCGAGGCGGCTCTGGCCGAGGCACTCAAGGCGCTCGCGACGCTGAGCGGGTTGGGCGCTCGACCCCTGTCGGTGAACGAGGACGAACCGCTGCGCGCGGCACTCACACAGCTGCATCCGCGACGCGGGGTGGGCTGAGCCTTCCGGAACAACACGCAAAAGCTGCAACCTAGGCGGCTTTTTGTTGACTCCTGCGCAATGTATCAAAAGTTTGAATAGGTCTGCGAGAAATATTGCTTCGCGCAAACCCATTGCCAAACCCGCATCTGATCGGCATGAGGGCCGAAATCGGGCAAGAGCGGACCCCGCGCAGGGGTCTTGCGGGCGCCCGAGTGACCTGCCCTCAGGCGTGTTCCCTTGCATGAGCGATCATGCAGCAGGGTGCGCGCCTGTCGGCATCTGACAGATCGGACTAACGCATGGGCTACCCCCCTTCCCAGGGTCTTTACGACCCCGCCAACGAACACGACGCCTGCGGCGTCGGTATGGTTGCGCATATCCGGGGCGAGAAAAGCCATGCCATCATCACCCAAGCGCTCGAGATTCTCGATAATCTCGACCATCGCGGTGCGGTTGGTGCCGATCCGTTGCTGGGTGACGGCGCGGGGATTCTCATCCAGATTCCCGATCCGCTGATTCGCGGCTGGGCCGACGCCCACGGCCACGATCTCCCGCAGCCCGGTGACTATGCCGTGGGCATGTGCTTCCTGCCGCAGGACAAGGCCGCGCGTGCCTTCGTCAAGGAGCGGATGGAGGCCTTCACCGCGAAGGAAGGCCAGCGCTTCATCGGCTGGCGCGACGTGCCGACCACGCCCACGGGTCTTGGCGCGGCGGTGATCGCATCGATGCCGGTGATCGAGATGGCGGTGATCGGCCGGGGCGCATCTTGCGCCGATCAGGACGCGTTCGAGCGCAAGCTGCTCACTATCCGCAAGCAGGTTCAAAACCCGCTCGCGATGCTGGCCGAAAAGCACGCGCTGCCTGGCGTCACCGAGACGTATATCCCAAGCTTCTCGACCCGCACGCTGGTCTACAAGGGGCTGCTGCTGGCGACTCAGGTCGGCAGTTTTTACGACGATTTGCGCAATCCGGCCTGCGTTTCGGCGCTTGGCCTTGTCCACCAGCGTTTCAGCACCAACACCTTCCCCAGCTGGCGGCTGGCGCACCCGTTCCGCTTCATCGCCCATAATGGCGAGATCAACACGGTGCGCGGCAACGTCAACTGGATGAACGCGCGCCGCCGCACCATGGAAAGCGAGCTGCTGGGCCCCGATCTCGACAAGATGTGGCCGATCATCCCGCACGGGCAATCGGACACGGCCTGCCTCGACAATGCGCTCGAGCTGCTGATCGCGGGTGGATACAGCCTTGCCCATGCGATGATGATTCTCGTTCCCGAGGCGTGGAGCGGCAATGCGCTGATGGATGCAGGCAGGCGCGCCTTCTACGAATACCATGCCGCGCTGATGGAGCCGTGGGACGGTCCGGCTGCGGTGGCCTTCACCGATGGCCGCCAGATTGGCGCGACGCTCGACCGCAATGGCCTGCGTCCGGCACGCTTCTGCGTGACGAAGGATGATATCGTCTGCCTCGCCTCGGAAAGCGGCGTGTTGCCGTTTGCGGAAGCCGATATCGTGCGCAAGTGGCGGCTCCAGCCGGGCAAGATGCTGCTGATCGATCTCGAACAGGGCCGCATCATCGAGGATGACGAGCTCAAGGCCGAGCTCGCGGGCGCGCACCCTTACGCCGAGTGGCTGCATCAGGCGCAGTACAAGCTTGAGGACATCACCGACGTGGTGCCCGAACTCGCGGCGATCGAGCCTGAGGAAGGCACGCTGCTCCAGCGCCAGCAGGCCTTTGGCTACACGCAGGAGGATATCTCCCGCTTCCTCGAGCCGATGGCGCTCGATGCCGATGATCCGATCGGATCGATGGGCACCGATACGCCGATCGCCGTCCTGTCCGACCGTGCACGGCTGCTCTACGACTATTTCAAGCAGAACTTCGCGCAGGTCACCAATCCGCCGATTGATCCGATCCGCGAAGAGCTGGTGATGAGCCTCACCAGCATGATCGGCCCGCGCCCGAACCTGCTCGGCCGCGATGCCGGGACGCACAAGCGGCTCGAGGTTGATCAGCCGATCCTCACCAACGCCGATCTTGCCAAGATCCGTTCGGTCGAAGAAGCGCTCGACGGCGCGTTCCGCTGCGCCACGATCGACATCACGTGGGATGCGAGCACCGGCGCTGAAGGGCTTGAAATGGCTCTGAAGGAAATGTGCTGGGCCGCGACCGAGGCGGTGCTTCAGGATCACAACATCCTCATCCTGTCTGACCGCGGCCAGAGCGAGTCGCGTGTGCCCATGCCCGCGTTGCTCGCCACCGCGGCGGTGCATCATCACCTCGTCCGGCAGGGCCTCAGGATGCAGACGGGCCTGGTGGTCGAGACCGGCGAGGCGCGCGAGGTGCATCACTTCTGCGTGCTTGCGGGTTACGGGGCGGAGGGCATCAATCCCTATCTCGCCTTCGAGACACTGGAGGCCCTGCGGGCCAAGCGGCACCCTGAAATGCCGGCCGCAAAGGTGCAGCAGAACTTCATCAAGGCCATCGGCAAGGGCATCCGCAAGGTCATGTCCAAGATGGGCATCTCGACCTACCAGTCCTATTGCGGCGCGCAGATCTTCGACGCCGTCGGTCTGTCGACCGCGTTCGTCGAGAAGTATTTCACCGGCACTGCGACCACCATCGAAGGCATCGGCCTTGCCGAAGTCGCCGAGGAAGCGCTGCTTCGCCACGGTCAGGCTTATGGCGACAACCCGCTGTATGACGGGATGCTCGATGTTGGCGGGATCTATCAATATCGCCTGCGCGGCGAGGAACACGCCTGGACGCCGCAGAACGTCGCCCAGTTGCAGCACGCGGTGCGCGGCAATGATCCGAAGAACTACGCCGAGTTTGCCGCCAGCATCAACGAGCAGTCCGAGCGGCTGCTGACGATCCGCGGGCTTCTCGAATTCAAGAAGCCTGACCAGCCAATCCCGCTCGAAGAAGTCGAACCGGCGAGCGAAATCGTGAAGCGTTTTTCGACCGGCGCGATGAGCCTCGGCTCGATCAGCCACGAGGCGCACTCGACGATGGCGATCGCGATGAACCGCATCGGCGGGCGTTCGAACACGGGCGAGGGCGGGGAGGAGCCGTTCCGCTTCACCCCGCTGCCCAACGGCGATTCCATGCGGAGCCGGATCAAGCAGGTGGCCTCGGGCCGCTTCGGCGTGACCACCGAATATCTCGTCAATTCGGACGACATCCAGATCAAGATGGCGCAGGGCGCGAAGCCCGGCGAGGGCGGGCAGCTGCCCGGTCACAAGGTCGACAAGCGCATCGGCGCGGTGCGGCACTCGACGCCCGGCGTGGGCCTGATCTCGCCGCCGCCGCACCACGACATCTACTCGATCGAGGATCTCGCGCAGCTGATCCACGATCTCAAGAACGTGAACCGGCAAGCGCGCATTTCGGTCAAGCTGGTGTCTGAAGTCGGCGTCGGCACGGTCGCGGCGGGCGTTTCCAAGGCGCGCGCGGATCATGTGACCATCGCTGGCTATGACGGCGGCACGGGCGCTTCGCCGCTGACCTCGCTGACCCATGCCGGCTCTCCCTGGGAGATCGGTCTGGCCGAAACCCAGCAGACGCTGCTGCTGAATGATTTGCGGGAACGGATCGCGGTACAGGTCGACGGGGGCCTGCGCACTGGACGCGACGTTGCCATCGGCGCGCTTCTGGGCGCGGACGAGTTCGGCTTTGCCACCGCGCC
>JAIYAL010000073.1 GCA_027489095.1 Erythrobacteraceae bacterium
AGTCGACGATCACCGGACCCGGGTGGTCGAGCATCCGCATGATGCCATCGTCCAGATCGCGTTCCTCGGTGATGCGGATGCCCTTCCAGCCATAGGCTTCGGCGAGCTTCACGAAATCGGGGAGGCTGTCGGAGTAGCTGTTCGAATAGCGGCTCTCATAGGTCAGTTCCTGCCACTGGCGGACCATGCCCATGTACTCGTTGTTGAGGATGAAGATCTTGACTGGCAGGCGATACTGGCTCGCGGTGCCGAGTTCCTGGATGTTCATCTGGATCGACGCCTCGCCCGCAATGTCGATCACCAGCGCATCAGGGTGGCCGAGCTGCGCGCCGATCGCGGCGGGCAGGCCATAACCCATCGTCCCCAAGCCGCCCGAGGTAAGCCACTTGTTGGGATCCTCGAACCGGAAATACTGCGCCGCCCACATCTGGTGCTGGCCGACTTCGGTGGTGATGATGGGCTTGCGCTTGTGGGTCAGGGCATAGAGCCGCTCGACCGCCTTTTGCGGCATGATCATGCCCGGGTTCTTGGGCGAACGCTCAGGGTAGGCGAGGCACTCGCGCGCGCGCCAGCCCGCGATCCGTGCCTTCCATTCGCCGAGGTTCTTCGCCTGACGGCTGCCCCACGCTTCGATCAACTGGGCAAGCACCGTGCCGCAATCGCCAAGGATGCCCATGTCCACCGGCACGGTCTTGTTGATCGACGAGCGATCAATATCGATGTGGATCTTCTTGGAATCGGGCGAGAACGCGTCGAGCCTGCCGGTCACCCGGTCATCAAACCGCGCGCCGATGCAGACCATCACGTCGCACTTGTTCATCGCCATATTGGCTTCATAGGTGCCATGCATCCCCAGCATCCCGAGCCAATCGGGATGGTTGCTGGGAAAGGCGCCAAGGCCCATCAATGTCGAGGTGACGGGGGCGCCGGTCATGTCCTGGAACTGGCGCAGCAAGCGGCTCGCCTCGGGCCCGGAATTGATGATCCCGCCGCCCGTGTAGAAGATCGGCGCCTTCGCATTGGCGATCAGCTCGACCGCTTCGATGATCTGCTCGGCCGGGGCCACGGTCTGCGGGGCATAGCGGTGCGCGCCCGCACGGGTCAGCGCGCGGCGTTCCGAAGGGACGGCGATCTGCACGTTCTTCGGAATGTCGATCACGACCGGGCCGGGCCTGCCGGTGGTGGCGATCCTGAAGGCCTCCTTGATCGTCGCAGCCAGATCAGCCGGATCCTTCACGAGGTAATTGTGCTTCGTGCAGTGGCGGGTGATCCCGACCGTATCCGCTTCCTGAAACGCGTCGGTACCGATCAGCGCGGTCGGCACCTGTCCGGTGATCACCACCAGCGGGATCGAATCCATCCATGCGTCCGCAATGCCTGTCACCGCATTGGTTGCGCCCGGCCCGGAGGTAACCAGCACCACGCCGGGCTTGCCCGTGGCCCGGGCATAGCCTTCGGCGGCATGGGCTGCGCCTGCTTCGTGGCGGACGAGGATGTGGCGAATGCGCTCATCACCGAACAACTCGTCATAGATCGGCAGCACCGCGCCGCCGGGATAGCCGAAGACGAATTCCACGCCCTGTTCGATCAAGGCGTTCACGAGGATCGCCGCGCCGCTCATGGTGCCCAAGGGATTGGGGGCCAAGGGATTGGGGGCGGCGTTCGCCGGGTCGGTTTTCGGGGCAGGGGCCGGCTTGCCGGGCACGGGGCACTCCATCTGTTCGCTGTCACCGGGCCAAGCGGGGCCGGGGTGAGGGGGCTTCAAGAAACAAAACCGGCCCGATGCAGGGGGGATGCATCGGACCGAGTGGTTGCGGCGCTAAAGATTAGATTCTGACAAGTCAACCCTTAATTGCGCAATAATGATGCAAAATGGGCGCCCAAGTCGATAGATTCAGATTCCCATGTCGGATGAACCCGGGCCCATTCGGACGGAGGTTGGCGTCGGAACCAGGTGAACTGACGTTTGGCCAGGTTGCGGGTCGCCTGGCTCCCGGCGGCGATCATCCGATCGCGGTCAATGGCGCCGGCGAGATAGGCCGTGATCTCGGGCACGCCAATCGCGCGCATCACCGGCAGATCGGGATCAAGCCCACGGGCCAGCAGCGCTTCGACCTCCTCGATCGCGCCCGCTTCGAGCATCGCCGCAAAGCGCGTGTCGCAGCGTTCGTAGAGCCAGGCCCGCTCGGGCTCGATGATCAGGGGCAGGAGGTTGACCGCGTCACCGATCCCCCCCGCCTTGGCAAGCTGCCAGTCGGCCAGCGTCACCCCGGTCGAACGCTTGACTTCGAGCGCGCGGGCGATGCGCTGGCGGTCGCCCGGATCAAGCTCGCTGGCGCGCTGCGGGTCTTCGATCTGGAGGAGCTTGTAGGCGGCATCTTCTGACATGGCGCGCACTGCGGCGCGAATGGCGGGGTCAATCTCGGGGATGGGGGCGATGCCTTCGATCAGGACTTTCAGGTAAAGTCCCGTCCCGCCGACCAGGATCGGCACGCCTCCGTTGGCATGGACATCGGCGATTTCGGCCCGCGCGCGGGATGCCCAGGCCGCCGCCGAGCAAGCCAGCGCGCCATCCCATGCGCCGAACAAGCGGTGTTCGATGCCCCCCATCTCCGCTTCGGTAGGCCGCGCGGAAAGCACGCTGAGGTCGGCATAGACCTGCGCGCTGTCGGCATTGATGATGACGCCGCGTCCGCCGCTCGCCGCGATCCGCTGCGCAAGCGCCACCGCAACCGCGCTCTTGCCGCTCGCGGTCGGCCCTGCGATGAGCGCGAGCGGCTCAATAGGAGATGTCGGAATGCTCATGGCGCGGCTGATAGCAGAGACGGGGACAAGTGAAACGCGTCTCGCGCATCTCGCCGACAGGTTGGCGGGCGAGGGGGTGAGGCTGGTCTCCTCGCATCACACGCAAGGGGTGCTCGAACTGCGCTTCGATGGGGGCACGGTGGCCTGCGTCCTTGATGCCATCGACGCGGTGTTCGGTCCGGCCGACGTGCTTGCGAGCGTGGGGGAATTCGCCATCCCGCGCCTGTTCGTCTCGGATATGGATTCGACCATGATCGGGCAGGAATGCATCGACGAGCTCGCGGATTACGCCGGTTTGAAGCCCGAGATCGCCGCGATCACCGAGCGGGCGATGCAGGGCGAACTCGATTTCGAGGCGGCTTTGCGCGAACGGGTGGCGCTGCTTGCGGAGCTCGATGAAAGCGCGATTGCTGATTGCCTCGCCGAGCGGATTACCGCGACGCCCGGTGCGGCGACTTTGGTGGCGACGCTGGCGGCATTGGGCACGCGCACGGTGCTGGTGACGGGCGGTTTCCATCACTTCGCCGATCCGGTCGCGGAAATGCTCGGTTTCCACCGCGTCGTGGGCAACAGGCTTGCGGTCGAGGGCGGCAAGCTGACGGGCGGTCTCATTGGCCCGATCACCGATAGTGCGGTGAAGGCTGCGGTGCTGCGCGAGGAGGTGGCCGGGCTGGGCGAGGGTGCGCGCAGTCTTGCGACCGGCGACGGGGCGAACGACATTCCGATGATCGAGGCCGCGACCTATGGTTTTGCCTACAAGGCCAAGCCCAAGGCGCGCGCGGCGGCCAATGGCAGGATCGACACGGGCGACCTGACGGCGGTGTTGACGCTGCTCGGGATTCCGCGCGCGCAATGGCGCGGCGGTTAATCTGGGCCGAGGGTAAGGCTGGGGTGTTGAAAAAAGGGTTTTGACGCGCGTACCGAATCGGTTATTAACACTAGTGTAAGCAGGAGCGGGCTAAGGACGGCTCGATCCTTGAGGACACGACACGCATGACCCGATCTGCTCGTAAGGAATACAGCCGGATGTTCGCCGCCGACGGCACGGTGCTGCTGCACCCGGATCGCCCGGCCGCCCGCTATCGCCCGCTGCGCGCGGTGCAGAGCTTCCAGGCGCTGATCAAGGACAAGGAAGACACCAGCCTCGTCTTCAAGATCTTCGAATCGCTTCCCTCAAGGGACTTCCTGCCACGGGTGAGCGATTTGGCGCTGTCAGACCGCGGCACGTTCCTGCGCGAGAGCGAACTTTCGCTCGCCGAGTTTCTTGACGATCATGCCACCTTGCGCCGCACCCCGAAGGGCAGCCTCGCGCATGCCTATTGCGACTTCATGGAGGCCGAGGGGCTTTCAGCCGCCGGCCTGACCGCCGAATACGAGCGGGCCGGTCGGGCCAAGTATCCTGATCTGGTTGAGTGGTTCATCGATCGCTCGCGCGATACGCATGACCTGTTTCATGTGCTCACCGGCTACGGCCGCGACGCGTTGGGCGAGCAATGCGTGTTGCTCTTCACTCACGGTCAGGCCCCGAGCCAGGGCCATCTGCTGATCGGCTATGCGGGCGCGGCCAACATCGCCAAGATGACACGGGGCAGCAAGGCCCCCGTGTTCGGCGCAGTGCGGCAGGCGCATCGCACGGGCAAGGGCGCCCCGCAGCTTATCGCACAGCCGATCCGCAAGCTGCTTGAACGCCAGCTCGATGAGGTGCGCGCCGCGATGCACATTCCCGAGCCGACGCAATACCGCGAATGCCACCGCGTTTGGCAGGCAGAGGGGATCAACCCCTATGACCTGCTCTCCGGCAAGCCCGCCGCGCCCGAACTGCTCGCCGCCTAGTGCGAGGACACTAGCCGGGTGTCTCCGGTTCGGGGGCTGTAGAACAGCTCGAAATGCCAGTCCTCGCACAGGTCGAGGCCGTCCCAGATCGCCTCTTCACCGTCCTCATAGACGACCTTGAGGTCCCAGTCGCAGGTGTCCGAAGCGCGGCGGAGGTCGATGCGGACGTCTTTCCCGTCGCGCAGCACATCGATATCGAGGATGTCTTCCTCCCAGTCGTTGGTGCTGGTCGGGGAGACGTAAATTTCCGAGACGGTGTAGCCGGTCGAATTGAGGATTGTGATCTTCTCGTACATTTGCGCGGCGGCCGGCACGGCTGCAAGGCCAAGCAACGCCGCGACGCCGAAAGTTGCGATCAGGTGTTTCCGGTTCATGTTCCTCCCCCTTCTGTGCGGCCCCCTTGCCGCGCCGCAAGCGTAGGATAGGCATTGATCCTGCGCCAAGCCTTTCTTGCGCGGCGTGTAAGTATTGCACTATTAACTGACATGGGTGTAAGTATCTCACCTCTGAACCGATCCGCGAATCGCGCAAGGACATGATGTTATGACACTTCTCGATCTCCCGTTGGTCGCACCGGACCGTCGCACCTCGGGCTTCCGACCGTTCAAGGTGTTGCACCACTTCGGCAAGTTGGTCGAAGACAAGGAGGACACCGAGCAGGTGTTCCAGATCATCGAGGCGACCAAGGGCAAGCGCAGCCTTGCGCAGGCACATGACTTCATCTGCTCTGAGACAGGCCAGCGTTTCCTGCGCGAGGCGGTCGACATCCCCGCGATGCTCGACGATCACGCCCGCTGGGCCGATTGTGGGCCGAACACGGTGGCGGCGCATTACATCGCCTTCATGAAGCGCGAGGGGCTATCGGCGGCCGGGCTGGTGGCGGAGAGCCACAAGTGGGCCCCGCCCGAAAGCCTGCCGCGTGACCGAACCCAGTGGTATTTCGACCGGACGCGCGACACGCATGACCTGTTCCACGTGCTCACCGGCTATGGCCGCGACGCGCTGGGCGAGGCGAGCCTGCTCGGCTTCAGCTACCAGCAGAACCACAACACCGGCATCCTGTTCATCGCCTACGCGGCCGCGCGGCAGATCAAGAAGGTCTCGGGAACCAAGGCCCCGCTGTTCGCTGCGATCAAGGAAGGACGCAGGCTCGGCCGGGCGGCTGCCAAGATCGCGCATCAAGACATCGCCGCGTTGATGCGCGAAGATATCGGCGAGGCGCGCGCAAGGCTGAATATCGGCAAGCCCGAGGTCTATCGCCAGTGCCTCACGATCCTCGGAAGCGAGGGTATCCTGAGCGAGCAACTGACGCTCGGCAGCGCGCAGCCGCAGGCGGCCTGACCGCGCTCAGCGCAATTCCTTGCGGATCACCAGCTTGAGGCCCGACCAGGTCTCGTCGATGGCGCACACCTTTGTGTCGACGAGGCCGAGCGGCAGGCACACCTCGCGGATCGTATCCTCGGTGATGTCGGTGGGCACCTTGGCGGCTGTTTTCGGCCAGCTCACCCAGATCTGACCGTCGGGCGCGATCCGGTGGCGCAGCATGGTGAGCCGCGCTTCGAGCACCGCGCGCTCGGTCACGAAGATATGTGCAGCGTCGAGGCCCTGGACCGGGTCGGCGACGAAGATGAGGTCGAGCGCATATTCATCGATCTCGTCGATCACCTGTTCGGGCATGGCATCGAACCACACCCGCATCCCGTCACGCAGCGTGAGTTTCTTGACGAGCGGTGTGCTGGAATAGCCCTCGGACATCGTTGATCTCCCTGGGGGCTCAGCCCTCCATCCACTCCTCGAAGAACCGCTGGTGCGCTGCGCGAAGCTCGTCGAGCGTAATGCCCAGCACGGCATCGCCCCCGACCGTGCCGATCCGCTGGAAGCCGATCTGCGCGGTTTCGTCGTTCTTCGTGCCCTTGGCGAGCGCGGCGTTGAGCGCCGCCACGTCGGGAACGGTGACAAGATAGCGGCCTTGATCCTCGCCGAACCACCACTGCGCCGCAGTGTATTCGGGGTTGCCGGCGAGATCCGTCTCGGCCCCGATGCCGCCCGCAAGTGCCATCTCGGTGAGCGCGACGGCAAGGCCGCCGTCGCTCAGGTCATGCACCGCGTTGACGAGGCCATCGGCGATCAACTCGTGGATGATCTCGCCCGCATTGCGCTCGATCACGAGGTCGGTCGGCGGGGTACGCCCGGCCTCCATGCCCTTGACGATGCGCAGCCACAGCGATTGGCCGAGGTGCGAGCGGGTGGGATCGGGCTTGGCCCAGAACTCCGGCCCGACAAGGTAGATCGCATCCCCGGCTTGCTTGAAGTGCATCGTCATCATCTTCGACAAGTCATTGATGATGCCGACACCGCCGATCGCCGGAGTGGGCAGGATCGCGCTGCCGCCGCCGGTGGCCTTGCTTTCGTTATAGAGGCTGACGTTGCCGCTCACGATCGGGAAGTCCAAGGCGCGGCAGGCATCGGCCATGCCTTCCAATGCGTGGACGATCTGCGCCATGATCTCCGGGCGCTGGGGATTGGCGAAGTTAAGGCAGTTGGTCACCGCCAGCGGCCGCGCGCCGACCGCGCACAGGTTGCGATAGGCTTCGGCGATCGCCTGCTTGCCGCCTTCGTAGGGGTCGGCAAAGACATAGCGCGGGGTGCAGTCGGTGGTGATGGCGAGCGCCTTGCCCGTGCCGTGGACCCGCACCACGCCGGCATCGCCGCCGGTCTGGAGCGTATCGGCACCGACCTGCGAATCATACTGCTGCGCAATCCACCCGCGCGAGGCGAGGTCGGGCGAGCCGATCAGCTTGAGGAGATCCGCAGCCACGTCATCGGTCGCGGGAAGCTCGGCGAGCGGCTTCACGCCTGCCCAGACCGCGTATTCTTCCTTCGACAGGTAAGGCCGGTCATACAGCGGGGCTTCGTCGGCGAGCGGTGCGAGCGGAATGTCGCACACCACATCGCCATTGAATTCCAGCACCATGTGGCCGGTATCCGTGACCTCGCCGATCACCGCGAAATCGAGCTCCCACTTGGTGAAGATCGCCTCGGCCATCGCTTCCTTGCCGGGCTGGAGCACCATGAGCATCCGCTCCTGACTCTCCGAGAGCATCATCTCGTAAGGCGTCATGCCGGTTTCGCGGCAGGGGACCTTGTTCATGTCGAGCCGGATGCCTGCGCCGCCCTTCGAAGCCATCTCCACAGAGGAGGAGGTGAGGCCCGCTGCGCCCATGTCCTGGATCGCGACGATCGCGTCGGTCGCCATCAACTCAAGGCAGGCCTCGATCAGCAGCTTCTCTGTGAAGGGATCGCCGACCTGCACCGTGGGGCGCTTTGCCTCGGCATCCTCGCCAAAATCAGCCGATGCCATCGTGGCGCCGTGGATGCCGTCACGCCCGGTCTTGGAGCCGACATAGACGATCGGATTGCCGATGCCGGTGGCAGCGGAATAGAAGATCTTGTCCTGATCGGCGACGCCTACGGTCATCGCGTTGACGAGGATGTTGCCATCATAGGCCGGGTGGAAATTGGTCTCGCCCGCAACAGTGGGGACGCCCACGCAGTTGCCGTAGCCGCCGATCCCGGCGACCACGCCCTGCACGAGGTGCTTCATCTTGGGGTGATCGGGCCGCCCGAACCGCAGCGCGTTGGCGTTGGCGATGGGCCGCGCGCCCATGGTGAAGACATCGCGCAGGATGCCGCCAACGCCGGTCGCGGCCCCTTGGTAGGGCTCGATATAGGAGGGGTGGTTGTGGCTCTCCATCTTGAAGATCGCAGCCTGCCGCACGCCATTTGGGCCTTCACCGATATCGATGACGCCCGCGTTCTCGCCGGGGCCGCAGATCACCCAGGGCGCCTCGGTGGGCAGCTTCTTGAGGTGGAGGCGCGATGACTTGTAGGAGCAATGCTCCGACCACATCACCGAAAAGATGCCGAGCTCGACAAGGTTCGGCTCGCGGCCGAGCGCGGACAGGACGCGCGCGTATTCCTCTGGGCTGAGGCCGTGCTGCTCGACGATTTCAGGGGTGATGGCGGACGTCTGGGTCATGGGCGGGGGCTCCTTGGCCCGCGCCCCCTAGATCACTGCGCGGACGAGGCCAAGCCGCCGCGTTTCCTGAACCAGCGATTCTCCCCGACCCACATGGCCATGATCGTCAGGATTGCGAAGGCGAGGAGCGCCTGAAGGTAGAGGAAGGGCCCGGCGCTTTCAGGGTGCGGGGCGAACCAGTTGACGGCCTGGAAGACGAGCATTGTCCCCGCCAAGGCGAGCGGTGGCCCGGCGGGGCCCCGCGTGCGGCGCATGAAATAGGCAAAGGCACCGAAGGTCAGCCCCAGCTCAAGCGGTATGGCGACCCACGGCACATTCCAGAGGCCAAGGCCAAGCTTGGGCGGCGTGCCGTCGAAGGTGAGATCGGGCACGTGCACCAGCCAGTCGAGCGGCCAGTGCGACAGCGCCACCAGCCCCGCGAGCGCGCCTAGCCTCAGATCGCGCCGCCATACGGCGACGATGCCGAGCAAGACTGCGGCCCAGATCACGGTGCCGATCAGGCTGTGGGTGTAGGGCATGTCGTAGAGGTCGAAGGGCACCATCGCACTTGCCTGCGGGTCGATACGCATATGCTCGGTGCCCACCAGCGCGAGGCTGAAGAAGCCCCAGTCGACGAGCTGCGCGGCCACAAACATCGTCGCCAGACGCGGCCGCTGCGGGCTTACTGCGGCGGCCACGAAGGCCGGGGCGAAGTGGCCGATGAACATGGGTGGCTGCCGCGCCTCAAGCCGAGGCGGGGGCGAAGCGCAGCACCGCGAGGGTCGCAAGCGCGCTTGCGGCTCCAGTCACGAAAGCGCCCCACAGAATGTCGAGCACGCTGATGTGGGTCGCCCAGACTTTGAGCACTGCCTGCGACGTAAGATCGAAAGTCGCGTAACACAGCGCGCCCAGCAAAATTCCGTTGAGCATCGCGGCCTGCACCGTTCCGGTCTCTATGCCCGGACGGATCGCGAACCAGGTGATTCCGGCGATATAGATGAGGTAGAAGGCTACCGCCGCGCCGACGTTGAAATCCTTGGCCATGATCTCGCCAATCACGGGCTTGTAAAGGTTGCCCGCCGCCCAGCGCAGCCACACCGCGTCGAGCGCCAGGAAGGATACGGCCGCGACGCCGTAGGCGATGATCCACTTCAGCATGTGCTCGAATATCCTGTGTTGGTTGATCCCGCCCGTCACGGGCAGCCTTGACCGCGCCCGCGTGCCCCGTCAATGCTCATGGCCATGGACGAGGGCACAGCATCACCGGCTGCCGCAGGGCAGGGCATCACGCAGGACATTTCGGGCATGACATTCGAGCAGGCGCTCGCCGCGCTCGAGGGCATTGTGCAGCAGCTCGAACGCGGCGACGTGCCGCTCGATCAGTCGATCGGCCTCTACGAACGCGGCGAGGCGCTGCGGGCTACGTGCCAGCAGCGGCTCGATGCGGCGCAGGCGCGGATTGAGCGGATTGTCACTGCCGCCGATGGCCGAGCGACCGGGACGCGGCCCTTCGATGCGGAAGGGTAAAGGGGATGCTGGCAATGACAGGGGGTGATGTGCTGAGCGAGGCGATCAAACACGTCCAGTCGGACATCGATTCGGTGTTCGACGCGCTCCTTCCGGTGCCCGGCGACACCAGTGCGCGGCTTGTCGAGGCGATGCGCTATGCCGCGATCGGCGGAGGCAAACGGGTGCGCCCGCTGCTGGTATGCAGCACCGCCTCGCTGTTCGGTGTATCGCGCGATGCGGCGCTGCGGGCAGGGGCGGCGATCGAGGCGATACACGTCTATTCGCTGATCCACGACGACCTGCCCTGCATGGACAATGACGACCTGCGCCACGGCAAGCCGACGCTGCACAAGGTCTACGACGAGGCGACTGCGGTGCTCGCGGGCGATGCGCTCCACGCACTCGCGTTCGAGATCCTCGCCGATGATGCCACCAGCGAGGATCCCTTCACCCGAAGCGAACTGATCCTGACACTGGGCCAGGCGAGCGGCATGCACGGCATGGCGGGCGGGCAGATGATGGACATGGTCGCCGATGAGGAGGGGGTGACGTATGATCTTCACACCATCACCCGGCTGCAACAGCTGAAAACCGGCGCGCTGCTCGCCGCCAGCGTCGAGATGGGTGCGATCCTCGGCAAGGTCGCGCCGCAGGGCCGGATGCATCTGCGCGCCTATGCCCGCGACATCGGCCTCGCCTTCCAGATCGCGGACGATCTGCTCGATGTAGAAGGCGATGTCGAAAAGGCTGGCAAGGCGCTGCGCAAGGACAACGAACAGGGCAAGCAGACCTTCGTGACGCTGATGGGGGTCGACAAGGCCCGCGAACAGGCGCGCGCTCTGGTCGATCAGGCGGTGCTGCGGCTCGCCTCCTACGGCGCAGAGGCCGACGTCCTGCGCGCGCTCGCCCGCTATATCGTCGAACGCGACCGCTAGAGCCGCGAGCATGAGAGGATAAAAGCCATGACACGACGCGTCGGGATCTATCCCGGGACCTTCGATCCGATCACGCTCGGCCATGCCGACATCATCCGGCGCGGTGCGAAGCTGGTTGACTGGCTGATTATCGGGGTGACCACCAATCCTTCGAAGAACCCGATGTTCTCGACCGAGGAGCGCTTCCGCATGGTCGAGCGCGAAGTGGCCAATCTCGGCCTCGGCAATGTCGAGGTGGTGGGCTTCAACGCGCTCCTCGTGAAGTTCGCGCAGAAGCAGGGTGCCTCGGTCATCATCCGCGGCCTCCGAGCTGTCGCCGACTTCGAGTACGAATACCAGATGGCGGGCATGAACCAGCAACTTGATGACGATATCGAAACCGTGTTCCTCATGGCCGACGTATCGCTTCAGCCGATTGCCTCCAAGCTCGTCAAGGAAATCGCCATGTATGGCGGCGACATCGCCCGCTTCGTGAGCCCGCCGGTGTGCGAGGACGTGACCGCTCGCGTGCGCGAGCAGGGGCTCAAGGGCGATTATTGAAGCTGAGGCGCTGTCGGCAATCACTCGCCATCATTCATTGCAGTGTCAGCCGGGCGGGGCTACACGGCCTCACCAATCCGGATGGAACCATGATCAAGACCACGTTCGCGCCCGCTTTCGTTGCCCTGCTTCTGCTGACCGCGCCGCACGCGGCGATGGCTCAGAAGACGAAGGACGACACCCCGCCCGTCGCTTTCGGTGATAACGCAAAGAAGCCCGAGGCCGAGGCCGAAGCCGCGCCCGCGGTTCAGCGCACCTATGCGCCGATCAACTATGATGTGGCCGCCGATCCCGACAATATCTGGGTGCTCGACCTTTCGAACGGCCAGCGCATCAAGATCAGGCTCCAGGCCGATTGGGCACCGGAACATGTGGAGCGGATCAAGACCCTCACCCGCGCGGGCTTCTACAACGGAGTGGTGTTTCACCGGGTGATCGACGGCTTCATGGCGCAGGGCGGCGATCCGACCGGAACGGGACAGGGTGGCTCGGAGCTTCCCGACCTCAAGGCCGAGTTCAACCCCATGCCGCACGTGCGCGGCACCCTGTCGATGGCCCGCGCCGCGGACGATAACAGCGCCAACAGCCAGTTCTTCATCGTCTTCTACCCGCGCTTCAGCCTCGACAAGAAGTACACCAACTTGGGCCGGGTGATCGACAACATGGAAGCGGTTGACGCGATCAACCGCGGCGAGCCGCCGGCAAGCCCATCCTTCATCGTTCAGGCCTCGCTCGAGAGTGACAATCTGCCGCCCCCGCCGCCGCCTGCGACGAATGACGCGCCGATCACGGCTGACGCGCTGAGCGCCCCGATCCCCAACTAAGGCACTTCCCGCCGCCGCGCCGAGCCGCTAGGGGCGCGCGCCATGAAGGTTGACCTGTTCGATTTCGATCTGCCGTCCGAGCGCATCGCGCTGAGGCCCGTGCGCCCGCGCGATGCAGCGCGCATGCTGGTGGTGCGGGGGAGCGCCGAGAAGCCGTGGGCACCGTTCGAGGATCGGGGCGTGCGCGATCTGCCGAGCCTGCTCAGCCCCGGCGACGTGCTGGTATTCAACGACACCCGCGTGATCCCCGCCCAGCTCGAAGGCCGCCGTGCCGATGGTGAGGCGAAAATCGGCGCGACCTTGCACAAGCGCATCGATCTGCGCCGCTGGCAGGCCTTCCTCAAAAACGCCAAGCGGGTGAAGGAGGGCGATAGCCTCGTATTCGGCGGAGGGGTCACCGCGATCGCAGAGGCGCGCCACGGCGATGGTTCGCTGACCCTGTTCTTTGAGGGTGATGAGCCGGTCGAGGTGCTGCTCGACCGTGCCGGAACCATGCCGCTGCCCCCCTATATCGCGTCCAAGCGCGGTATCGATGCGCAGGACCTCGAGGATTATCAGACGATGTTCGCGCGCGAGGAAGGCGCGGTTGCGGCGCCTACGGCATCGCTGCACTTCACCCAGAGGCTCGTCGACGCGATTGACGCTGCGGGCATCGGCCGCGCGATGCTGACGCTCCACGTGGGCGCGGGCACCTTTCTGCCGGTGAAGGCCGACGACACCGACGACCACCAGATGCACGCCGAGTTCGGGCGCATCTCGGCCGAGACCGCCCAGCAGCTCAACGCCGCGCGAGCCAAAGGTGGCCGGATCATTGCGGTCGGCACCACGTCGCTGCGACTGCTGGAAAGCGCGGTGGACGCGGACGGGGTGATCCAGCCTTTTGCCGGGGACACCGCGATCTTCATCACCCCCGGCTACCGCTTGCGCGCGGTCGATGGGCTGATGACCAATTTCCACCTCCCCAAATCGACGCTGATGATGCTGGTCAGCGCGCTGATGGGCCGCGAGCGGATGTTGGCGGCTTACGAACATGCCATCGCGGGCGGATATCGCTTCTATTCCTATGGTGACTCCTCGCTGCTGCTCCCGTAATCGGTAGCAATGCTTGAACCCATTCTGTCGATCCGCGGCCTGACCAAGACCTATCGCGGCGGCACGCGCGCGCTTGCTTCGGTCGATCTCGACATCCGCGCGGGCGAAATCTTCGCGCTGCTCGGCCCCAATGGTGCAGGGAAAACCACCCTGATTGGCGCGGTGTGCGGGCTGGTGCGGCCGAGCAGCGGCACGATCACCGCCTTTGGCCACGATCTTGGACGCGACTGGCGCCGCGCGCGTGCGCGGATCGGCCTCGTGCCGCAGGAACTGGCCACTGATATGTTCGAGACGGTATGGCGCGCGGTGTCCTATTCGCGCGGGCTGTTCGGCAAGCCCGGGGATCCGGCGCTTATCGAAAGCATCCTTCGCAGCCTGTCGCTGTGGGACAAGAAGGACACGCAGATCCGCGCGCTTTCGGGCGGCATGAAGCGCCGCGTTCTGATCGCCAAGGCGCTCGCGCATGAGCCCGAGTTGCTGTTCCTCGACGAGCCCACCGCCGGCGTCGATGTCGAACTGCGCAAGGGAATGTGGGAGCAGATCGCCGCACTGAAGGAACGCGGCGTGACGATCATCCTCACCACGCACTACATCGAGGAGGCCGAGGAAATGGCCGACCGTGTGGGCATCATTCAGGGCGGGCGCATCCTGATGGTCGACGAGAAGCGCGCGATGATGGAGCGGCTCGGCACCACAGAGGCGGTGATCGACCTCGCCGCGCCGCTCGCCGCCGTGCCCGAGGCGCTTGGGCGTTTCGCAGTTGAACTCGCCGAGGGCGGGATGCGGCTGATCTACCGTGGCGGGAACGGGGAAGGGAAGGGCCGCGCCGAGGTGGCGGAGCTCGCGCAGGCACTCACCCGGGCGGGCATCGGCTTTACCAGCCTCGACATCCACGACAGCTCGCTTGAGGATATCTTCGTGGGCCTGCTCGGGCACCAGGGGGAGGCGGCGTGATGCATTTCTCCCTGCGCAGCGCCTATGCGATTTACCGCCGCGAGATGGCGCGGGCCTTCCGCACCGCCTTCCAGTCGATCCTTTCGCCGGTGCTGACGACGTCGCTCTACTTCGTCGTGTTCGGTTCGGTGATCGGGTCGCGGATGGAGCCGGTGGGCGGGGTGCCTTACGGCGCCTTCATCATCCCCGGCCTGCTGATGCTGACCCTGCTGGGCGAGACCACCAGCAATGCCAGCTTCGGCATCTACATGCCGCGCTTCACCGGCACGATCTACGAGCTGCTTTCCGCGCCTGTGGGTGTCGCCGAGACCCTCGCCGGCTTCGTCGGGGCGGCGGCCACCAAGGGCCTGATCCTCGCCGCGATCATCCTCGCCACAGCGCGGTTCTTCGTCGAATACGAAATCGCCCACCCGCTGCTCGCGGCGTTCTACATCATGCTGGTGGCGGCGAGTTTCGCGCTGTTCGGCTTCATCCTCGGGGTGTGGGCGGACAGCTTCGAGAAGCTGGGGATCATCCCGATGCTGATCCTCACTCCGCTGACCTTCCTTGGCGGCACCTTCTATTCGATCCGCGAACTGCCGGCGCCATGGGATGCGGTCGCACTGGCCAATCCGATCGCCTTCCTGGTGAGCGGGCTGCGCTACAGCTTCTACGGCGTCTCGGACGTGCCGATCGCGTTGTCGCTGGGGCTGACGGGCGGTTTCCTCACGGTGTGCGTGGTTGTCATCGCGGTGATCTTCCGGACGGGGTGGCGGCTGCGCGAGTGACTTGCGGGGGCTATCGACAGAAGGTGTTTGTCGGACATAATGCACCGCCAGGCGGACATTAACGACAACCAATCCCTTCGTTCATTACACAGCAAAGCCGCGGATCCTATCTGCCTTTTCGACGTCGCACCCCCTGCGGCGGATCAGAAAAGGATTAGAAAACATGAAGAAGCTCGTCTTCACATCGCTCGCCGCGCTCGGCGCCATCGCTCTTCCGGCCGCTGCTCAGGCGCAAACGGCCGACACCGCTACCAAGCAGGGCCCTGAGCTCTATGTCGGTGCTACCGCCGGGATCCATGACCTCGGGATCGGCCTGCCCAATGACGATGGCGGCATCTACGGTGTTGTCGCGGGCGTTGACGTGCCGATCGGCGAGACCTTCTTCGTCGGTGCCGAAGGCAATTACAACATCGGCGATGGCGCGATCGACAGCGAGTACGGCATTGCCGCCCGCGCCGGTGTGCGCGTGGGCCAGACCGGCAAGGTCTTTGTCCGCGGCGGCTACCAGGAAGTCGATTTCGACGCCAGCCGCTTCATCACCACCCCGGTTGTTGGCTTTGATGACACCGATGGCGACTACCTCGTTGGCGCCGGCGTCGAATTCGGGCTCGGCGACAGCCCGATCGCCTTCCGCGCCGGGATCGACACCATCGCGTTTGATTCAACCCGCGCGACCGTGGGTGTGCTCTACAAGTTCTGAGCCGCAGCCTTAGGCTGACAAGCGAAGGGGCAGGGGATACGAGGCACGTTTCCCTGCCCCTTTTTTGCATATGCGTGACATCGCCCTGCGGCGGCGCTAGCGGGCGAGCGCAATGACGCCCCCACGTTTCTCCTTCACCCTCCACGCCACTGACGGCAAGGCGCGCACCGGCACGATTGCCATGCAGCGCGGGGACATCCGCACGCCCGCCTTCATGCCGGTCGGCACCGCGGCGACGGTCAAGGCGATGAAGCCGGAAAGCGTGCGGGCGACCGGCGCGGACATCATCCTTGGCAACACCTATCACCTGATGCTGCGCCCGGGCGCGGAGCGTGTGGCGCGGTTGGGCGGGCTGCACCGCTTCATGAACTGGGAGCGTCCGATCCTCACCGATTCGGGCGGCTATCAGGTGATGAGCCTTTCCGAGCTGCGCAAGCTCACCGAACAGGGCGTCGAGTTCCGCAGCCACCTCGATGGCTCGAAGCACATGCTCACACCCGAACGTTCGATGGAAATCCAGCGGCTGCTCGGCTCGGATATCGTCATGGCCTTTGACGAATGCCCGCGCGCCGACCGGGCGCGGGACGAGATCGCCGCCTCGATGGAGCTGTCGATGCGCTGGGCAAAGCGCAGCCGCGAGGGCTTTGATGCAGGCGCGGATCACGCAGCGGCGGCCGCGCTTTTCGGCATCCAGCAGGGCGCGCTGCACGAAGACCTGCGGCGGATCAGCGCCGACGCGCTCACCGAGATCGGCTTTGATGGCTACGCAGTCGGCGGCCTTGCGGTGGGCGAAGGGCAGGAGGCGATGTTCGGCGTGCTCGATTACGCCCCGGGGATGCTCCCTGCAGACCGCCCGCGCTACCTGATGGGGGTGGGCAAGCCCGACGACCTCGTCGGCGCGGTCGAACGCGGGATCGACATGTTCGATTGCGTGCTGCCGACGCGCTCGGGCCGCAACGGGCAGGCCTTCACATGGGCCGGGGCGCTCAACCTGAGGAACGCACGCCATGCCGAGGACACCGGACCGCTCGATCAGCGGTGCGCCTGCCCAGTCTGCACGACCTATTCGCGCGCCTACATCCACCACCTCGTGAAATCGGGCGAGATGCTTGGCGCGATGCTGGTGACGGAGCACAACCTCAGCTTCTACCAGGCACTGATGCAGGCCATGCGCGATGCCATCTCGGCCGGCCAATTCGCCAGCTTCGCCAGCGACTTCCGCCGCGATTACCTGCACCGGGGGGCTTGAACACCGGTTCTGCCGCGCTAGTCTTGCCAGCATCGCAGGCGGGGAACGATTCGATGACACCGGCGGCACTAGCGCGCGTATTGATGCTTGCGAGCAGCGTTCTGGCAATCTGCGGTTCCGCCGCTGCACAGGAGGTGACCGATGAGGCCGCGATCCGGTTCGGCGCCCGCGAGACCGTCCTCCACATCAGTCTTTCGCCCTCGGGCAAGCAGATCGCCTTTATCTCAGCCGGGCCGCAGCACAGCGAGATCATCAACGTCATGGACCTTAGTGGTGATGGCGTGGTCCGCCCGGTCGCCGCCAATACCGAGATCATCGCCGATCTCGATTGGTGCAATTGGGCCAACGACCAGCAGCTTGTGTGCCAGGCCTCCGGGATGGCCAAGCGCGGGGATGGCGTGCTGCTTCCCTATGATCGCCTGTTCTCGGTTGACGTCCAAACCGGTGCCAACAAGGAACTGAGCAAACGCCAGACCTACTTCGCGCAGCGCGTCGCGCAGAACGGCGGCGATGTGCTGGCGCTTGATGTCGGCGGGGAGCAGGGACGGATCCTGATATCGAGCGAGGCGGTTCCCGCAAGCGATGCGGGTCGGCGCGCGGACAGCCGGGCGGAAGGCCTAGGCGTCGAGATCGTCGATATCGCCACTGGCAAGCGCTCGCCGCGCGAACGCTACGATCCGCTGGGGCGCTTCTACCTCGCCGATGGCAGCGGGAACGTGCGGGTCAAGGTGCGCAATCGCATGGACGGCGGACGTCTGACGGGTGAGTTCGACACCCTCTATCGTCCCTCACAGGATGGCTCGTGGGAGCCGCTCGAGGATCTCACGATCGACGCCGCGCCCTTGCCATCGTTCAGCCCTGTCGCTGTGGATTCGGGCCGCAACGTGGTGATCGGCTTCATCACCAAGGACGGCTACGACGCGATCGCGGAGTTCCCGCTTGACGGGACGAAGGCGGGCAAGGTCTTGATGAGCCGCAACGACGTCGATGTCGACGCGCTGATCCGCATCGGGCGGCAGCGCCGCGTGGTCGGGGCGAGCTATGCCACCGAAAAGCGCGAGATCGCCTATTTCGACCCGGCCCTGGCCAAGGTCGCACGCAGCCTCGGCAAGGCGCTGCCGGACCAGCCGCTGATCAATATCGTCGGGGCGAGCGCGGACGAGCGCGCTCTGCTGCTCATCGCATCGAGCGACACCCAGCCCGGGATGGTCTATCTGTTCGACCAGACCGCCCGGACGCTTGAGCCGGTGCTGCCGGTGCGCAAGGAACTCGGCGGGCGCGCCATGGGCCAGATGCGCCCGATCAGCTATCCGGCCAAGGACGGAACGATGATTCCGGCCTACCTCACCCTGCCGCCCGGTTCTGATGGCAAGGGCCTCCCCGCCATTGTCATGCCCCACGGCGGCCCTTCGGCGCGCGACGAATGGGGCTTCGACTGGCTGGTGCAGTACTTCGTCGCCAAGGGCTACGCGGTGCTCCAGCCCAACTACCGCGGCTCGGCGGGCTATGGCGAGAATTGGTACGGGCGCAACGGCTTCAAGGCGTGGGAGGTCGCGATCGGCGACGTGAACGACGCAGGCCGCTGGCTGGTCAGCGAAGGCATTGCCAAGCCGGACAAGCTCGCGATCGTGGGGTGGTCCTATGGCGGCTATGCGGCGCTGCAATCGCAGGTGCTCGATCCGAACCTGTTCAAGGCAGTGGCGGCGATCGCGCCCGTCACTGATCTCGGTTTCCTCACTCAGGACGCACAGGCCTACACCAACTCGCGGCTCGTCAAGCAGTTCATCGGCGCGGGCCCGCACATCGAAGCGGGCAGCCCACGCCGCCAGGCCGCGCGCTTTGCCGCGCCGGTCGCGCTGTACCACGGCACGCTCGATCTCAACGTCGCCGTGCGCCACTCGCAGGAGATGGCGAAGGCCTTGAAGGCAGCGGGCAAGAACGTGACCTACCATGAGTACAAGGACATGCAGCACGGGCTCGACGACAGCACGGTGCGCGCGTCAATGCTCGCCGACATCGGCAAGTTCCTCGACACCGCTATGGGGGGCAAGTGAGGCGCCCCGGAAACCCCCTAAACAGCTTCCCACGCAAGCCTCTCGACAAGCCCCGCATTCACCGCCTAGGGCGCGGGGCATGAAGGACCTTTCCTTAAGCCCCGAAAATTGCACCACCATGATCGAGGTGCGCGCCGGCGTGGACGCGCTTGACCGCGAACTGGTGGCGCTGCTCGCGCGGCGGTTTGGCTACATGCGCGCCGCCGCCCAGATCAAGCCGACCCGCGATGCGGTGCGCGATGAGGCGCGCAAGGCCAGCGTGATCGCCGCCGCGGTCGCCGAAGCCGAGGCGCAGGCCATCCCGGCAGACGTTATCGCCGATATCTGGGAGCGGCTCGTCGAAGGCTCGATCGCCTACGAATTTGCCGAATGGGACCGGATCAGGGACTGACCTTACGGCCAAGAAAGGCCGCAAGACGCGGCTGCTTCTTCGCAGGATTGGCATGACGGGTCGAACGGGCGAGTTTTTCAATCTTCGCCGTCCATGCGCCGATGCTCTTGTCGGCACCGCCGTTCTTGACCGTGCCGAGCGCGAGGAAGCGCACTGGCTTGAACCCGACGAAGCCCAGCACCTGCGCCTTCCAGCGCCGGACGATCGCATTGCCATAGGCAAAGCGCAGGAATAGCGGCGGGGTGTCCATTGTTACGATCACATCGGCCGAGCGGCCCTCCAGCAGCGCATCCCACAGGTTGCTGTTGTTGCGATAGGCAAAGGCGAAGCCGGGAAGCAGCACCCGGTCAATTAATCCCTTGAGCTCGGCGGGCTCGGCACCCCACCACATCGGGAAGGCGACCACAAGGTGATCGCAGGCGTCGAGCGCCTCGGCAACTGTATGGACATCCGGCTCCCAATCGGTGCGCCGCTTGTACCCGTGCCGCAGGACCGGATCGAATGCGAGGTCGCGCACCGCAATGCGAGTGACCTCGGCGCCAGCGGGCAGGGCGCCCGCGTAGATATCGAGGAGGTGCCTCGTCAGGCGCCCCCCATCCGGATGCCCGTCCAGCAGCAGCACCTTCATCACCTGTCTCCCGTTCCGCCGAAGGATCGCAGGCCCGCGCACAAAAGAAAAGGGCGACCCCGCAGGATCGCCCTCTTGCTTTGCAGATTGGCGAGACGCCGGATCAGCGCGAGTAGAATTCCACCACCAGGTTCGGTTCCATCGTGACCGGGTAGGGCACTTCATCGAGCTTCGGCGTGCGGGTGAAGGTGATCTTGTCGTTGCCGTCGGGCTGGACGTAATCGGGAATGTCACGCTCGGCGAGGCCCTGGGCTTCGATCACGAGCGCCATTTCCTTGGCCTTGCTGCCCAGGCTGATGACATCGCCCACGTCGATCCGACGCGACGCGATGTTGCACTTCACGCCGTTCACATAGATGTGGCCGTGGCTGACGATCTGGCGGGCCGAGAAGATGGTCGGCGCAAACTTGGCGCGGTACACC
>JAIYAL010000082.1 GCA_027489095.1 Erythrobacteraceae bacterium
GAGATGCCAGAGTTGGCTTCGACCTTCAGCCCCTTGAACTTGTGATCCAGGACGAAATTGACGACGCCGGAGACAGCATCAGAGCCGTAGACTGCGGAGGCGCCGCCGGTGACAACATCGACCCGCTGCATGAGCATCTGCGGCAGGATGTTCGCGTCAACCGCGCCCGTATAGCTGGTCGGCGCAACGCGGTGGCCGTCAAGCAGGATAAGGTTGCGCTGGATGCCAAAGCCCCGGAGGTTCAGGTAGTTGCCGGTTGCGTTGTCGGTAGCGTCACCCTGAATGGCCGTGCCGCGCGACAGCGCGAACGCAGGAAGCTTCTTCAAGCCGTCCGAAACGCTCGACGGGCTGGTCCGCAGCAGCGCATCCTTCAAAACAACAGTCACCGGCGTCGGCAGCGCGTTGCCGTTCGAGGTGATGCGTGAACCGGTAACGATGATCGCTTCATCGGTTGCAGGAGCAGCGGCTTCGGCAGGTGCCGCGCCGGCCTGTGCTTCCTGAGCCGCGACGGGCTGTGCGAACGCCATAAGGCTGATGCCGCCAAGCAGCGTGAGTTTCGTTTTGATCATGGAATTCCTCCCCAGGGTCGCGTCGATTCGCGTCGCCTCTTGGCGCTCGCGGCGTTGCATATTGTGCAATACATTTTTTATCAAGTAGATTTATGAGCGCATCGAACAGTGCATATGCAAATGTCACCGGATCACCTCCCCGCTCAGAGATCCATGCTTGTCGCCTAGGAGCTGAGGCAGTCGCGCCCAGAGTAGTCCAGGGCGCCAAGCGGAATTGACTGTTGCAATGCCCGGCCAATGGGTCTGCGAACTACGTGCTAGCGTTGCGCTTCCTGCCCAGAAACAAAGCGCAATCGCCAAAAATCATCGTGGCTGTGGCACCGGGTAGCCCCACACACTGTACCGCTCAGCGATGATTGCAGACATGAGCTGTAACTCTGCCGAACTATCATCCAGTCTATGACTCATGATGATCGGAGAGACAGCGGGCTCGACAAGATCACGATAAGTGACATCATGCGACCGCGACCGCGTAACCGATTCAGGAACGAGAGCGACCCCTTCTTCGGCAGCTACCAGCCCGATCGCGATCTGAAGTTCGCGCGCTTCGTGAACAATCTGCGGCTCATGCCCATAGTCGCGAAATAACGACAGGACCTGGTCGGCGTAACTGGGCCTCGGCGAGCGCGGATAGATGATCTGCGGCTCTGCTGCGAGCGTGTGCAGCGAGACCGGCTCGCTATCCCGCGCGAGCGGATGCTGGAGCGGGAGAGCCACGACCAGGCGTTCGTTGCGCAGCACCGTCCGCCTTATGGCAGGGTCGTCAAACCGGATGCGCCCAAACCCCACGTCGATCCGGCCTTCCTTGAGCGCAGTGATCTGATCGAGCGTGGTGCTTTCGATCAGGGTCAACTCGATATCGGGCGCCTGTGCGCGGAATGCACGAATCAATTCGGGCAAGCGGGCATAGATCGTCGAAGCAACGAACCCGATGGTGAAGCGCCGGCGCTCGGTCGCGACAGCGGTTTTCACCATCGCTTGCATGTCGTCCATCCGGCCGAGGATCTGTAGCGCCTGCTCCTGCAGCAAAAGACCAAGCGGCGTGAGCCGCAAAGGGCGGACCTGGCGATCGATCAACGTCCCGCCAACCTCCTCCTCTAGCCGCTGGATCGCGCGGCTCAGTGGCGGCTGTGCAATATGCAGCCGTTCGGCGGCGCGGGTAAAATTGCGCTCGCTGGCCACGACGAGAAAATAGCGAAGCTGCTTCAAATCCATCGATCATACCTAGCGGGTATCATGATCCAACCGCAATGGTCTTGGATCATACCGCCTGAACAGCATATCAAAGTCCAGTTCAAACAAGGATCATGGGGGGCACGGGCGCAATGGCTGCAATCGCGCAGATCGATACCTTTATCGTCGATGTGCCGACCATTCGCCCACATGTTCTGGCGATGGCCACAATGCATGCGCAGTCGATGGTGATCATCCGCCTGACCGACAGCGACGGCATAGAGGGTATCGGCGAGGGCACCACGATCGGCGGCCTCAGTTATGGCGAAGAGAGCCCCGAGAGCATCAAGTCCGCCATCGACACCTATATCGCCCCCATCCTCCGGAGCTGCGACCCGGTGCAAGTGGGCGCGACAGTTGCGGCCATTAGCCGATCAGTTCGCGGCAACCACTTTGCCAAGTGCGCAGTCGAGACAGCTCTGCTCGACATGGCGGGCAAGCGGCTTGGCGTGCCGGTTTCTGAACTGATTGGCGGCGGACGCTTGCGCGCGTCACTGCCAGTCGCCTGGACCCTCGCGAGCGGCGATACGGCGCGCGATATCGAGGAAGGCGAGGCCATGCTGGCCCAGCGCCGCCACCGGATCTTCAAGCTCAAAATCGGCAAACGCTCGGTCGCGGCTGATGTCGCCCACGTCGGGGCGATCTGCAAAGCCTTCGCCGGGCGCGCAAGTGTGCGGGTCGATGTCAACCAGAACTGGTCCGAGCCGCAGGCCAATATCGGCATGGGCCTGCTGCACGACGTTGGCGTCGATCTGGTCGAGCAGCCGGTGGCGCGCGATGACGTGGATGCCATGGCGCGGCTTTCGGTGCGCCATAGTGTGCCCCTGATGGCTGACGAAGCGCTCAACGGACCGCGCTCGGCGTTTCGCCTTGCGGCAGCCGGCGCCGCGCGGGTCTATGCGGTGAAGATCGCCCAATCTGGCGGCCTGCATGCCGCAAGTGCCGTCGCCGCAATCGCCAGCGCGGCGGGTATCGGACTCTATGGCGGAACCATGCTGGAGGGCGGGGTTGGTACGGCCGCCTCTGCGCACCTCTTTTCAACGTTCCCTGATCTCGCCTGGGGTACGGAACTGTTCGGACCGCTGCTGCTGACCGAGGAAATCCTCGCAGCGCCTCTGACCTATTCCGATTTCGAACTTACCGTGCCGACCGGCCCGGGCCTCGGCATCGCGCTCGATACCGACAAGATCGCTTACTTCCGGCGGGATCGCGCCGCCCCCATCGTTCACGCCGTCGCCTGAAAGGACCCGAGATGCTGTTCAAGGTGGAAATGATTGTCGCGATTCCGCTCGGGTTCGATCCGGCGGAAGCCGCCAGGCTCAAGGCGGAAGAGAAGGCGCGGTTTCAGGAACTGCAGGCTGCTGGGACCTGGCGGCATATTTGGCGCGTGGTTGGCCAGTACGCCAACGTCAGCATCTTTGATGTCGCTAGCAACGCCGAACTGCACGACCTTCTCATCAGCCTGCCGCTGTATCCCTTCATGACGGTCACCGTCACCGCGCTTTGCCGCCATCCTTCCTCAGCGCACGACGACGACCGCTGAAATCAAGCGCGAGAAGGCCGCCATCAGAAAAAGACCGACCGGAGAGACGACATGGACAAGAGCTTCATCAAGACCGCCGAAGTGCAGGCGCTGTTCGACAAGGCTGCTGGCCTCGATAGCGATGGCGGCAATACGCGCCTCAAGGCGATCACCCGCGATCTGCTTGAGGCAGTGGCGAGCATCGTCGTCGATCACAATGTGACGGAAAACGAATTCTGGGCGGCGATCAAATACCTTCAGGACGGCGCTGGTGAGATCGGCCTGATCATTCCGGGCATCGGTCTTGAACACTTCATGGACCTGTTCCTTGATGCCAAGGACGCCGAAGCAGGCAAGACTGGCGGCACGCCGCGCACGATCGAAGGGCCGCTCTATGTCGCCGGTGCGCCGCTGGTCGAAGGCCTCGATGTGAACCTCACGACCGATCCCGATGACACGACGAACCTCTACATGACCGGCGTGGTCACCGGGCCAGACGGCGAACCTGTGCGCGATGCGATCCTGCATGTCTGGCACGCGAATTCGCAAGGCTGGTATTCGCACTTCGATCCGACGACCGAACAAACACCGTTCAACAATCGGCGCCGGATCAAGCTGGGGCCGGATGGCCGCTATGCATTCAAGTCGAAGATGCCGCGCGGTTATAGCGTGCCGCCGGGCGGCGCGACCGATGTCTACATGGCGGCGCTTGGCCGGCACGGCAATCGCCCGGCGCATGTGCACTTCTTCATCGAAGCACCCGGCTACCGCCAGCTCACCACGCAGATCAATTTCGGTGATGACCCGTTCGCCAAGGAAGACTTCGCCTTCGGCACGCGCGAAGGCCTGCTGCCCGTGCCGATCCGGCAAGGTGATGCCGCCTCGATCGCGTTCGACTTCGTTCTGCAGCGCGCCGATGCCGCCGACGAGCAGCAGTTCTCGACGCGGAACCGCGCAGCCGCCTGAAAGCCAGCAGCTGCGAGAGAAAGTGCAGACCATGGACACATCGCTCAGGAATAGGATCGAGACCGCCGTCGTCGATGATCCGCAGACTGGAACCTTCCGCTGCCGCCGGGACATCTTCACCGACCCGGCGCTGTTCGAACTCGAGATGAAGCACATCTTCGAGAAGAACTGGGTCTACCTCGCCCACGAGAGCCAGATCCCGGCAGTGAACGACTGGTTTTCGACTTGGGCGGGGCGCGTGCCGGTGATCATTTCGCGGACACGCGACGGCACGCTGAACGCCTTCATAAACGCCTGCTCACACCGGGGGGCCATGCTCTGCCGGCGCAAGCGCGGGTCGGGCCGCGTGCTGGTCTGCCCGTTCCATGGCTGGAGCTTTACCAACGACGGCAAGCTGCTGAAGGCCAAGGATGAGGCGAATGGCGCTTATCCTGCAAGCTTCAACCAGGACGGATCGCACGATCTGACCCGGCTGGCGCGCTTCGCCAGCTATCGCGGCTTCCTGTTCGGCAGTCTCGATCCCGATGTTGCTCCGCTGGAGGATTATCTGGGCGAGACCCGCGTGATCATCGACCAGATCGTGGATCAGGCACCCGACGGGATCGAAGTGCTGGCCGGCAACTCGAGCTACACCTTCGACGGCAACTGGAAGTTGCAGATGGAGAACGGCTGCGACGGCTACCATGTCAGTTCGGTACACTACAATTATGCCCAGACGATGGGCCGCCGCGCTGAAGGCGGAACCAAGGCCGTGGATGCCAACGGTTGGTCCAAGGCCGTCAGCGGGGTCTATGGCTTTGATAACGGCCACATCCTGCTGTGGACCAAGGTGCTCAATCCCGAAGTGCGGCCGGTCTGGGCCCAAAAGGACGCGCTGGCGCAGCGATTGGGCCCAGACCGGGCAAGCTTCATCGTCGAGCAGAGCCGCAATCTGGCGCTCTATCCCAATGTCTTCCTGATGGACCAGTTCTCCACCCAGATCCGTGTGGTCCGCCCGGTGAGCGTGGACCGCACCGAAGTGACGATCTATTGCTTTGCGCCCAAGGGAGAGTCTGCCGATCTGCGCGCAACCCGCATTCGCCAGTATGAGGACTTCTTCAATATATCCGGCATGGGCACGCCCGACGATCTGGAGGAGTTCCGCACCTGCCAATCGGCGTACGGCGGGGCTGGTGGGTTGTGGAACGACCTGAGCCGGGGTGCGCGGCGCTGGATTGCCGGGCCGGACGAAAACGCCCGCGCGATGGGCATGAACCCGTTGCTCAGCAGCGAGCGCAGCGAGGATGAAGGCCTGTTCGTGCGGCAGCATGAATACTGGGCGCGCGCCCTGCTCTCAGCGCTACCGCAAGGCGAGCCGATGGCGGAGGCAGCGGAATGACGATGGACCAAGCTGCGGTCAGCGCCTTCCTGTACCGCGAGGCACGACTGCTCGATGACCGGCTGTGGGACGAGTGGCTGGCGTGCTATGCACCGGGCGTGCGGTACTGGATGCCAAGCTGGACCGATGACGATGACCTTGTCACCGATCCGCAGACCCAGATCTCGCTAATGTACTATCCCAACAAGGATGGGCTGGAAGACCGCGTCTATCGCCTCAAGACCGAGCGATCGAGCGCCAGCATGCCCGAGCCGCGCACCGCGCATTTCCTCGCCAACATCGAGATCATCGCGAATCGGGGCACGGCAATCGACGTGCGCTACAACTGGCACACGCTGAGCCACCGCTTCAAGACGACCAGTCAGTTCTTCGGCACCACATACTGCACCATCGAAACGACTGGCCCTGCGCCGCAAATCATCGATAAGAAGATCGTGCTCAAAAGCGACTACATCCACCAGGTTCTCGACGTGTACCATGTCTGACGCCGGGACAGCCGACTATGGCGCGATCTTCCCTGGGCGCTTTGCGGGCAAGGCAATGGTGGTCACCGGCGCCGCCCAGGGCATCGGCCAGGCCGTCGCGTTGCGAGCAGCGGCCGAGGGCGCAGAAGTGCTCCTGGTCGACCGGGCGAATTTTGTGGGCGAAGTCGCTTCTGGTGCTGGTACGTCGGCCCACGCCTTTGTCGCTGATCTGGAAACCTACGCCGGGGCCAGCGCAGCAATGGCAGAAGCACTGCGCCTGCTCGGGCGGATCGACATTCTGATCAACAATGTCGGCGGCGCCATCAGGATGCGCCCCTTTGCCGAGTTCGAGCCCGAACAGATCGACGCAGAGATTCGCCGCTCGCTGATGCCCACGCTTTACGCCTGCCACGCTGCCCTGCCTGCCATGCTTTCTGCCGGGCACGGCACAATCGTCAACGTATCGTCCAACGCGACGCGCGGCATCCGGCGGGGACCCTATTCTGCGGCCAAGGGGGGCATCAATGCCTTCACGCAAAGCCTCGCGATGGAATATGCCGAACACGGCATTCGCGTTGTCGCCACCGCGCCGGGCGGCACAACCGCCCCGCCCCGCCGGATGGCCCGCAACGCTGCTGGTGACACCCCGCAAGAGCAGGCCTGGATGGCCGAAGCCGTGGCGCAGGTGACCGAATCCGCGTTCATGAAACGATACGGCACCATCGCGGAACAAGTCGCGCCGATCCTGTTCCTCGCATCCGACGAGGCTGGCTACATTACCGGATCGGTCCTGCCCGTTGCGGGCGGCGATCTCGGCTGACTGACGGAACTTCTATCATGTCAAAGATTTACGATGATCCGGCTGCCGCGCTGGAAGGGCTGCTGTTTGACGGCATGACTGTGATGTCGGGCGGGTTCGGCCTCTCGGGCAATCCTGAGAGCCTCATTCCGGTCATCCGCGCGGCAGGTGTCACCGGCCTGACTGTGATTTCGAACAATGCCGGGGCCGATGGTTTCGGCCTGTGGATGCTGCTGGAAAGCCGCCAGATCCGCAGGATGATCGCCTCCTACGTGGGCGAGAACAAGCTTTTCGAGCAGCAGTACCTTTCGGGCGAGCTGGAACTGGAATTGACGCCGCAAGGCACGCTTGCCGAGCGAATCCGCGCAGGCGGTGCGGGCATCCCTGCGTTCTATACCCGGACGGGTGTCGGCACCGTGGTGGCAGACGGCAAGCCGACCGAGCTGTTTGATGGCCATGAATATGTGCGCGAAACCTGGCTGCGGGCCGACCTTTCGATCATCAAGGCGTGGCGTGCGGATCCTGAGGGCAATCTGATGTTCCGCAAGACTGCGCGCAACTTCAACCCCAACATGGCGACCGCCGGGCGGATCACCGTGGCGGAAGTGGAGGAGATCGTCCCCGCGGGCACCTTCGATCCCGACTGCATCCACACGCCCGGGATCTACGTGGACCGCATTGTCGTATCGACCATCAACGAGAAGCGCATCGAAAAGCTGACGACCCGGCCGAAGGAGCCTGCATAATGGCTTGGACCCGCGATGAGATGGCCGCCCGCGCGGCGCAAGAGCTGCGCGATGGCTATTACGTCAATCTCGGCATCGGCATCCCCACGCTGGTCGCCAATCATGTGCCGGAGGGCATCAAGGTCACGCTGCAAAGCGAGAACGGGATGCTCGGGATCGGGCCGTTCCCCTATGAAGGTGAGGCCGATCCCGACCTCATCAACGCTGGCAAGCAAACCGTGACCGCGCTGCCAACGTCAAGCTTCTTCTCCTCAGCCGACAGCTTCGCCATGATCCGCGGCGGCCATATCGACATGGCCGTGCTTGGCGCAATGGAAGTGGCGGCCAATGGCGATCTGGCCAACTGGACGATCCCGGGCAAGATGGTGAAGGGCATGGGCGGCGCCATGGACCTTGTTGCCGGGGTCAAGCGCATCGTGGTGGTGATGGACCACTGCGCCAAGGATGGCAGCCCCAAGATCCTCGAAGCCTGCACCCTGCCGCTGACCGGTAAAGGCGTGGTCGATCTTATCATCACCGACCTTGCGGTGATCGCGGTCGACAAGCTGCGCGGCGGATTGACGCTGCTGGAAGTCGCACCGGGCGTTTCGCCAGAAGAAGTGGTTGCAAGGACCGGTGCGCCGCTTGCCATGGGAGTACCAAACTGATGCCGTTTGCAGTTTCAGGCAGCTCCCGCATCTACTGGAAGCTGGAAGGCGAAGAGCGTGCTCCAGGTCTCGTCCTGCTGAACTCGATCGGCACGGACATGGACTTGTGGGACGCTGCCCTGCCCGCACTTCGCCAATCGTTCAGGCTGCTGCGGATCGACACGCGCGGCCACGGCGCGTCCGATGCCCCTGCCGGTGATTACACGCTGGCTGAGTTGGCGGGCGATGTGTTCGCCGTGATGGACCATGCCGGGCTGGCAGAGGCGGCGATTGCCGGGGTTTCGCTCGGCGGGATGATCGCGATGGAAATGGCGCTCAC
>JAIYAL010000037.1 GCA_027489095.1 Erythrobacteraceae bacterium
CACCGCGAGAGAGGCCCTGGGCCGGTCATCCGCGTCCCGCAACCCGGCTTGGTGAGGCCCGTGTTGGCGCGCCTGCAGCGCGCCTGCCCGCACCAGCCTCGCCAAGCGGGTTTCCGCCCTTTGGAGCGTGCGGGACGCAGGACTGACCGGCCCTGACGGGCTCTCGCCGGCGCAAGGAGCATTTGGCTCCCCGTCGGTTCCAAACCGTCAGGAGGTTTCCCATGCACACGTCATTTGCCGACCAGCTCTCCGGTCTCGATCTATCCGGCTTCTCGATCGGTCCGGCACCGATTTCCACGACCGACTTTCCCTCGAGCGAAGCTGCTTCGCAGGCCCTTGAAGCCGTCTGGTCCGATCTCTTTGCGCTCGTCACCGGCACCGCACTCGAGGCTGACGCCGAGGATCTGGGCTGGGCTTTCGTGAACCTCTTCCACCGCGCCGCGGAGCGCAAAGGCACCGCACTCGACCGGGCAACCGACGAAGTCCGCGCCTTGGTCGCCACCGCCGACGGCTCCGAAGTTCACACCCACGATCTCGAAACCCGGGTCGAACGGGCGCAATGCGCTGAAAGCGCCATGCTCGCCTACGAAGAGATGCGCGAGATCGCGGCCAGCCTCTATCTCAACGAGTTCGGAACGTCCTGGAAGCCGGTCTCCAGTTCGCGGCTCAACCACGGTGCAACGCTGACCTCTGCGCTCGTGCAAGGGCGGGATTTCTTGCGGGCCCGATCCGAAGCCAAGCGCCGGGCCGTAACGCCCGAGGGCACCCCGGTGGTCTTCGCCGGGGGCCGCATGGGTCGCAGCAGCGAAGCAGATGCGCTCGCCTTTGCCGACAACATCTGGGCGACGCTCGACAAGGTTCGTGCCCGCGTTCCCGACATGGTGCTGGTCCATGGCGGTGACAGCAAGGGGATCGACCGGCTAGCCTCGTCCTGGGCTGAGCGTCACAAGGTCCCGCAAGTGGTGTTTGCACTCGACATGCGGCTTGGTGCCCGCGCCGGATTCCAGCGCAATGAGCGTATGCTCGGCCTTGATCCGCGCTACGTCGTGGCATTTCCGGGCAATGGCGTTCTCGAACGGCTTGTGATTGAAGCCAAGGCACGCCGGATCACTGTCGTCGATCGCCGCGGACCGCTCGGGACATGCCCGAAGTCCCAAGCCGGGGGTGTCTCCGGCTGACAGCGATACTGCTACGCCAGCGCCCTGGCGGGCGCTGGCATTGCGCACTTGCCCCAAGGCGCGCGCGGGTCTATCTTACTTCCGTCTTACATCTGGAGGAACATGCCGTGGGCGCTCACGACCGGCTGACGACTGTCATCTCGACCAAGGGCCAGGTCATTCTGCCCAAAGCCATCCGCGATCAGCTCCAATGGGGAGCAGGAACTCGGCTCACGGTAGAGAATACGCCGGATGGCGTACTCCTCAAATCCACGCCGGTGTTTGCTGCTTCCAGCATCGACGTGCTCTTTGGATCGATGCAGTACGATGGACCAGCGCTGTCGATCGACGAGATGAATGCAGCGATCGCGACGGAGGCCGAGCGACGTGCGCGCGATTGATACCAATGTCATTGTCCGCTTCCTGACGGCGGATGATGCGGCCCAGGCAGCCGTGGCGCGGCGGGCTATCGAAGCCGGCGATATCTTTATCCCGACGACGGTCCTCCTCGAAACCGAGTGGGTGCTTCGCAGCGGCTACGGCTTCTCCAGTGAGGCCATCGGGACTGCCCTTGCAGGTCTGGCAGGTCTGGCGGGCGTGGCCGTTGAAGATCCGCTGGCTCTGGCCTCTGCTCTTGATGGTATGGCGGGTGGCATGGACTTCGCGGACGCGCTGCATCTCGCCAAGGCCGACGGCTGCATTGCCTTTCTGAGCTTCGATCTCAAGCTCGCCAAAGCCGCCAAAGGCCGGTCTTCGGTTCCGGTCATGGTGCCCTGAATCGGGCTAGCGCCATGGCTGTGCAGACAGGCACCGCTTGGGCAGGGCCATTGGGACGATCCCAGAATTCGCTGTCCTCGGTGACAGTCACTCTGATGTAGATCTTACGTCGAGGGTGGGCGAAAACGCCCCACCGAGTTGAGACGCATGGCCCCGTAGCGGGGCAAGTTCGAGAGCAAGCAAAACCGCGAAATGCCACGAGCGGGCAGGTTATCTGATCGGCTTTGGTCCGGGACCATCCGGCTCTTCGCGAACCCCTCCCTGAAGGGGCCGGCAGCCCCTCGCAACCCCGATCCGGCCGGCCGTGTTGCCCGGCTGTGCCGGGCTGCCCGCACCACCCGTCCTGATCGAGGTTCCCCTCCGGTGCAAGCGTCTGCCGCCCCCTTCTGACGGTCAGTTCGCAGCCGGGATGGCCCCGGATCTGCGCGATCAGGAGAAGACCCATGACCAATCTCGTTATCCTCGTCGGCCGCATTGCCCGCGATCCCGAAACCCGCACCACCACCGGTGGCACCAGCATCACCAGCCTCTCGGTCGTGACCGACCGGCCCGCACGCAAAGACGGCAAGACCTACAAGGACGAGAACGGCTACACCGCCAAGGACAGCGAGTTCCACCGGATCACCTGCTTCAATGGCCTCGGCCAGAATGTCGCGAAGTTCTGCGGCAAAGGCCAGCTGGTGACGGTCGAGGGCCGCATCCACTACACCCAGTGGGAAGACCAGGACGGCACCAAGCGCTACGGCTGCGAGATCATCGCCGACAAGGTCGACTTCCTGACCAAGGGCCGCGGTACCTCCGGCGACAGCGCGCCCGATATCGACGAAGACTGAAGGGCTTGTCCCTCTCGAACAAGGCCCCGGCAGAGCAATCTGCCGGGGCCTTCTTTGTGCCTGGTTTGCAATCGGCAGCGCGGGGGCATCGAACCCCCGCGCTGCCGTGTTCAGGGTCAGGCAGGGGTGAGCCGCGCGATGGCGGCATCGATCCCGAGCGTCATCGAAGCGCGCAACAGCTGCCGCAGCTGCGCCGGCTCGAGCACTTCAGCGCCGCATTCGAGGAGCACCCTGCCGAGGTCGGCAGCAGCCTCCTCGCGCAAGCGCGCCTCGCGGCTCACGAGTTCTTCACGCTCGGCCCGAAGCTTGAGGAGGGCGTCGCGTGCACTGGGTTTTGACCGGGCCATATCAGGGTCCTTTCGATCTGGCCGTTGGACCCCTCCGCGCACGATCTTGCCATCGCCGCGCGTCGTTTCAAGAGGGGACCCTGGCTTCCCGACGCCTTTGGCATTCCGAGAGGTTGGAAGGTTCTCTCGCAGAGATGGCCAAGCATGATGGCGCCTTTGGGTCCGCGTCAAGGACGACGGGGCCCCACCATTTTGCCGGGACAAGCCCGACAAAATCGTTGCCCCCATCGCCGCTTCGCGGCCGCGCTCTCGCGCGGTCCCTGACCCGGCCCGTCGGCCCCATCCGCGCACTCCCTGATGCGACGCATCGTCATCAGGAGGAGAGTACCATGTTCGTTTCAGCACCCGCAGCGCAGGCCGAAGTTCGGTGGATGGTTCAACAGGACAGCGCCATGATCGCTGCCCTCGATCAGGCCCATGCCCGCGCCCAGCACAGCTACTTCACGCAGTACATCCTGACCGATGGCGAGACAGGCTATCTGGTCCTGGACGAGGGCGACTACGGCCGCCTCCCGGCTGACCTCGAAGGCCGGGTGATCGATGCGGTGCCGGGCAAACTGAGCGACGAGTTCTAGCCGACGTTCAAAAGCAAACAGGGAGGGCGTCCGCCGGGGCGCTCTCCTCTTTTTGTGCTCGGTCACCCGTGTGTTCTCTCTGACTTCAATCCAGCTGCGGGGCGGCTACCCGGTGCCCAGAAAAAACCCTGCCAAGCCATTTAGACTTGGCAGGGATGAGGTCAAAGGTACCGGGATGGTACCCTTCGGGTCGCTCATCTTGCTTAGCATCGGTAGTGTGAAAGCGAAGTGACATTCGTCACTCGTTCGGCATCAGCACGAGGACCGTCGCGCCTCACCGAGACGGTCCAAAGCCTGATATCGCATCTGGGAGGCCGACCGATTGATCGTTCGCGGCTTACCATTAAGGCCTGCGCCTGAAGGCAACCATGGTCCCCGCAGTCCTGCTTTCCAGAAGCCGTTTTTCATGATGCCGAGCGCCTGGGACAACGCTGCAATAGGGGGGAAGAGGGGCACACCGTACGCGACTTGTCGCAGGTAGTAAGTACAAGAAATAGATGTCAAAATTGGTGATTTTGATCCCTTTGGTGCTTTTCCGTCACTTTGACCCACAGGGCCGCGTAGCACGTCAGTCTACCGTGCGGTGAGGCAAGGGCGGCGGGGTTCCTTGCCTTCAATGTTCTTGACATGTTCCAAATGCCGACGTAATCTGCCAATCACTTTCGCAGAGTGACCAGGCTCCTTCACTTGAAGGAATCTGTCGAATGTCACGTCCCAAATGTCTCCAAGCTTACGTCTCTGACGAGCTTGCTACTCGTGCCCGCGCAGCAGCTTCTGCCAACGGGCTCGCACTCAGCGAATGGCTGCGCACACTAATCGTCCGCGCCTGCGATAACGACCTCTCGGTCGCCGGTGATCGCAGCGTCATGCTGAGACTCTACCGCCAGTCGCTCTTCGCCATGGTTGGGGTTGATGCCCTTCTTGCGGGCCACAGCGACCATGCCTTGCGCGAGCGGGTGCATACCGCTTTCGCTGCCCGTTGCCGCGCCGCCGGTGTCGCTGAAACGACCGACGAGGGAGGCAGCCATGAAGCGTGACCTCGGCAATTTCACCCGCGGCAGCCAGCTCATCGAGCACTTCGGCTTCATGTTCGCAGCCGGCCTCAAAGGGCCGCTGATCATCTCGCTGATCGTCATGTGCTGGCTAACCTGGTGGACCGTCTCGGAAGGCATGTCCGACCACGAAGTCTACCTAGCGTGGATGCATGTCTACGGCGTCGGCTACCGGTTCATGGAGTTCGATCCGACACACGATGTGACGGTCCGGACAGCGTGGGGAAGGGCCGTGACCTTTCCCATTGCCCTGCTCGATATCTACCCGCCGGTGGTGCGCGCCTGGCATCATTTGCTGAAGCTGGTCGGTATCGCTCTGGCCTGGTCGACCGTGATCCTAGTGCCGGTGTTTGTGGCGTGGGTCTGGTTCGCTTCCCGTTTTGGCGGAAAGGCCAAGGAACGTCAGCATGAGCGCGGCGCCAAGCTGACCAGCCTCCGCGATCTCGAAATCCGGATCCGGAGGCACAACAAGGCGGAGCAGCGCAAGGAATGGAGCGCGAAGCTCGGCAACGAGTGGCGTTTTTGCAGTGCTTCACTACTCGCACGCGCGTTCCCCTATCGGCCTTCAAGCATTGCCGGGGTAACCTATCCCTGGCGGCTCGAGCAAAGCCACGCCATGCTCATCGGCACCACCGGCATGGGCAAGACCGTAGCGCTCTCTGACATGATCGAGGAGGCCCGGGAGCGCGGACACCGCGCGGTGATCTTTGATCTCACCGGGCACTTCATCGAGCACTTCTACGATGCCTCGCGCGACGTGATCCTCAATCCGCTCGATGCCCGGTGCCCACGCTGGAGCGTGTTCGAAGAGTGCCGCGACGAGGCCGAGTTCACGGCCGCTGCCGAAGCGCTGGTGCCCCATGATGGGGGCGGCTCGGAGCAGTTCTGGGTGCTCGCCGCGCGCCTGCTGTTCGTCGAAATGTGCCTCAAGCTCCTTGCCCGCGGCGCCGACAGCAACGACGCTCTGGCGCGGGAGCTGATGACGGCAGACTTGGCCCAAGTGCACAAACTCATGCGCGGCACGATCGCCGATCCGCTCACCGCGCCCGAAGCTGCGCGCATGGCGGAATCCATCCGCGCGGTGTTCAATGCGAATGCCAAAGCGCTCAAGATGCTCCCCCGAAAGGGGAAGCCTTTCTCGATGCGCAAATGGATCGAGAGCACCGATGACGATGGTGGGTTCGTCTTCATCTCGGCTCGCTACGTCGATCTCAGCGTCTGCTCGCAGCTCCTCACCGTCTGGCTGGACCTCGCGATGAACACGCTGATGACTCTCGATCGCACCCGGGACCTGCGTATCTGGTTCTTCATCGACGAACTCGGGGCGCTCCACCGCCTCCCTGCGCTCGAGAAGGGCCTGCAGACCGCGCGCAACTTTGGCGGCGCTATCGTCACCGGCATCCACGCTTATGCCAAGCTCAAGGAGGTCTACGGCGACAACATGGCAATGACCTTGTCCTCGCTGGCCCGAACCAAACTCGTTCTCGGAACCGGCGATGCCGACACCGCCACATGGTGCTCCGACTTCATCGGCCAGAGGGAGGTGCGGGACATGGACGAGGGCTACACATACGGTTTCAACAATGCCCGTGATGCCGTCAGCCTGACCACGCGGCGGCATATCCAGCGGCTGCTCCTTCCCGACGACATCAAGGACCTGCCTCGGCTTGTCGGGTACCTCAAGTTTCCCGATGGCTTCCCCGCAGCGGAGGTTAAACTCACGCCGGTCGACCGTCCGATGCGTTCGAAGGCGTTCATTCGCAGGGCAGCTGATCCCTTCCCGAATCGGCCGATTGCGCGAGAATTGGTGGATGGAAGCACCGGCGAGGACTGGACGGGATCCTCGGCTCAGGAGCACCCGTCATCCAATGATGATGGTGCGGGGAGAAGGCTCGATCCACGCCAGGGTCTGCTGCCGCTTGTTCCCCGCGAGCCGGAGAACGGTGAGGGTGACGAGCGCGTCCAGCATCGCGGCAGTCTGACGGATCAGGCCGCTGATATCGGTCTGGCGAAGGGGGATGCTACCAGCCCAGGTGTGCCGCGCGAGGGTCAATCGGCAGACGAGATGGCGGGCATTCAAGGCGCAGGGTCTGTGCCGACCCGCGGTACCAGCCCGGAAGCTGCGAAGGCCAGTGGCGACAGTGAAGTGCCGGACAAGTCGGCGCCAATCTATGGCAGGTCGTCGGCAACTGACACCAATCCGGCGCAATCAGATCAGCCCCTTTCAGAAGCACCCCTGGCGCTGACCGACCCTCGCCGGATGGCACTCGAAGGGGACGCATCTGAGGTGCGTCATACCCCTCGCGAGGCTCGCGATGTCGGAGAGTTCGACATCGAGATCTGAAGCGTCAGCTTCCTCTGATCGAGGTCCCTGCCCATGCTGTCCGTTGCCAATGTCCGAACTGCCGGTGGAGCTGCCCGCTATTTTGCCGCCGACAACTACTACACCCGCGCTGATGCCGATCGTTCTGGTGAATGGTTGGGCAAAGGCGCGGACAAGCTGGGGCTTTCCGGCGAAGTCGATGCCAAGACCTTCGAGGAAATCCTCAAGGGGTTTCTGCCCAATGGGACCCGCCTTGGCACCGACAAGCGCGAACACAGGGCAGGAACCGACCTCACATTCTCGATGCCTAAGAGCTGGTCGCTGCTCGCCCTCGTGGGCGGCGACCGGCGCATCCTTGAGGCCTATACCGAGGCGGTCAAGGAGACGCTCACATGGGCCGAACGCAATCTCGCCGAGACCCGCATCGAGGTGCGCGGCAAGGACAAGGCCGTCGCGACTGGCAACCTGACCCTCGCGCTCTTCATGCACGATACGAATCGCAATCAGGAGCCCAACGCGCACATCCACGC
>JAIYAL010000036.1 GCA_027489095.1 Erythrobacteraceae bacterium
CAGGTGGCCGATGGGTTGATCCCGGCAGAGTTCGTCGGGCTCGACCGGTTCGATGCGCGCAAGGCCGTGGTCGAGCGGTTGAAGGCCGACGGGTTCCTGGTGCCCCACATCACCAAGTCCAAGGACGGCGAAGACGTCGAGCACGATGCCGAACCGCGCGTGATCCAGACCCCCTTCGGCGACCGCGGCGGTGTGGTGATCGAACCGTGGCTGACCGACCAGTGGTATGTGAACGCTGCGGAACTCGCCAAGAAGCCGATCGAAGCGGTGCGTTCAGGCGATATCGGCATCGTGCCCAAGGCTTGGGAGAAGACCTTCTTCAACTGGATGGAAAACATCCAGCCGTGGTGTGTCAGCCGCCAGCTGTGGTGGGGGCACCGGATCCCGGCGTGGTTCGCCGATGATGGCCGCTGCTTTGTCGCCGAGGACGAAGCCGCCGCGCAGGCGCTCGCAGGCGAAGGCGTGGCGCTGACGCAGGACGAAGACGTCCTCGACACGTGGTTCTCCAGCGCCCTGTGGCCCTTCGCCACGCTGGGGTGGCCCGATGGCGACGCGCCGCTGCTGAACAAGCACTTCCCCAACTCGCTCCTGATCTCGGGCTTCGACATCCTGTTCTTCTGGGATGCGCGGATGATGATGATGGGCTTCTACAACATGGGCCAGAAGCCCTGGGACACGCTCTATCTCCACGGCCTCGTGCGCGCGGCGGACGGGGCGAAGATGTCGAAGTCCAAGGGCAATGTGGTCGATCCGCTTGGGTTGATCGACCAGTATGGCGCCGACGCGCTCAGGTTCTTCATGGCGGCGATGGAGAGCCAGGGCCGCGACATCAAGATGGATGAGAAGCGGGTCGAGGGGTATCGCAACTTCGCCACCAAGCTGTGGAACGCGGCGCGGTTCTGCCAGTCGAACGGGATCGGCGCCTCGGCGAGCGTGAAGGCCCCGCCAGCCCGCCTCGCCGCCAACCAATGGATCATCGGTGAAGTCGCAGCCTGCGTCACCGAAATCGAGCGCGCCATGGCCGATCTGCGTTTCGACGCGGCAGCCAACGCGATCTACCAGTTCACGTGGAGCAAGTTCTGCGACTGGTATCTGGAGCTCATCAAGCCGGTCTTCGCCGGTGACGCCGACAGTCCGCCCGCGGTGGAAACCCGCGCGGTTGCCGGCTGGGCGCTCGACCAGATCCTCGTCATGCTCCACCCCTTCATGCCCTTCATCACCGAAGAGCTGTGGCACAAGCTGGGCGCGCGTGAGGGCGAGCTCATCGTGGCGCAGTGGCCCGCGCCGGAAGCGGAAGTCAGCAGGCAAGCGACCGACGTCATCGACTGGGTGATCGACCTGACGACGAACACCCGCTCGGCCAAGAACGAACTCGGCATCGCGCCGGGTGCGAAGCTGGCGGCGTACCTTGCAGCGCCTTCGGATGTGGCAACGCGCACCATCGAGCGATCAAGCGCCGCGATCGAGCGCCTCGCGCGCCTGACCCCGGTGACCATCGGAGAAGCCCCCGCTGGCGCTGCCATGCAGGTGACCGCAGGCGAGGACGTGTTCGTGATCCCGCTCGAAGGCATCGTCGACATCGCGGCCGAGAAAGCCCGGCTGGAAAAGGCGCTGGCGGCCAGCACCAAGGAAGCGAAATCGCTCGAAGGCCGCCTCGGCAATCCCGCCTTCGCCGAAAAGGCCAAGCCCGAAGCCGTCGAAAAGGCCCGCGCCGATCTTGCCCACCATGCGGGCGAGGTCACGCGGCTGACGGCGGCGCTCGGGCGGCTGGGTTAAGGGGCGTGCTGCGCGCCCTCCTCGCGCTCCTGCTGCTGGCCCTGCCCGCCGCCCTGCGCGCCGAGGAGCCCGCGCCTTCGCCGGTGACGATCACCGGCGTGGTGCTCGAACATGAGGTCGGCTACCCGCCGTTCGGCCCGACCGAAAAGTGGCACGGCTCATTCAAGCTGGCCGCATGGCGCAGCGGCGATGGCGCGGTGCAATCGACGCAGATGTGGGTGACGTTCACCGGCGACAGCGAGGACGCGGTCAAGGCTGTCCGCGCGCAGCTTCCCGAGCGGCAGGTGGTACGCTTCGCGACCGTGGGCGATGTCACCTTCGAAAAGAACCGCCCCGAGGCGACATTGCTGGGCGTCCTGCCAGCTCCCGAGGACGCCGCGCTGGTGGCGGCCGCCGCCGCGGTGCTGAACCCTGCGCCGATTATCGACCCGCAATTCGGCACCTTTGCACCCGCGATCAGGCCCCATTCCGCCTTCTCGCAGGAACGCGAATGGCTCGGCCAGCAGGTCGAGGTGGTGCTGTGGCTCGACCTGCGCCTCGCCGATACCCGCGCGCGGACGCTGGCGACGTTCGGCAAGGCGTGGGACGCACGCGCGCGGCACGACCGGCGCGCGCGCAAGGAACTGCAGCGCTTCCACGATCTGTGGCGCGAGGAATATCGCCGCCCCGGCGGGCCCGCGCTCACCCGCGCCGATTTCGCCAAGAGGCTGCGGCTGGTGGAGGTCTCGGCCTTCGACAATGGCGACAGCGGCTTTAGCTACGTGCTTGACGGGGTCGACGGCTTTCCAGTGATGGACTTCAACATCTGGAACGACGGCACGATCGAGACGAATGTGCCATGAACCTCACCCTCGCCACCGACGACACCGGCGGGCCGGAGATCTTCGCCTCGCTTCAGGGTGAGGGGCCGAGCGCCGGAATGCCGGTCGCCTTTGTGCGCCTCAGCCGTTGCAACCTTGCCTGCACGTGGTGCGACACGGCCTATACCTGGCGGTTTGAGGGCGACAACAGGCCGCACCGCGATGGGATCGCGTTTGATCGCCACGCCAATCAAGTGACGCTCTCGCCCGAGGAAGCGGCGCAAAAGATCGCGGCTCTGGGCCAGAAGCGCCTTGTCATCACCGGGGGCGAGCCGCTGCTTCAGGCACCCGCGCTGGCCGCAATGCTGGCGCACCTGCCGGACATCGCGGTGGAGATCGAGACCAACGGCACGGTCGCCCCGCCCGCGCGGCTCGATATCCTGGTCGACCAGTACAATGTCAGCCCGAAGCTTTCGCATAGCGGCAACCCGGCCGATCTGGCGCTCCCCCCCGAGCGGCTGGATGCGTGGGCGACCGACAGCCGGGCGTTCCTCAAATTCGTGGTCGCCGCGCCCGAGGACGTCGATGAGGTGCTGGCGCTCCACCGCCGCTACCGCTTCCGGCCCGAACGGGTGTTCCTGATGGCCGAGGGGACGGACAGCGCCACGCTGCGCAGTCGGCAGGCGTGGCTGTCGCAGGAGTGCCTCAAGCACGGCTTCCGGATGAGCGACCGGATGCACATCCATCTTTACGGGGATACGCGGGGGACGTAGCTGGTTTGCGTGCCCGCCCTCCACGGGCACGTCCTCGGTGCGGTTCTGACGCTTCGCGTCAGGCACCTGCGGGCGGGCAGTCGCCCTTGCGGCCCGTCCGTTGGCGGGCCGAGCCAGTTCTCAAGCGTGAGTGTGGCGATGCTCCGGTCGCACTAGCGACCGCAAGGCCGACCGGCCGCCCGCAGCGACGCGGCCTTTAGGCCGTGTGAGCGAGGATTTCGCACCGCGGACGCGGTGCGCAACACAAAGACAATCTACCCCTGCGCTCTCCACCGCATCACCACGCGCTCGACCAGTTCTTCCTCGCCGCCGTCGGTGCTCCACAATTCGGCGAAGCTCGGGTCTTCGGAGGCCGGGCGCTTGTGTTCTTCCAGCGCATCAAAGGTCACGCGGATCGGGATTGCGACGCCCTCGCCGCAGATGATGCATTCGCGGTTGCGCAGCGCCGGGATCGAATCGAGGAAGCCGCGCGCCCCTTCGGGCATGGCGGCCTTCACGAAGGCCTGGTCGCGGTCGTTGTTGAGGCGCATCGCGATGATCGTGCCGCACTGCGACAGCACGCCTTCGGCAAGGTCTGAGGGACGCTGGGTGATAAGGCCGAGGCTGATGCCGTATTTGCGGCCTTCCTTGGCGATACGGCTGAGAATCTTGCCGACTGAAGAGCCGTCGGCGTTCCGCTCGTTGGGGACGTAGCGGTGCGCTTCCTCGCACACCAGCAGCACGGGGCGGGTCTTTTCTTCGCGGCCCCAGATCGCGAAATCGAACACGAGGCGGCTGAGCACCGCGACAACGGTCGAGGTGATATCCGAAGGCACGCCCGAGACGTCGATGATCGAGATCGGCTTGCCGCCGCCGGGCATCCGGAAGATCTTGCCGATGAAATCCGCCATCGTATCGCCCACCAGCATGCCGGAGAACAGGAACTGGTAGCGCGGATCGGCCTTGATCTCGTCAAGCTTGCCCTTGATGCGCATATAGGGCGCGGTTGAGGTCGCCTTGTCGAGGCGGCCCATTTCGTCCTGGAGGATGTTGCCGAAATCCGACAGCAGATAGGGGATCGGCGAATCCACCGTGATCTTGCCCATGGTCTGGGCCAGCCGGTTCTTGCTGCGCGCGCCAAGCAGGCACTTGGCGAGAATGTCGGCATCCATCTGGCGTTCGTTGCCGCTGCTGGAGAGCAGGACCTCGCAATGCTCCTCGAAGTTCATCAGCCAGTAGGGCATCTGCAGGTTCGACACGTCGAGGATCTGCCCGGTGGTCCGGAACGCGGCGGAATATTCGCCGTGCGGGTCGATCATCACGATGTGACCCTTGGGTGCGGCCTCGCAGATGCGGTGCAGGATCAAGGCGGCGCTGGTCGACTTGCCGGTGCCGGTCGAGCCGAGCAGCGCGAAGTGCTTGCCGAGCATCGCGTCGATATAAAGCCCGGCGCGGATGTCCTTGGTGGGAAACACCTTGCCGATGGTGATGCTGGCGCGGCCATCGCTGGCGTAGATCTGTTCGAGATCCTTGGTCGTGGCGGGATAGATCAGCGCGCCGGGGACCGGATAGCGGGTGACACCGCGCCGGAAACCGTGGATGCGGCCGGTCAGCTTCTCCTCGCCGCCCTCGCCCAGAAAGTCGATATGGGCGATGATCCCGCCCTCTGTGCGGCGATCCTTGCGCTGGTCGCGTACAGAACCGAGCAGCCAGGAATCGCCGACCCGGATCTTGATCTGGCTGCCGACCTGACCGGCGAGCGAGATCGAGGGATCGGGATCGTCCATGCATTCGGTAATGCGCTGCATGTCGAGCGCGATCTGCGAGCCTGAGCCCGAAATCTCGAGCACCACGCCGATCGGCAGGCGCGCATTGCCTTGGCCGCCGTGCTCGTAGGCAGCCGCAACTTCATCGGCGCCCGCCGGGTTGGGCCCGGTGAAGCGTTCGAAATCCTGATTGCCGTGATCGGTCATCTGCGCCCTTCTGTTGCGCGCCCTTATGGACGGCTCGAGATAGCCGGGATGAGGTTAAGATCGGGTCAACACTGCGCCTTCCGGCCCGCCGGGCAGCCAGCATCAGATGCGCGCGAAGAACCGTCCGGCGACCCACCCCATGCCCAGCGAAAGCGCTATCGCGCCAAGCCCGTAGAAGAACGACCAACGCCGCGAAGCGGTTACGACCTGGCCCTCCAGCCCGGCCTTGACCACCTCGATCCGCGCGGTCGCACTCGCCACCACCCGGCCCCGCGAGACCGCGAAGGTCTCGGCGGTGTAGCGCCCGGTGGTGACGTTGGAGGGCAGATCGATGCGCGCCTGGTAGAGCACCTTCTCGCTGATCCGCACCCCGCCCGGGTTCTCCTGGTAAAGCCCCTGCCGCCGCCGCAGTTCAACAAGGCCGCGGGCGAAGCGAGCCTGCTCCTCGGGGTCGATCTCGCCCGAGGGGGAGAGCTGGATGAACTGCGTGCCGAGCTCGTAGATGGCTGCGGTGCGTTCATCGACGATCTTGGCAATGGGCCGCGAGGAGGCGACCGCGAAGAACGCGGGGGCGGAGCGGAAATCGCTCGATTGCGCGTTCATCCACATGCCCACGATGCGTGATTTCTCGCGGATGCGCACTGGCTCGGACGGGCCCTTGAGCACCACCACGATATCATAATCGCCCGCAGCGCCCCGCGCCTCAGGGTCGATCACCGCGCCGTAAAGCAGCAAACGCGCGCCGGTGAAGCCCTGCCGCACCTCGATCAGCGATTGGCTGACCTCGGGCACCAGCACCGGCTCGCGTTGGGCACGAGCGGGGGGAGCCAGAGCCGCCGTCCAGCCAAGGAGCAGCAGGAACAACAGCGCCGCCCGGCGCGCACGGTTCACGCCGCATTCCTCACAACAGCTCCACGGTGTAGATCTCGTCAGGCTGGACGCCGAGGCCGTAAAGCATCCGCAGCGCGATCAGCAGCACCAGCGCGGCGAGCGCCAGGCGCAGGTATTCGGGCCGCGCCTTGGAGGCGATCTGCGTCCCGAACTGCGCGCCCATCACCGATCCGAGCAGCAGCAGGGCCGCCAGCACGAGATCGACCGCCTTGGTGGTGAGCGCATGGGTCATGGTCGTCACCATCGTCACGAACAGGATCTGGAACAGCGAGGTGCCGACCACCACGTTGGCGCTCATGCCGAGGATGTAGAGCATGGCCGGGACCAGCAGGAACCCGCCGCCGATGCCCATCAGCATGGTCAGCACGCCGACCGCCGCGCCGAGCAGCAGCGGGGCAAGCGGGGAGATATAGAGGCCCGAGGCGTAGAACCGCCAGCGATAGGGCAGGCTCGCCACCAACGGGTGGTGGCGGCGCTTTCTGACCTGCGGGCCGGACTTGCCCCACAGGCCGGGGCGCAGCGTGCTGACCGCCTCGCGCATCATCAGCGTGCCGATCGAGCCGAGCATCAGCACGTAGAGCACCGAGATCACCACGTCGATCTGGCCGAGCCGCTGGAGCAGGCTGAACAGCCCCGCCCCGATCAGCGCACCGACCATCCCGCCCACGACCATCACACCGCCCATCCGGTAATCGACACCCTTGCGCCGCGAATGGGCGAGCACGCCTGAAACGCTCGCGCCGGTCACCTGGGTCGCGGCCGAAGCCGCCGCGACGGTCGGCGGGATGCCGTAGAAGATCAGCAGCGGCGTCGTCAGGAACCCGCCCCCGACCCCGAACAGGCCCGACAAAATCCCCGTCAGCCCGCCGAGCAGGACGATGTAAAGCCCGTTGACCGAGAGATTCGCGATGGGCAGGTAAACGTCCATAGATGCAGGACTAGCCGAGGCAGCGGGGGGATGAAACCCGCGGCGGCTACTTGTTCTCCGATCGCGCAGACCCGCAATCGGAGATCAAATCCCCTAAAACCCCGTCGAGATCGTCGCGCTGACCCCCGAGCCGGGCACGGCGTCGCCCGCGACCCGCTGGCGCCAATCGACCGAGACGCGCGTCGGGATGCGGCCGATCTTCATGTCGAAGCGCACCGTCGGGCCGACGTCGAGCCGCCCGGCGCCCGTCTGCGCCCCGCCCCATGCGCCCGCGCCAAGGCTCATCCGCAGTGTGCCCTTGCTCAGCTTGGGCACGAAACCCAGCTCGCGGGTGACGGTCGCCTGCCCATCGGCGAAGGCGGTCTTGCCCGGCCCGCCGACCCAGCCGGCCTGACCATAGGCGTCAAGATGTGTGCCGAGCGGCAGCTTGATCGGCGCAAGCTCGGTCACGGCATAGGCCGCAGGGCGCAGCACGTTGGCGGTGGCAAAGCGGGTGTAGCGCGCTTCGGCCGCGAGGCGCAGCGGCACGCGCCCCAGCGGACGCAGCGAAGCGCCGAGCGCCGCCTCGCTCTCCCCGCCCGGCACCATCGCCCCATAGGTGCGCAGGTACAGCCGGGGATCGTGGCGGCTCCTGAGCGCCATGCGGTATTGCAGCACCGCCCCGGCCTGGCTCGCGCCGTAGATCGGCACGCGGCCTTGCGAGACCGGCACCGCAGCCGAAGATCCCTGGCGTTGGAAGGCCCAGGCATCGAGCGACCATCGATCCGGCTTTGTCTTCACCGCCTCCGGTCGCGCGCGCGCGGGAGGAAGAAAGGGCGCGGCTGCCGGCTCGGGCCCGCGCTGGGCGAGGTATTCGGCACGGGTCGGCAGGCCCGGCGGCAGGCTTGGGAACCGCGACACGCCGGGCAGGGTGATCTCGGGCGCGGGGGCATAGGCAAGGAGGCGGCGCGGACGCGGACGCGGACGCGGGGCCGTGCCCGGCCCCGGCCCCGGCCCGGCGAGCGGCACCAGCGCATATCCGGGAGGGGGCGCGTATCCCGGGGGCAGCGGGCCAGCCGCGTCCGGGTAGGCCATGCCCGGCTGCGGCAGGCCGGCCGCGACGGGATCGTAGGCGGCCTCGGGCAAGGGCACCCCGGCGAGCAGGATCGGGCTCGCCAATGATCGCGGCGCGATGCCCATCGGCACCGCCGAGCCGGTGATCGCGGCGGCCGGGGGCGCGAAGGGATCCTCCCACCACAGCACCCGCAGCATCGCCCAGCCCGCGATCAGCAGCAGCAGCATCACCAGCGGGCCGCCGCGATGGCCGATCCGGGGCGGCCCGGTCGGGGGCGGGGCTGCGGCGGGGCCTGTCATCGCGCCCCTGCCTTTGCTCTATCGAAGCGGCCCGGCGGGGCTGGACGCGCGGGGTTCGCGTCATGATCGGTCTTGTCCCAGGCCGCCGCACGCCCGCCCAGCGCGCGCGCATAGCTGAACACTGCCCGCCGCCCGGAGACGATCGCAATGACATTGGCGAGCGGCAGCCGCGCAATCGCCCACAGCCCCTCACCGATCCCGTATTCGCGCGCGGTGAAGGCAAAGCGCATCCCGATCCGCCACGCAAAGGCGATTGCATTGGCGGCGAGCACCGCCACCAGCAGCGGCGTGAGCGGCAGCGGCTCGGCAAAGCCCACCGCCATCAGTGCGCCCATCGCCGCGCTCAGCACCACCAGCGTGTAACCGATCAGCAGCACCAGCGCGGTCAGCGGCCCGCGCCGGTCGCGCGCGCGCATCCAGAAGTCGAGCAGCCCGCCCGCCCAGCCGACCCGGTCCCAGCCCTGCAGCGAGATGCCCAGCACCCAGCGGCTCTTCTGGCGCACGACAGTGCTGAAGCTGTGCGGGAAATAGGCGCGGGTGGCGATCAGCCGTCCGTCCTCGCCGCGGGCGCGCATGAAGCGGCAGCGCCCTCCGGCCGCGGCGATGCCAAGTCCAAGCTCGTAATCCTCGGTGAGCGAATCGCTGGCGAAAGGCACGCCCACCTCGCCGTCTCCGCCCGGCTGGCGCGCGACCAGCCAGTCGAGCGCGCGGCGCGAGGCGGCGCAGCCCACCCCCGCCCCCGGCAGGCCTGCGCCAAGCGCATCGCGCACCACCATCGCCTTGCCGTGCGCTTCGGCAAATTCCTCGCAATAATGGCTGCCGATATGGCGCGCGAGGAACGGCCGGTGGTGGGGGATCAGCGGCTCTACGGGCAACTGCACGAAATCCGCCCCGCCCGCGATGCATTCGTCCAGCAGGCCCAGCGCGGCCGGATCGACGATGTCCTCGGCATCATGGAACACCACCGCCGTGAAGCGCCGCCCACCCCGCTCTTCGTCAATCGTCAGCGCGGCGTAGAGGCGGTTCAGGCAATCGGCCTTGGTGCTCGGCCCGTCGCGGCCATGGATCACCAGCCTGAGGCGCGGATCGCGCTGCGCGGCGAGGATGCATGCCCCCAGCGTCGCGGGATCGTTGCGGTAGCAGCCGACATAAAGCCGCAGGTGCGGCTGGGGCCAGGTGTCAAGCAGATGGCGGATGGTCTGGCCGATCACCGCTGCCTCGCGCCAGGCCGGGATCACGACCGCGATCGGGCCCGACAAGGCCCGGTGCTGGAGCGGGCCGCGGCTGCGCCGCGTCGTTTGCGCCGCCCCGCCTGCTCGCAGCACAAGCCATAGCGCATCGAGCGCCAAATCATCAAGTGCGCCGATCAGGATAAACACCCCGGCGAACAGCAACAGTTCATGTTGCAGCAGGGCAAGCCACTGCCACGGATCAAGCTCCGTCACGGACAAGGTGCGACCCCCCCCCAAATTAGGCTGTCAATTTACCTTGACGCGTATATTTTGCAACCGTTCATTGTATTTGTTCACTTAGCTAGCAAAGCCTGAAGACTTGTGGTTTCGCGACACTTACCACGAGTCAGTATTCGGCATGCTCATCCACGGCTCGGCCGGTTCGAGATGGCCGTCCTGGAGCAGTTCGATCGAGATGCCGTCAGGCGATTTGACGAAGGCCATGTGCCCGTCGCGCGGGGGACGGTGGATGATGTGGCCACTGTCGAGCAGGCGCTGGCAGGTCTCGTAGACGTTATCGACCCGGTAGGCGAGGTGCCCGAAATTGCGGCCGCCACTATAGTCTTCCGGAGCGCTGCCGTCGGCAGGGGGCCAGTTATAGGTGAGTTCGACCTCAGCGATGCCTGCCTGCCCCGGCGCGGCGAGGAAGATCAGCGTGAAGCGCCCCGCCTCGCTATCAAAGCGGCGCACTTCCTCGAGCCCGATGAGCTTGAAGAAATCGACCGTCGCGTCGGGATCGGACACACGGATCATCGAATGAAGATATTTGGTCATCAAACTACCCTTCAAAGTCGCGAAAAATCGGTCGCGTAGCGACCGCAAGGCCGACCGGCCGCCCGGAGCGATGGGGCTTTCAGGCCCCATGAGCGAGGACACCGCACGCCGGAGGGCGTGCGAAAACAGAAAAGCATTCAAACTCCATTCATCGACGATGATGCACAACTCATCGTGCAAACTCAAGTTAGGAACAATGCGATGAGCGGTGATGACATGCAACCGGCAAACACGACGAACAGTGGCTTGCTGCAGCCCGCCAGCTTGCGCTGGTTCGGCACCGCCGGGATCCTGGCGTTCGGGATGATCGCGGGCGGCTATCTGCTCGGCAACGGGCTCTTGCGCGCCAAGGATGCCGAGCGCGCCGTCACCGTGCGCGGGCTGGCCGAACGCGACGTCACCGCCGACCTTGCGACCTGGACGATCTCCTATTCCACCACCTCGACCAGCATCGCCGACGCGCAGGCCAAGGTGCGCGGGGACACCGCCACGATCGGAACCTTCTTCAAGGAGCTGGGCTTCCCTGCCGACGCGCTCCAGCCGACCGGCGCCAACGTGTCGAGCATGACCGACCAGAACGGCGTGACCAGCTTCACCGTCCGCCAGCGGCTCGCGCTGCGCACCAATGACATCCCCCGCGCGCAGAAAGCGGTCGCGCGGCAGTTCGATCTGGTCAGCCGCGGGGTGTTCCTCGAAGAAGGCTCGGGGATGGCCTACACCTTCACCAAGCTGAACGACATCAAGCCTGCGATGGTGGCCGAGGCGACCAAGGACGCGCGCGCATCGGCACAGCAATTCGCCAAGGATTCGGAAAGCGGCGTCGGCAAGATCCGCGACGCGACGCAGGGCTATTTCGAGGTCACGGCGCGCGACGGGGATTCAGGCGGCGGCTGGGGCATGGCCGATAGCCCTTACAAGAAGGTGCGGGTTGTCACGACGGTGAGCTTCACGCTCGATTGACCGGGGCGCATTACCCATTGGGCGACAAAATTGCACCGTCTGTCGCTCGGGGCAAAGGGCCGGTTGCGCCCCTGCGTTATGGAACTTAAGCGCCGGTCCCTTGACGGGGGTCAGCGTAGAAATTTTTGCCCTTGCCCTCGCCGGGGCCACATAATCGGATTACCGAAGTAATGGTCATGCTGCAGCGTTTGCGCGATTTTCTCAGCTCCCCTGCGCCGGTGAAGCTGCCGCAGGTGCCGGACGGCACGCGCTATTACGCGATCGGTGACATCCACGGGCGGCTTGACCTGTTCGAGCCGATGATCGCCGCGGTCGAGGAGGAAATCGCCGCCGCGCCGACATGCGATCACCGCATCGTGCTGCTTGGCGATCTGGTTGATCGCGGGCCGGACAGCGCCGGGGTGATCGCCCGCACCCGCGTCTGGCAGCAGACCCGCAACGTCCGCGTCCTGGCCGGCAATCACGAGGACATGTTCCTCAATGCCTTCAACAAGCCCGAGACGCTGCGCCACTTCCTCAAGCACGGCGGCTATGAAACCGTGCTCAGCTTCGGCCTGACCGCACACGAGCTGTCGACCCTGCCGCTTGAGGAGATCTATGATCTCTACTGCGCACGCATCCCGCAATCGGTGCGCGACTATGTCGCCGGGTTCGAGACGATGATCCGCGCGGGCGACTATGTCTTCGTCCATGCCGGGATCGACCCGGCGCGCCCGCTGTCCGAACAGAAGCGCTCCGACCTGTTGTGGATCCGGGGCGGCTTTCTCGACCATCAAGGCGCGCTCGAGAAGGTGGTGGTCCACGGCCACACCATCTTCGATCACGTGATGGACTGCGGCAACCGGATCGGCATTGACACTGGCGCTTTCCGCTCGGGTGTGCTTACAGCGCTCGTTCTCGAGGGTGACCAGCGCCGCATCCTGCAGGCGCGCGCCAGCGAGACCGGGGCGATCGCGATGTTTCATGGCGATCGCCCGCACTGACGCCGCAGACAGACGCCACCCGGCGTCATCAATCGCTTGAGGGCAGCACTATGAAGATTGCGATGGTGGGATCGGGCTATGTCGGGCTCGTCTCGGGGGCGTGCTTTGCCGATTTCGGCCACGATGTGGTCTGCATCGACAAGGATCAGGGCAAGATCGACCGGCTTCACGCCGGGATCATGCCGATTTACGAACCGGGTCTCGACGCGCTGGTCGATAGCAACGTCAAGGCCGGGCGCCTCGCCTTCACCACCGATCTGGGCGAAGGCATTGCCGGCGCCGACGCGATCTTCATCGCGGTCGGCACCCCCAGCCGCCGCGGCGATGGCCATGCCGACCTCACCTTCGTCTACGAGGTCGCCCGCGAAGTCGGCGAGAAGCTCTCCAATGACGCCGTCGTGGTGACCAAGTCGACCGTGCCTGTCGGCACCGGCGACGAGGTCGAACGGATCATCCGCGAAACCGGAACGGCGCACCGCTTCGCGGTCGTCTCCAACCCCGAATTCCTGCGCGAAGGCGCCGCGATCGGCGATTTCAAGCGGCCCGACCGCATCGTCATCGGCGCCGAGGACGAATTCGGCCGCGAGGTGATGCGGCAGGTCTATCGCCCGCTGTTCCTCAACGAATCGCCGATCCTGTTCACCAGCCGCCGCACCAGCGAGCTGATCAAATACGCCGCCAACGCCTTCCTTGCGACCAAGATCACCTTCATCAATGAAATGGCCGATCTGTGCGAGAAGGTCGGCGCGAACGTGCAGGACGTCAGCCGCGGGATCGGGATGGACAACCGCATTGGTTCGAAATTCCTGCACGCCGGGCCGGGCTATGGCGGATCGTGCTTCCCCAAGGACACGCTCGCGCTGCTCAAGACCGCCGAGGATTACGACAGCCCGACCCGGATCGTGGAAGCCGTGGTCAAGGTCAACGAAAGCCGCAAGCGCGCGATGGGCCGCAAGGTGGTCGATGCGCTGGGCGGCGTGGAAGATGCGCGCGGCAAGAAGGCGGCGCTGCTCGGCCTGACGTTCAAGCCCAACACCGATGACATGCGCGACAGCCCCGCGATCGCGGTGGCGCAGACGCTGATGGATGCCGGCGTGACGGTCGCCGCCTATGACCCGGAAGGCATGGAGCAGGCGCGCCCGCTGCTGCCCGGCGTGTCGATGTGCGACAGTCCCTACGCCGCGATCGAGGATGCCGATGTGGTGGTGATCGTCACCGAGTGGGACGCCTTCCGCGCGCTTGATCTCAAGCGCGTCAAGGAACTCGCCAAGGCCCCGGTGATGGTGGACCTGCGCAACATCTACACGCCCGACGAAATGCGCGCGGCGGGCTTTGACTATGTCAGCGTGGGCCGCGCCTGACCGTCGCCGATCCAGTGCCGACGGTTGTCCTTGCGGGACAGCTGCCAGGCGGTGACGGCCAGCACCAGAACGATGCCTGAGAGGGCCGCGTAGCCGACTATCGCGAAGCGCTGCCCACCGGCAGCGTTGATCGCGAACAGCGCCCAGCTGAACACCAGCCCGTAAAGCGGCACACCGCGCGAGCGCCAGACCGCGATGGCGGCGATGATGGAGCCGATCACGATCATCACCGCGGTAACAAGGGGCGCAAGGTCGGCGCCCATGATGCCGTGATACTTGAGGCTCGCCGCGATATTGACGATGCTCGCCGCGGTCAGCCACGCCGCGAGCGCGCTGAAGGCAGGGGCCGCGAAGATCCGCTCGCCCCGCGACAGAGCGGGCGCGGCGACCAGTGCGCGCAGCACGATCAGCAATCCGCCGAGCGAGACGAGGATGATCGCGACCGACACGAACGTGAGATTGGCGAGCTGGGTATAGGTCGACCACACCCCCTGCGCCGCCAGCGCGACCGCGGCGGGCCAGCCGATGCGGGCAAGCAGGGCGTTGTTGCGCTGGGCAGGAAGGGCCTGCCACACGGCAAAGGCGATCGACAGGAGGAACAGCGGCCCCCAGATCGCGAAGGCCCAGCCAGCCGGCGTGATCAGCGTGCGCACCGCGTCCGAGCGCGCCCCGATGAACTCGCCGATGCCGAAGCGCGGCAGGAAGCCCGCACCGATCTGCACCACCACCGCGAGGATGATCCCGAGCCGCTGGGCGAGCGGACGGTGGGCCGAAGCGCGCGGCATGATAGCCGATCCGATCACCTGCATTGGGGCTAATCCTTCAAGGGTGATGGGACGGGAATTGCGTCCTCAAGTAGCGTAGCGGTAGGACGGGAATTGCGTCCTCAAGTAGCGTAGCGGTAGGACGGGACTTCCGCCCTAAAGCAGCGAAGCGGCAGGACAACAAGAACGTCAGGGGGCCGTCATAAGCCGGGTTCTGTGTCCGTGCTTGGGCCCCCAAGGGAACCTGCCGCACGGTGGCAGCCATTCATCTGGTCGCCGGATTGCTCCGGCGCTCTAGCAGCCAACCCGGGTCTCTCGGCGCGAAACACGCCTGCCCTTCTTGCGAAGGGCGCGAGACCCCTATTCGGCCTTGCTCCGGGTGGGGTTTGCCATGCGGTTGC
>JAIYAL010000187.1 GCA_027489095.1 Erythrobacteraceae bacterium
ACGCCATGTCGATCACTCCATGATCCCCCGACTGCCAGCCAAGGGAACGATCAGAACATGGGTCAAATCTCAGTGGAAATTACGGCCTCTCCCGGGTCACTTCTCAGTGGCAATCAACAAATATAGAACAATATCTCAAAGACTTATCGAACTCCAAGGAACATGGACTAGCGGATCCAGAGCCGACATCAGGTGACATCATCCGGTGCATCTAGGAGAAACCGCCGATAATTGCCGGAATTCCGCCGTTCCTGGACACCGGTCTCCCGGGTACGGTGTGCCTACTTCCACCCTTCAAATCGGCGCAGTTTCGAGTCCTTGGAATACAGTCCAAACAGCATCAGGTCGACAAGACCAGAGGGATGTTTGGCTGCACTGAGGCGCTGGCCTCCGTACTGTGTCGACTTGTCCTGCTGGCCAGTGGCGCGTATGTTTGACACGAATGAGGCTAAGCCCCGGTTGCGGTCGGCTGTGGCCATTATTGAGGATCATGTCCGGGCTTTCAGTCCAACTCTAGACCAACGCAGCCTTTGCATAGTTCATCACTTTGGCTTGGGTGAACTCGAGTAGGCCGTGCATGCCCATCTCGATCCCGACACCAGACATCTTGGCACCGGCGAACGGCGTATCGGGCCCGATATCGCCATGCTTGTTGATCCACACTGAGCCGGAATCAAGCCGCGCGGCGACAGCACCTGCGCGGGCCGGATCCGCCGACCAAACCGAGTTGCCAAGGCCGAAACTGGTATTGTTGGCCCGGGCCACAACGTCGTCGATATCGGCAAAGCGCAGCACCGGCAGCACTGGCCCGAACTGCTCGTCGGTCACGAGGCGGGCATCGTCCGCGATATCGCGCACTATCGTCGGATTGATGAAATAGCCCTCGCCCTCCGGACTGTCACCGCCCGCGATGATCGTGCCTTCGGTGCGGGTCTCTTCGATCAGGGCTTTGAGCTTTTCGAACTGCACACGGTTCTGCACCGGGCCTAGCTGGGTGCCCTGTTGCGATCCGGGGCCGACGACCGCGGCGTTCGCGATCTCGGCCAGCTTGGCGCATACCGCATCATACTGGCTTTCGTGCACATAGAGCCGCTTGAGCGCGATGCAGACCTGCCCGTTGTTGACGAAGGCAGAATTGAACAGTTGCTGCGTGACCACTTCGGGATCGCAATCATCGAGCACAATGCCGGAATCGTTGCCGCCCAGTTCGAGCGTCATGCGCTTGAGGGAGGCAGAACCTGCCGCCATAACCTTGCTACCCGTGGTGGTCGAGCCGGTGAAGCTGACTTTGCGCACTAGCGGATGGCCGGTCAGCGCATCGCCCAGATCGTTGTTGTCCGTGACCACATTGACCACGCCGGCAGGTACCAAATCCTTCCACAACGCGGCGATTTCCAGCGTAGCCAGCGGGGTTGTGGCTGCGGGTTTTACAACGACGGTGTTCCCGGTGAGCAGCGCCGCGCCAACCTTGTTGACTGCGGTGAGGACAGGGAAATTCCAAGGCACGATTGCCGCGACCACACCGAGCGGGCAGCGATGTAACTCGATCCGGCGCGCCTCGCTGTCTTCGATTAGCTCAATGGGGATAGTCTGCCCGGCATAGTAGCGAAGGAAATAGGCCGCACCGCCCACTTCGGCCTGTGCATCGGGGATCGGCTTGCCCTGCTCGCTGGTGAGCGTGCGGGCGAGCGATTCCAGATTGGCCTCGATGACCTCGGCCATCTGAATGAGCAAGGCACTGCGCGCTTCCGCTGTGGTCTGCGACCATGTGGGAAACGCAGCGGCGGCCGCCGTGACTGCATCCTCGAAGTCCTCGCGGGAACCGCAAGCACAGGTGTCAAACACCTGACCCGTGGCGGGATCAACGACATTAAGCGTGCGGTTGCCGGCAACAAGCTTGCCGCCAATCAACATCTGCAGGCTCACTGGTCCGACTCCTTTGCTAGCAACCGGGCTCGGTCGGCGACGTATGCCCGCACAGATTCGACATCCTCAACCGACATCCACCTGGCGAAGCCGACCATGCCATTTTCCTTAAGCGCGCCGTCGTGCACAACCGCCTGCCACGTCGCCTTGTCGGCCAGAACGCCAGACCGGCGCAGATCGGGCAGCACGCCCGAGGATCGCACCCCGCCGCCGTGGCAGACCGAGCAGGTGTTGCCGTAAAGCTCGGCGCCCTTGGCCACCGTTTCTGGCGTCCATTCGTTCGGGACGATGACCGGCGGTGCCTGCGGGGCGCGTTCGATCTTGTAGGAGGCCTTTCCGCCGAGCGCGAAAACCAGAAGGCGGCCATTGGGCCGCGGCCCCTGCAGTTCGGCAAACGCTGCCGGCAGGCCATAGCCGCCACCGTAGCCCGCCATCACGGCGACATACTGCACGCCCTTGACCGAATAGGTGATCGGCGGAGCAATGATGCCGATGCCAGCATCGTAGGACCACAGTTCCTTGCCGCTTGTCGCTGCATAGGCGACCAGCTTGCCTTTGGCATTGCCCGCAAAGACGAGTCCGCCCGCGCTGGTCAGCACGCCGCCATTGCCGGGGCCGCCAAGATCGACCCGCCAGGCCTCTTTCTGCTCCACCGGGTTCCACGCAATGAGGTAGCCACGAAGCGTGGCCCGGATCGCCTTTAGCGCGGCTTTATCATCAGGAAGGGAGTTGATCGCCAGATTCACGCCAAGGTTCCAGCCGCCCGGGCGCGCCACGAAGGGCTTGTCGCTGACATAGGCAAGTGGCACTTCCTGCGCCGGGATATAGGCGAGCCCCGCTTGCGGATTAAAAGCCATCGGCTGCCAGTTATGGGCGCCGTGGCCGGAGGGCGTGGCGACGAACACGCCCTTTTCATAGCGGGCGTCGGGATTCTCCACGGGGCGGCCCGTCGCCATATCCACGCCGGTTGTCCAGTTGACGGGCACGAAGTTCCTGGCGGAAATCAGCTTACCGTTGCTGCGGTCGATCACATAGAACAGGCCGTTCTTGGGCGCCTGCATCATGACTTTCCGGTCTGCACCGCCGATCTTGAGCGTGGCGAGAATGATCGACTGGGTCTGCGTGAAGTCCCAGCTTTCACCCGGTACGCCCTGATAGTGCCACTTGTATTCGCCGGTATCGGCATCAAGCGCAACAACCGAGGAAACGAACAGGTTGTCGCCCTTGCCGTTCGAACGCAGGCGGTGATCCCACGGCGAGCCGTTGCCGACACCGATCAGGACCTGGTTGAATTCCTTGTCATAGACGATCGAATCCCAGACCGTGCCGCCGCCGCCGAACCTGGACCAGTCGCCGTCCCAGGTAGCCTGCATCTTGGCGATGATCTTGTCAGAGGCGGCGCCATCGGGGGCCGCACCCTTGGCAGGCGGCACCGTGTAAAAACGCCAGACCATCTTTCCGGTTTGGGCGTCATAGGCGCTGACATAGCCGCGCACACCATATTCGGCGCCGCCATTGCCGATCAGCACGTTCCCCTTCACCACGCGCGGCGCGCCGGTGATCGTGTAGGGCTTGCTCTGGTCGACCGTCAGGGTTGACCAGATGAGCTTGCCGGTCTTGGCATCGAGCGCGATCAGCCGGCCGTCGAGCGTGCCGACATAGACCTTGCCATCATAGAGCGCGGCACCGCGATTGACGACATCGCAGCAGGCCTTGAACCCGGTCTCGCCGGGGACCTTGGGATCGTATTCCCAGAGGAGCTTTCCACTCACCGCATCAAGCGCATAGACCTTGGACCAGGCAGTCGTCGTGTAGATCACCCCGTCAGCCACCAGCGGTGTAGCCTCGAGGCCTCGCGCGGTATCGAACTCGTGGCTCCAGGCGAGGCCCAGATTGCCGACCGTGCTGGCATCAATTGCGGTCAGCTGGCTGAAGCGCTGCTCCTCGGAGGTCCCGCCGTAGGTCCGCCAATCGCCCGACGATACGGAGGTGATCGGATCAGCGATGGCCTGTGCGCAGCCCGCAAGCAAAAGCGAAAGAACGACCGGATGAAACTTGCGCATGGAATGCAGCCTATTTGCGAATGAGTGAAGTTGAAAAAAATGAGGGCACCTGCGTCGCAGATGCCCTCGTGATGGTCCATCAGAACTTGGCGCCGACTTCGATGCCGAACTGGCGCGGTGCCGCGCGGATCCGGTAGTCACTGCCGTAGCTGCCCTCGACGTTGATTGCGTTGGGGTAGTAGAGCTTGTTGGTCAGGTTCTTGACGTAACCGGCGATGGAGAAGTGCTGCGTCGTGTAGGAGATCCGGCCATTGATCAGCCAGTACGGCGCCTGGCCTTCACCCAGCGGCCCCCTGCCCGAATTGACCGAGCTCCCCTGCGGCCCGACATAGTCGTATGAGCCGAACACGTCATAGAAATACCGCCCCGTGTAGCTGGTATCGGCGTGGAACGTCAGCGTGCCGCCATCGGTCTTGTAGGCATCCCAGTCGAGCCCGATGTTGCCCGAAACCTTGCTGGCGTAGGGGAACGGATTGCCACCGACGTCGATCTTGCCGCCACCCGTCGAGATGCAGTTGCCAACCTGAGGCGGCGTGCCGCTGATCGGTGCGGTCGGGCAGGCGCCGTTGTCGAACTTGCTGTCGAGCACGCCGAGCCCCGCGTTAAAGCGGATATTGTCGGTGACAGCGAAGATGAGTTCAGCATCCAGACCGGTCAGCTTCCCGTCGAGGTTGATCAGGAAGGTCACCGAGCTCGGGTCAAGCAGCTGCTGCTGCTGGCTCTTGTAATTGTAGTGGAACGCCGAGAGGTTGAACTGCAAGCGGTTGTCGAAGAAGCGGCTCTTGATACCGACTTCGAAAGCATCGACCTTTTCCGGCTTGACGAAGTAGACCTGCGCAGCGGACTGGAACGCGAGGCCGTTGTAAGTGCCACCGCGATAGCCGCGGCTGTAGCTGGCATAAAGCAGCATGTTGTCAGCCGGCTTCCAGTCGATGATCGCCCGGCCCGTCAGCGCATTCGATCCATCGCGGCGGTTGAGCGGCTTTATGCTCTTGTCGAGCGCCGGATTGTCGCCAATGAAATACTTCGAAAGCACGCCGCCGGGTGCGTAGTCGGACACGGTATAGAGGCGCGGCGCGCCCGTATCGTCATAGAACGTGGTCAGCGCGTCGAGGTAGGCGAACTTGTCCTTGGTGTAGCGCAGGCCGGCAGTGATCTTGACCGTGTCGGTCAGCTCGTAGCTGGCCTCACCATAGATCGCGTAGGACTTGCGCTCCTGGGTGTAGTTCTGCGTGGCCTTCAGCGCGGTCGCCATGCCGCTCTCGCGGCCGAGGCCAGCGGGATTGAAGTAGGTCTTGGGGTTGCCGATCGCGGCGTTCACGTCGCTGAGGAAGCCGTAGAAATCAGGCGTGTTGTTGGTGACGATCTTGTCCCAACCGTAGTAGGCGCCAACGATAGCCTTGAACCGTCCGCTTGAGTAATCAAGCCGCAGATCCTGGTTGAAGCTGCGCGAGGTCGAGGCATAGCCGATCGAGCACACGTTGTAGGGCGTGCCGTCGCAGTCGATGCGGGGCAGCAGGCCATTGCGCGTGCGGTCGAAGCCGGTGATCGAGGTGAGGTTGACCTTGTCGCCCAGCTCGAACTTGGCGTTGAGCACAATACCGAAGGTCTTGGTCTCGGCCGTGCCGATCGAGTTGCCCTCGATCTCGCGGTCGGTCAGGCCGCGGCCCTTGGCGCTGTAAGCGGGCGGGAGGAAGTCGGTGAGATCCTTGCCGTTGCCGAACAGCTGGCTGGCAAGCGGGGTATAGAAGAAGCCGAACGCCGAATCGGCAAGGCTGATGGTATCGTTTGTGAGCGAAGGACCGTGGTTCTGCGGTGAATCCTGCCCGCCGACCGACTGCGCGACATAGGCCTTGAGGTTGAGATCGATCGTTTCGGTGGGTTTGAAGCGGATCTGCCCGCGAATGCCAAACGATTCATGCCCGCCCGGTGAGATGCCGGCGTTCTTATCGCCAAACGCGACGTTGTCGGGAACTTTCGGGTTGGACTTGATCAGGCCGACCGGTTGCACGTTGCGCACGTAGGGATCGGAATCGACGTAGCTGCCAGCGATGCGAATGCCGAGCTTGTCTTCGATCGGGGTGACTTCGATCGCGCCCTGCGCACTAATGCGGTTGAACGAGCCGTAACCCAGCGTGATCGCGCCGTTGGAACCTTGCAGCTTGGGCTTGCGGGTGATGAAGTTGATCGCGCCGCCCGTGGTGTTGCGGCCATAGAGCGTGCCCTGGGGCCCGCGCACGACTTCCAGTTGCTCGAGATCGAACAACTGTTGGCCATGACTGGCACGGAACGACTGATAGACTTCGTCGACGTAGATGCCGACCGGCGACGCGGCGTTGGAGTTGTACTCGGTCCCGACGCCGATGCCGCGCACGGTGAAGTTCGGCTGGGTTTCGCCGTAGGCAGAGCTGACCTGCAGGTTCGGGATCGAGTTGTTGAGGTCGGTCGTGGAGAACACGCCCTGCTTGGTGAGCTGGGCTGCATTCACGGCGGTGATGGCCACCGGCACGTTCTGAAGGTTTTCGCTGCGTTTTGTGGCAGTCACGATGATTTCGCCGAGGCCTTCGGCCGGAGCGGCCTGCTCAGCCTGGGGGGCAGCCTGCGCATGCGCAGTCGCGGCCAGCGACAGGACACTGGCCGAAACGAGCGCAGCGCGAAGGATGGTAGGTCTGGACATAGGCTATTCTCCCCTTGGCGCGTGCAAGGCTTTCCTGCCTGCATCGAGTCGCCTTCCCTTTTATCAACACCTTCGTAGATGAGATAGGTCACATTCGTCAACAGTGGTGTTAAAATTTTGGCTGAAACAGCCAAGACCAGCGGCGGAAGTCCGATATTATCCCTGTTTTTCCAGCAAAAAATGTTGCAAACTCGGGACTTCGCCTTTGAAATGAGCCACCCGGACCAAGCGCTGTCAGCCCCAAGCAACGTCAAATCAACATACCTGTTGACTTTTACCTCGCTATTGCGGACAGGGATGCCAACGCCGCTCCGCTGATGGCGCGTGCAGGGCAATAACACGCAGTGGCAGGTAGCTGTGCAACACACCGAACATCCCGATTGGCTGACCGAGGCGCTGGAGGCTGCAAATGTGCCGACTCTTGCCTGCCTGCTGGTCCAGCTGACGGGCGAACGGAGCTGGATCGAAGGCAAGTTCATTCCCACCCGCACGCGCGGGATGGACGACAACGACAGCGGCGGTCTGCCCGATGATGTGCAGCGCGAAATCCGCGATGCCGCCCACGCCGCGCTGACCCGGCATTTTGGCGGCGAGCCGGCTCGCCTGGTGAATCCGTCAGATGCGCTGCTTGTCGAGATGATGAGCGTCTCGCTCGGCGAAACTGTCCCCGCAACATACGCCCCGATGATTCGCGCGGATCTTGATCTGCCAGCGGCTGACGGCAGAGAGCCGGAACATGCCCAGATTCCGGATGGTTTTCGCGCGCTGATCATTGGCGCAGGGATTTCGGGCCTGTGCGCTGCCATCCAGCTGGCGAAGGCGGGCATTCCGTACACGATCGTCGAGCGCCATGACCGCCCCGGCGGCGTCTGGCTCGAGAACCGCTATCCGGGCGCTGCCTGCGACGTGCCGAGCCACCTCTATTCGTTCTCGTTCGCGCCCTACGACTGGTCGCGCTTCTTTGCCGGCAGCCGGGAGATCCACGGCTATCTCGAGAAGGTCGCGGACGATCACGATATCAGGCGGCACATCCGCTTCGGCGTCGAGGTGACCGAAGCGCGGTTTGACGAGGCCGCAGGCGAATGGACCGCTCTCGTCACCAACGAGACAGGCAATGCCGAAACCTTGCGTGCGTCGATTCTGATCAGCGGCGTCGGCGCGTTCAACAAGCCGCGGCTGCCCGATATCCCGGGGCTCGCAACTTTCAACGGCCCCAGCTTCCACACCGCCACCTTTCCCGATGAGGGCGTGCCGCTCGAAGGGCGCAACGTGGTCCTGATTGGCAACGGGGCGAGCGCGATGCAGGTTGCGCCCGCGATCGTGGACACCGTTGCCTCGCTGACGATCGTGCAGCGCACCCCGCAATGGGCTGCGCCGTTCCCGAAATTCGGCCAGAGCATTCCTGCACCACTCCGCCAATTGCTTGATGCGGTTCCGCTATACCGCCGCTGGTACCGCATTCGGCTGAGCTGGGCGTTCAACGACAAGCTCTACGAGGCGCTGCAACAGGACCCGGCGTGGGACGGCCGAGGCCGTTCGATCAACCCGATCAATGAGGCGCACCGCAAGGGGCTTGAGGCGTATATCACCGCCGAACTCGGCGCCGCGAAGCATTTGCTGCCGCAGGTCATCCCGGACTACCCGCCCTTTGGCAAACGTATGTTGCTGGACAACGGCTGGTTCCGCACATTGGCGAGGGACAATGTCTCCCTCGTCACAGGCTCGGTGGTCGAGGCCCTGCCGGATGGGGTCCGCACGCATGATGGCGCGGTCCACAAGGCGGACGTGCTGATCTGGGCAACCGGCTTTGACGTAGTCAACCTCCTGGCGCCGATGAAGGTCGTCGGGCTCGGCGGACGCGAACTGCACAAGGACTGGAAGGGCGACGATGCGCGCGCCTATCTCGGCACAGTCGTTCCCGGATACCCCAACTTCTTCTGCCTCTATGGGCCCAACACCCAGTTCGGGCACGGCGGCAGCCTGATCACCGTGCTCGAGCGGCAGATGCACTATGTGATGTCGCTCATTCAGCAGACTCTGGCCGCGGGCGCCACGCAAGTGGAAGTACGCGAGGAGGTCCACGACGCCTACAACGTCAAGGTCGATCAGACCCACGCCGGCATGGTGTGGACCTACCCCGGTGTCGAGACCTACTACAAGAATTCCAAGGGCCGGGTCGTCGTCAACAACCCGTTCCGGATCATCGACTTCTGGACCATGACCGAGACAGCGGATCTCGGCGAATACATCCTTGGGAGGCCTTCCTATGGATAGCCCAATCTACGGCCCCGTCGAGATCGAACAGCACGGCGCGGTCCTCGTCATCGCGATCAATCGCCCGCAGCAGCGTAACGCGGTGACGCATGCGGTCTCGCTGGCCATCGCAGGCGCGCTGGACCGGCTCGATGCCGATCCCCAATTGCGGGTGGGGATCATCACCGGGCGTGGCAGCTCGTTTTGCGCGGGGATGGACCTCAAGGCCTTTGCCGAAGGCGAACGGCCCGAGCTGGAAGGCCGCGGCTTTGCCGGGATCACCGAAGCTCCACCTGAAAAGCCGGTGATCGCAGCGGTCGAAGGCTTTGCATTGGCAGGTGGCTGCGAGCTGGCGCTGGCCTGCGACCTGATCGTGGCAGCCGAAACCGCCTGGTTCGGCCTCCCCGAAGTGGCGCGCGGCCTGGTCGCAGGCTCGGGCGGACTGGTGCGCCTGCCACGCCGCATTCCCGAGACGATTGCGCTGGAATATGCGCTGACCGGCGCACGCATGGACGCGGCGACAGCGCACCGCTGGGGCCTCGTCAACCGGATCACGCCCGAAGGCGGCGCGCTCGAAGGCGCTCTCGCGCTCGCGCAGGCCATCACCGCCAACGCGCCGCTGAGCACGGCGATGACCAAGCGCATCATCCGCGAATCGCGCGAATGGCTTGAGGCCGAGATCTGGGACCGCCAGCGCCCGCTCGTCGACAGCGTGCTCGCCTCTGAAGATGCAACCGAAGGCGCGCGGGCCTTTGCCGAGAAACGCCCTGCACAATGGACCGGACGATGAACGAAGCTTTGGCAAACCAGCAGATCGCAGTTGTCGGCGGCGGCACGATGGGCGTCGGCATCGTCTATGTCAGCGCCATGGCGGGTGCGCATGTCACTGTCGTCGAGCCGAATGATGCGCGCGCGCTCGGCCTGCGCGACACGATCAGCAAAACGGCCGCCTCCGCGATCTCGCGCGGCAAGCTTGATGCAGCAGGTGCAGCAGCACTTGAAAACCGGATTACGCGGATTGCCGCTGTGGACCTGTTGCAGGAGGGTCTCGATCTGGTGATCGAAACCGTGCCCGAGCGGCTGGAGCTCAAGCTCGACATTCTTGCGCGGATTGCGCGCCGGACGCCAAAGCTGATCGGCAGCAATACCAGCGCGATGTCGATCGACCGGCTGGCGCAGGCCTTGCCCGATCCGGGGATCTTTCTCGGCATGCACTTCTTCAATCCGGTTTGGTCGATCCATCTGGTCGAACTGGTTGAAGGCGCGAAAACCCTGCCGGAAACGCTGGAGGCCGCTCGCGCCTATGTGACAGCAATCGGCAAGCAGTCGCTTACAGTGCGCGATGTGCCCGGTTTTGCCACCAGCCGGCTCGATCTGATCGCCAGTCTCGAGGCGATGCGCATGCTCGAATCGGGCGTTGCTTCGGCTGAGGATATCGACCGGGCCGCGGTTGTTGCCTATCGCCATCCGGTCGGGCCGCTGCGCCTCAGTGACATTGTCGGCATCGACGTCCGGCTCGATATCGCGCGCACGCTGGAGGCCGCCCACGGCCACCGTTTCGCCCCGCCGCAAATACTCATCGACATGGTCGCCGCAGGCAAACTCGGCGCCAAATCGGGGCAGGGCTTTTTCACCTGGCCGCAGTGAGCATATTTCAAGTCTGGAGCATTTCGAATGTTGTCTGATCTTTTCCAAACAACCCTGTGCGACACCGCCGACCACCACCGCGATCTGCGTGACAGCGTCAGCAAACTCGTCGGGAAGTTTGGCCGGAAGTACTTTCAGGACGTCGTCAACAAGGGCGAGCAGCCGACCGCCCTGTGGTCCGCGCTGGGCGAGGCCGGGTTCCTGGGTGTGCACGTGCCCGAGGCCTACGGCGGCGGCGGTGGCGGCCTTTCGGAACTCAATATCTGCATCGAGGAAACCGCAGCGCATGGCTGCCCGATCCTCTCGATGGTCATCTCATCGATCACTGCGCCGATCATTGCGGCTTGCGGCAGCGAGGCGATGAAGCAGGAGTGGCTGCCCGGCATCGCCAGCGGCAAACGCAAGATGTGCTTCGGCATCACCGAGCCGAACGCCGGGTCGAACACCCACAAGGTCACCACCCATGCAGTGCGCAAGGGTAATGGCTGGGTTATCAACGGCGCAAAGTACTGGACGTCTGACATCGATCAGTCGGACGCAGTCATGGTCGTGGCGCGTGATGGCGTACCGGTGAACGACGGCTCGCGGCAAGGTCTGTCGCTGTTCGTTGTGCCCACCAGCACACCGGGCATTTCGATGACTCAGATCGATTCCGCCCTGCGTACCTCCGAAAAGCAGTTTTCCGTGTTCTACGACAATGTAGAAGTGCCCGACGAGGCGCTGATCGGAGAACCCGGCGCGGGCCTGAAGCAGGTATTCTCGGGCCTCAATCCGGAACGCATCGCAGCCGCCGCAATCAACAACGGCATTTCACGCTTTGCCATCTCGCAGGCGGCGCAATATGCCAAGGACCGCTCGGTGTGGAACACGCCGATCGGTGCGCATCAGGGCGTCGCCCACCCGCTGGCCGAAGCCTATATCAACGTGCAGGCGGCACGCCTGCTCAATGCCCGTGCCGCGCAGCTTTGCGATAGCGGGGAAGACGCCGCCGAAACCGCCAACATGGCCAAGTTCGCGGCCGCCGAATCCTCTCTGAAGGCGCTCGATCAGGCGATCCAGGTCCACGGTGGCAACGGGCTGTCGAATGAGTACGGTCTGTCCGATCTGTGGTTCATCGCGCGCCTGCACCGCACCGCGCCGGTGAGCCGCGAGATGATCCTGAATTACGTCTCGACCCATAGCCTGGGCCTTCCGAAGAGCTACTGATCCCCGTGGAAACCAACCTGCTGACTTTGCTACGCCGGAATGCGACGCTGACCCCGGATGCTCCCTGCCTGACTTTCGGCGACGAGACGCTAAGCTTTGGGGCATTCGACAAGCGGGCCAGCCGTGTGGCGCACGCGCTCGCTGCGCAGGGCGTGCAGGTTGGAGACCGGGTCGCGATCCTTGCGCGCAATGGGCCGGCGCAGTTCGAGCTGTTCTTCGGCTGCGCCAAGGCGGGTGCGATCTGCCTGCCGATCAACTGGCGGCTGGCCCCGCGCGAGATTGCCGGTATTCTTGGCGACAGCGCGCCAGCGCTGTTGATCCTGGAAGAAGCCCTGAAAGGGCTGCTGGCCGAAACACTGACACCGCCAGCCACGATCCTGCTCGCGGATTATCCCGCTTGGCGCGATGCTGAAAGTCCGGACGATCCGGGCGCCCTGCCCGCCCCGGACAGCCCGCTCCTGATCCTTTATACTTCCGGCACGACCGGCCTGCCCAAAGGCGTGGTGATGAGCCACCGCAACCTCTCGTTTTTGGCGCGGATGGCACATGAGCTGTGGGACATGTCTGCAAGCAGCGTCAATCTGGTGTCCAGCCCGCTCTTCCATATCGGCGGGATCGGCTATGCCATGACTGCGATGAGCCAAGGTGGCCACACCGTGCTGCTGCAGCAGGTCGTGCCGGCCGAGATCGTTGCCGCGATCCAGACCTACCGCGTCACTCACGGTTTCTTCGTGCCGACCGTGATCCAGATGCTGCTCGAAGTGCCGGGCGTGGCCGAAATGGACATGTCGAGCATCAACCGCATCGTCTATGGCGGCGCGCCGATTGGCGAGGCAGTGCTCAAGCGGGCGATCACCATGCTAGGCTGTGGCTTCATGAACACTTATGGCATGACCGAGACCGCCGGGACGGTGATCATGATGGCGCCTGAGGACCACGATCCTGGCGGCCCGCGCGCGCATCGACTGCGTGCTTGCGGGAGACCCATGCCATGGAACGAGTTTGCACTGGTCAATCCGGCAACGGGTCAGCCGGTTGCTGTGGGCGAAGTTGGCGAAATCCGCATCCGGTCCGAGGCCATCATGCTCGGCTACTGGAACAAGCCCGCAGAAACCGCGAAAACGATCACCCCCGATGGCTGGATGTGCACCGGCGATGCCGCCTATCAGGACGCCGACGGCTTCGTGTACATTCATGACCGCTTCAAGGACATGATCGTCTCCGGCGGGGAGAACATCTACCCTACCGAGATAGAGAACGTGCTCTACGATCACCCGGCAGTCGCCGCCGTCGCCGTGATCGGCGTGCCGCATGAACGCTGGGGCGAAACCCCCAAGGCTTTCGTTGTCGCGCGGGCGGGTACCATGCCCACCGAGGCTGAGCTGATCGCGTTCACCCGCGCGCAGCTGGCGCACTACAAGTGTCCGACCTCCGTCGCCTTCGTGGCGGCGCTGCCCCAGAACGCCTCGGGCAAGATCCTCAAAAAAGAAATGCGCGATCCGCGCTGGCTGGAAGAACAAGCATGACCCTCAGTCCCTCAGCGCGCCTGCTGCGCGGCTTTGCCGTCGATTTTCTTACCTGCCACAACGTGGCGGCGGTCGAGACGATCATGGAGCCCGACTATGCGCTCAGCATCGGCGGATTCGTGCTTGCTGGCCGCGACGACACCTATCTCCCCGCAACCGCCGCGCAGCTCGATCAGTTTCCCGGCCTCTGCGTGACGGTGCACGATACGGTGATCGGTCCCGACGCCATTGCGATGCGCTTTACCGAACACGGCGCGTCTAGCCGTCACGCCGGGCGGCTTTCCACCTGGGGCGGCATCACGCTGTTCCGGATCCGGAACGGGCGACTGCATCGCGGCTGGGCCGAGGAGGACTACTACGCACGCAAGCGCCAGCTCGCCGAAAGCACCTGCGACAGGATCCGCGCCCCGCATCCCGCCCCGTGGGACGCGCCTTGCGAAGCACCGGACCAAGCGGTGGAGGCGTTGGCACAGGCTTGGCTGACGACCCCCGCAAATTGGACCGAGAGGACAATGATCGACGAGATCAGCGCCGAAGGACCGCGCTTTGCCGATCTGGTGGCCATCGAAAACATCACAATCGACCAGCTGTTTTCTGCCGGGCAGCGCGGGGCGTTCCACCTCACTTGCACCGGCACCTATCGCGGCGGGTTTGACGATATCGATCCGGCGCAAATCGGCCAGCCGGTCACGCTGGCGCTGGCTGGCATCTTCGACTCCGAGGGAGACCAGATTGTGCATGTGCAAGTTACTGCGGACCGCCTCGGCCTCAACCGCGCGCTGATGCCGCCGCGATGAGCAAGGTCATCATCACCTGCGCCGTCACCGGCGGCGCGCACACTCCGACAATGTCGGACGCACTGCCCTGCACGCCATCCGAGATCGCCGAGCAATCGATCGCGGCGGCACAGGCGGGCGCGGCCATTCTGCACCTCCATGCGCGCAATCCGGCCAACGGCCAACCCACTGGCGATCCGGCGATCTATGCGCAGTTCCTGTCGGTCATCAAGCAGCAGACCGATGCCGTGGTGAACATTACCACTGGTGGTTCGGCGACGATGCCACTAGCAGAGCGGCTGAAGGCAGCGGTCCAGTTCAAGCCCGAGATGTGCTCGCTCAACATGGGCTCGATGAACTTCGCGTTCTTCGGCGCAGCGGCGCGCATCTCCGAATGGAAACACGATTGGGAAGAGCCCTATGTCACCGGCTCCGACGACTTCATCTTCCGCAACACCTTCCGCGATATCGCCACGATCCTCGAGGTGATGGGCGAGGCCGGCACCAAGTTCGAGCACGAGTGCTACGATGTCAGCCACCTCTACAATCTCGCCCATTTCGTTGATCGGGGCCTGGTAAAGCCGCCGTTCTTCATCCAGATGATCTTCGGCATTCTGGGCGGCATCGGCCCCGATCTCGAAAACCTGATGTTCATGAAGTCGACTGCCGACCGTCTGTTCGGCCGTGACAATTTCCAGTGGTCGGTGCTTGCTGCCGGGCGGCACCAGATGCCGTTCCTGACACAAGCTGCGTTGATGGGCGGCAATGTCCGCGTCGGGCTGGAGGACAGCCTGTTCATCGAACGCGGCGTGCTCGCCGCCTCGAACGCGCAGCAGGTGGAAAAGATAGTGCGGATCATCCGCGAAATGGGCCATGAACCGGCCACGCCCACCGAAGCCCGCGCGATGCTGGGCCTCAAGGGCGGCGACAGGGTGGAGTTTTAGAGCATGGTGCGCACGATTGTGGACTTGTCGATCTATCTCGAGAACGATGTGATCTCCGATCCGCCGCCGTATCAGCCGAAGATCAGCTACATAGACCACAAGACTTCGGTCCCCGATCTGATCGGCTTCTTCCCCGGACTGAAGCCCGGTGACCTGCCCGATGGCGAGGCATGGGCGATCGAGAAGATCGAGCTCATCACGCACAACGGCACGCATCTCGATGCGCCCTACCACTTCGCCTCGACGATGAATCGGGGCGAACGCGCGATCACAATCGACGAAGTGCCGCTCGACTGGTGCTTTCAGCCCGGCGTGAAGCTCGATTTCACCGCCCTGCCGGATGGCTATGTCGTCACTGCAGCTGATGTCGAGGCAGAACTGGCGCGCATCGGCCACACACTCTCGCCGCTCGAAATCGTGGTGGTCAACACGGCAGCCGGCAAGCGTTATGGCCAGGACGATTACGTAACCGCCGGTTGCGGCATGGGCTACGACGCCACCATGTACCTGCTGGAGCGAGGCGTGCGGCTGACCGGCACCGATGGCTGGAGCTGGGACGCGCCTTTCGTCCACACGCGTGAGGCCTATGAGGCGACAGGCAATGCCGCCCTGATCTGGGAAGGCCACAAGGCGGGCCGCGATATCGGCTACTGCCACCTCGAAAAGCTGCACAATCTGGAAGTTCTGCCCGCCACCGGCTTCACCATCGCGTGCTTCCCGATGAAGATCCGCGCGGCTTCAGCGGGGTGGACCCGCGCGGTGGCGATCTTCGAGGATTAGGTCAGACAATCTTTTCCGTGAGGGCGAACATTACTGGCGCCGTTGCGCGCACCGATGGCCGATCGCGGTGGAACGCCTCGAACCGCGCTAGGTTGGGGTAGAGTTCGTGCCATGGCGCCATATCCGGCACATAGGCCTGCCAAAGCGGGATCATGCCCGTCTCGATCACGATGTCCTGATTGCCGAGCAGCGCGATTACCGCGATGTCCGCCAGCCCGAAGCGGTCGCCGACCACATACTCGCGCGTCCCCACACGGCGGCTGAGTTCGGTCAGCCCGCCCTTGACCTTGCGCAGCTGCCGCTGCGCCCATTCAGCGCTCGGCTGGGGCCGCTGCATTTCCCAGAACAGCAGCACAGTTGCATCGAGCACCCCTTCGGCGATCACCTGCACCTGCTTCGCCTCCAGCGCCGCCTCGGGCGCATCGGGGAGCATCGGCGGCGTGGGATAGCGCCACTCGATCCAGTCCATGATGTGTGAGGATTCGAATACCGGGTCAGCGTCATCGGGGATCAGGACCGGCAGCTGCTCCAGCGGGTTGTAGCGCGACGTCTGGGTGTCGGCGTGCCAGGGTATCTCGTTCTGCAAGGTGAAGGGCACGCTCTTCTCCATTAGGGCGATGCGCACCTTGCGCGCAAACGGGCTCGGTGTGGCGCTGATCAGGATCATCTTGGGCTCCTCAGTTCATCCAGTGTCCACCGGTGACGTTGACCGCCTGTCCGGTCATGTAGGAGGCTCGATCCGAAGCCAGAAAGGCGACGAGTTCGGCAATTTCATCAGGCTTTCCGGCGCGGCGCAGCGGAATCGCCTGAACCCGCGTGGCCACATCGGGCAGGCCCTGCGCGCGGTTCATTTCCTCTGCCTCCGCGCGCATTTCGGTATCGACGATGATGCCCGGGCACACTGCGTTGATGCGAATGCCCGAACTGCCGAATTCGCCTGCAAGGCTCTGCGTCAGGTTGATGATCGCCGCTTTGGTAGCGCCATAGGCAGCGTGGTTAGGCACGCCCTTCTTGCCGGTCCACGAAGAGACATTGACGATAGCCCCGCTCTTGCGCGCCACCATGGCGGGCAGCACCGCCTGCGAAAAATGAAACACGCCGTCGAGATTGATCGCGAATATGCGCCGCCAATCCTCCTCCGTCACGTCAAGGAAAGCAGCCGTGCGCAGGACTCCGGCGTTGTTCACCAGAATGTCGATCTGGCCCAGTTCACTGATGATTGCCTCGACTCCGCGAACCACCTCAACGCGGCTCGCAACATTTCCAGATGCAACCACTGCCCGCCGGCCAAGCGCGTTGATCGCCTCCGCCGTCGCGCGGGCTCCCGCAGCATTCAGATCAAACAGGCCCACATCGGCACCGCCCATCGCAAGCCGCAGCGCAACGGCCCGGCCGATGCCCGCACCCGCGCCGGTCACCAGCGCAACCTTGTTTGTCAGATCATCCATAGCCGACACCTTACCAGTGGGTATTGATTAAACCCAGCGGGTTTTCTATGTTTCAACATATGTGTTGATTCGAGCTCGTGTCGAGCGCAAAAATGCGGCTCGACAAGTGCCAGACCAAATGAGTGAGGGGATTTCCGTCGATGTCCGAGCCTGTCAGCGTCCCGATCAAGACAGACTACGATGCTGTCGTCGTGGGCGCGGGCTTCGCCGGGCTCTACATGATCCACAAGCTGCGCAGCCTCGGCCTTTCGGTGCTCGCGTTCGAGGCAGGCAGCGGCGTCGGGGGCACGTGGTTCTGGAACCGCTACCCCGGCGCGCGCTGCGATGTGTACAGCCTCGAATACTCTTATTCGTTCGACGAGGCGCTGCAGCGCGAATGGGTCTGGACCGAGCGCTACCCCGCACAGGCCGAGATCCTGCGCTATATCGAGCATGTGGCCGACCGGTTTGATCTCCGCGGCGACATCCGCTTCAACACGCGTGTTGCTTCTGCGCACTATGACGAGCCGACGAACCTCTGGCACATCGAGACCGAAACCAGTGAGGCGGTTACCGCGCGGTTCTGCATCATGGCATCCGGCGCGCTCTCCGCGCCGCGCAAGCCTGACTTTGCCGGCCTCGATGATTTTGCCGGCACCTGGTATCACACAGGCCACTGGCCTCACGAGCCAGTGGATTTCTCAGGCCAGACCGTGGCGGTGATCGGCACCGGCTCCTCGGGTATTCAGGTCACGCCGATGATCGCAGAAGCGGCGAAGCATCTCTTCGTGTTCCAACGCACGCCCAACTTCAGCATCCCGGCATGGAACCACCCGCTCGCTGATCACGTGCAGGACGCATGGAAGCGCGATGCCGCCCAGCTCAGGGCCAAGGCCAAAGCCACCAAATCCGGCGCGCTCTACGATTATGGCCAGCGCGGCGCATTCGAAGTGAGCGAGGAAGAGCGCCAGCGCGAGTTCGATGCCCGCTGGGCCCGCGGCGGCGCAAACTTCACGCATGCCTTCAATGACCTGTTCAAGGACAAGGCAGCCAATGATCTGGCGGCGGACTACGTGCGCGGCAAGATACGGGAAATCGTCAAAGACCCCGCTGTCGCGGCCAAGCTGACCCCAACCGATCATGCCATTGGCACCAAGCGCATCTGCGTCGACACCGATTACTACGAGACCTTCAACCGCGAGAATGTGACGCTGGTCGATGCACGCGAAACGCCGATTACCCGCATCACGCCAACTGGCATCGAAGCCTCCGGCGTCCACTACACTGTCGATAGCATCGTGTTCGCCACCGGCTATGACGCGGTCACCGGCGCGCTCACGCGGATCGACATTCGCGGACGCGGCGGTGTCTCGCTTGCTGAGAAATGGCAGGACGGGCCAAAGACCTATCTCGGGCTGATGGTCGCGGGCTTTCCCAACCTCTTCACGATCACCGGTCCCGGCAGCCCCTCGATCCTTACCAATGTCGTCATGGCGATCGAGCAGCATGTCGACTGGATCGGCGATTGCCTCGCCTATGTGGAGAGCCAAGCCGCCACGACAATCGAAGCAGAACCCAAGGCCGAAGAGGATTGGGTGAACCACGTGCGCGAGGTGGCCGAGACGACGCTGCATGTGCAGGCCAACAGCTGGTACATGGGCGCCAACATCCCTGGAAAACCGCGCGTGATGCTGCCCTATGTCGGGGGGCTCGGGGTCTACACCGGGATCTGCAACGACATTGCTGCCGATGGCTATCGTGGCTTTGTGCTTGGGCGTGAGAACTGACATGCAACCGCCGATCAGCCGCACCTTCCCCGAACTACTGCGCGAACAGGCAGCAACTGCGCCGGAACGGTGCGCAGTGATCGATGGCGACCTCTCGGTCACTTACGCCGAGCTGGCGCAGCGTGCCCGACTGATCACGAACGCGCTCAGGGCCGCAGGCGTCCAGCGCGGTGACCGGGTCGGCGTCCTCCTGTCCAACAGGATCGAATGGCTTGAAATCTTCTTCGGCGCGAGCGCAGTGGGTGCAGTCGTCGTACCGATCAGCACATGGTCCAAGCCCGCTGAGCTCGAGTTCATTCTGGGCGACGGCGACGTTTCGCTGCTGTTTGCGATGCCGTCTTCGGGCAAGGAAGACTTCTTTGCTGCGCTGCAGGCATTGGTTCCCGAAGCTTTCGAGCGAAGTGAATGGGCGAGTGCGCGCCTGCCCCGTCTCCGCGAACTGATTGCGCTCGCGCAAGAGGCCCCGGGCCCGGGCTGGAACACCTATGATGCCTTCTGCGCCGCCGCGCCTGATCTGGCGGCTGGCCAAGGACCCGATGCAGCAGACGATGCTCTGATCCTGTACACCTCGGGCTCGACCAGCAAGCCGAAGGCTGTCCGCCTCGCCCATGGCGCAGTGATCGAGAATGGTTTCAACATCGGCGAACGGATGGGCCTCGAGCGCGATGACCTGGTGTTTGTCTCGGCACCGTTGTTCTGGGCATATGGCTCGGCCAACGCGCTCCCTGCCGCCATGAGCCACGGCGCTGCGATCATTCTGCAAGAGCGGTTTGAACCGGGCGCAGCGCTGGCGCTGATCGAGCAGCACCGTTGCACCGCGATCTACACTCTGCCTACGATGACCGCCGCCCTCGTTGCACACCCTGCTTTTGCCCCGGCCCGCACCGCCAGCCTCAGAACCGGGCTAACCATCGGCAGCCCGCAGGATGTGATCGCGGCGGCAAAGCAGCTGGGCGCAGCGCATATCTGCAACATCTACGGTTCGAGCGAGACTTGCGGCAATTGCTGCGTCACGCCGTGGGATTGGCCGCTGGAACGCCGCGCGGCTTGCCAGGGCCCGCCACTCCCAGGGGTCAGCCTCAGGCTGATCGATGCCGAAACCGGCCACGAGGCTGCACCCGGCCAACCCGGACTCATCGAGGTGAAGGGCTATCTCATGACAGGCTACGGCGGGCTAAGCGCCAGCCACAACGCAGCCGCCTTCACCACGGACGGCTGGTATCGCACTGGCGACCTTGGCCAGTTGTCTGATGATGGAGACCTGATCTTCCTTGACCGTGCGACCGAGATGATCAAGCGCGCCGGGATCAATGTGTCACCCGCAGAGGTGGAGGACGTGCTGCTGCAGCATCCAGCCGTGGCACAGGTCGCGGTGGTCGGTGCACCCGATCCGGCGCGCGGTGAGATCATTGTCGCATTCGTTGTCTCGGCCCAGCCCGCAACCGAAGCCGAGCTCATTGCCCACGCCCGCGCGCTGTCTTCGACCTACAAGGTGCCTGACCGGATCGTGTTCCGCACCGACCTGCCCGCCACCGCCACCGGCAAATTGCAGCGCCAACCGCTCAAGGCGGAAGCTGCAGCACTCACCGAGGAGGGAACAGCCGATGTCGCGTGATGCCTGGGGCCGTTGGGGCACAGGCGACGAGATTGGTGCGCTCAATCTCGTCGGCACAGGTGAAGTGCTGGCCGCCACGGGACTCGTGCGGCAGGGCCGGGTGGTCAGCCTCGCGCAGCCGCTGTCCAAGAAAACTCCGGTGCCCGGCAACCGCACGGGCCTCCTCCATTTCATGGACCGCGACGGCGGGGACTACGCGGCCGGCGCGCGTGTCGCCAACGGCTTCCAGTTTGCCGACGACAGCGTGGTCATGCCGCTCCACATCGGTACGCACCTCGATGCGCTGTGCCACGTGTGGACCGAGGACCAGCTCTACAACGGGCACCCCGGTTCAGGGACCAGGAGCACCCATGGCGCAAAGAAATGCGGCGTGGAGAAGCTGCCGCCCATCGTCACGCGCGGGCTGCTGCTGGATGTGGCGGCGCTGCATGATGCGCCCCTGCCCTTTGGCTATTCAATCGGGGTGGACGAACTGAAGGAAGCCGCGAGCCGCGCCGACGTGGAACCCGCTAGCAGTGATGCCGTGCTGATCCGCACAGGATGGCAGGAAAACCAGGCAGGCAAGCCGCCACACACCGTAGATTTCAACGAGGAACCGGGCATCGACGTCGAGGCCGCGCTCTGGCTTGCCGAGGCCGGTGTCGCACTCGTTGGCGCCGACAACTATGCGATCGAGGCAATGCCCTTTCCGGCAGGCACGACCTTCCCTGTTCACCAGCGCCTGATCCGCGACTTCGGCATCCCGCTGCTGGAGGGGCTTGTGCTGCAAGACTTCGCAGCGCATGGCGTGCCGGAGTTCCTGTTCGTGGCCGCGCCGCTGCCGATCGTCGGCGGCACCGGCAGCCCGATCACTCCGCTGGCAATCTATTGATCCCTATGGCGACGGACGCTCAGGAGACGGACGCGATCACCGGACACGTTGCCGATGGGCTGGCGCAACTGGTGCGCCATGCGATCCCTTCGGCGCGCGATATCCAGTTCACCGGGCTCACTCGCTCGGCGGGTGGCCTCAGCCGCGAGAACTGGTCTTTCGACGCGACCTGGAACGATGACTGCGGCTTCCACATGCACCGCCTGATGCTGATGCGCGATGCCAGCGGCACCCTGCTCAAGACCGAGCGCCGCCGCGAGTTCGATGTGTTGAGGGCGCTCGAAGGCAGCGCGGTGGTGGCACCGGCGGTGTTCTGGATGGACCCTGACGGACAGTTCCTCGGCGCACCTTCGCTCATCATGGAGCGTGTTTCAGGCCACTGCGACTACATGGTGCTGAATGGCGCGCGGCCACTGGAAGAGCGGCTGGAACTCGCCCACACCTTCCTGCGGCTGCTGACCGATATTCAGGCCATCGACTGGCAGGCGCGCGGCCTCGGTTCCAGCCTCGGCGTGCCTGCAGGCTCGCCGTCCCAGATCGCGCTAGGCGAGTGGGAGGCGGAATATCGCCGCGTCCAGCTCGAAGCCCATCCGGAGCTCGACTATGTGCTGGCGTGGATGCGCCGCACGGCCCCGCAAGCGCACGAAATCGTGCTCGTCCATGGCGATTTCAAACCGGGCAACGCGCTGATCGAGGGCACGCGGATCACCGCCAAGCTCGATTGGGAAACCGCTCATTTGGGCGATCCGCTGGAAGACCTTGGCTGGATCACTAATCCCGTGCGTCGGCGCGAGCACCAGATCCCCGGTCACTGGGAACGCGCGCACATCGTTGAGGCCTACACCCGCCTGACCGGGCGAGTCGTGGACGACACCGCTCTCACATGGTGGAACGTGTTTTCGTGCTGGAAGCTCGCGGTGATCCAACTGACGGCGGTGAACGAGTTCGTCTCAGGTCGCTACAACCGCGTGTTCCAGACCCCTTCGTGGCTCTTCCGGCCCATGTTGCAGATGATGGAGCGCGCGGCATGAGGCCTTCAGTCGAGGAGCAGCTGCTAGGCACCTGCCGCATTCTGGAAACCGTGGTCGCGCCCGCTGTCGCAGAACCCTTTGCGCGCACGATACTCGACAACCTCATCGCGAACTTACGCATGGTGACCGAGGCGCTGCCCGCCGTGCCGGGCTTCCTGCGCTGGGATAACGCGGCGACACTGAGCCTGCTGCAAGATATGCGCAGCGCATTGCCGTCCGGGCTCGCCGCCAACATAGACGCCGCGCTGGAAACCGCTGAAAATGATATGCTCGAGAGCGCCGCGCAGACTGCGCGTAACGACCTGCTGCGCGCCCTGCTTGCCGAAGCCGCCTGCAACCCGGACCTGTCGCCTGATCTGCACCGCGCCATTCAGGATCACATGATCGCCCGCGCCTCACGCGTACCCATGCGCTACGTGCCGTCCGCCACTCCTTCTTCAACGAGATCATAACCCCATGCTGACCGCACTTGACGATACGCTGTGGCACCAGTTGCCGACCACATTCGACCACGTCTGGACCAGCGACCCCCGGTTCTTCGACCGCTACTGGTTCGCGATCTATTCGGGCGACGGGCGCGTCGCGATCCAGATCACGATGGGTGCCTATCGCAACATGAACGTGCTCGATGCCGGGGCGGTGATGATCGTCGATGGCAAGCAGTACAACCTGCGTGTCTCGCGCTCGCTCAACGGGAGCGTGGAGACCGTTTGCGGCCCGATCCGTATCACGCCCATAGAGGCGCTGCAGACGCTCGATATCGTGATCGAGCCCAGTAAAGGCTTGCTCCATGGCCGCATCCGCTGGGACGGAGTGGAACCCGCGCACGAGGAGCATCCACACTATACCCGCCTGCAAAGCCGCACGGTCGAGGATTATCGCCGCTTCGATCAGATCGGCGTCGCCAGCGGTTATCTGGAGGTCGAAGACCAGCGCATCGATATCGACAACTGGTGGTCGTGTCGCGATCATTCGTGGGGCGTGCGGCGCGGCATGGGCGTGCCTGAGCCGGTCACGGGCCCCAAGCTGCCGCTCTCCGAGAAGGGCCATGTCATGTCCTTCCTGTTCTTCTCCACCACCGCGATGAGCGGCAGTCTGCTGTTCTCCGGACGCGGCGATGATACGCCCTACACCACTGGCGTGATTACATTGCGCGAGACCGAAACGGCACACAACGTGACCCATATCGCGCTCGCAGTGGATCTCCACGAAGGCACCCGCCGCTTCCGCCGCGCCGTCGTGGTCGCGCAGATGGAGGGCGCTGGTGAACTGCGGCTGGAGCTCGATGCGCAGGGCGCCTCAATCGCAATGCAGGGCCTTGGCTATAGCGGCGGCTTCAACGACGGGCGCGGTCTCGGCGCTTGGCGTGGCGAGATCTGCCTTGAAACCGATGTATGGGATGTGTCGCACCCCGCCAAGGTGATTTACCCCGATGGCACAGAGAAGGTCCACTGGCACCGCATCCAGCCTGTCTCCATCAAGGCAAGCCTGAACGGGGAAGCCAGCACGGGCACGGGCAGCATGACACTGACCATCGCCGGACAGCTGCCCGCGCATCTGCAAGTCCAGTCCGCCGCCACCTAGAGCGAAATCCGTTCCGATTGCATCGGACGGATCGCTCTAGATTATTGTTTTACCGCGTTTTCCGAGTCACCAGATGATTCCATCTGGTTCGAAAACGCTCTAGAACGCAGGAGACCCGATTGTCCGAATCCGTGCTTGGCGATGTGCTGCGCCCGGGCGACCGCGTAGTCGTGGGTCAGGCAACAAGCGAGCCGGTCGGGCTAGTGGAAGACTTGTTTGCCGCAGCAGCGCAGATTGATGATTTGACGGCGTTCTGCGGTTTTTCGCTCAATCCGGCGTGGAAGGGGGCCGTGCCGGACGCGCTGCGGATCACCACCTATTGCGGGCTCGGTTCGATGGGGGCGCTCACCCGCCATGGCCGCGCCAAGGTCATCCCTTTTGCCATGTCGCAATTGAGCGCCGCGCTCGCCGCGCGCACCTTGCCGGCGGATGTGGTGCTGCTGCAGGTCTCCCCTGCCGATGCCGATGGCTATCACAGCCTCGGCTTTGCCGCCGATTACGTCTGGGAAGCGGCTCATTTGGCACGGGTCGTGGTGGCCGAGGTCAATGCGCGCGTTCCGATCACACGCAGCCCCTGCCGCCTGCATCGCAGCCAGATCGTCATCGCGCGCGAGAGCAATAATCCACTCCCCGAAGCTCCGCCCGAGCCGGTGGGTGACATGCAGACCCGCGTCGCGCGCGAAGTGGCAAAGCTGGTGCCAGACGGTGCGACCCTTCAGATCGGTATCGGCAAGCTCTCCGATGCGATCGCGCACGCACTGCAGGACCGGCGCGGCCTCAAGATCCGCTCGGGCATGGTAGGTGAGTGGTTCCCCGCGCTGGTGGATGCAGGGGCGATCGACACAGCCTCCCCCGATGCCTGCCTCGTCTCACTCGCTGTAGGTAGCGGCGCGTTTTACGATTGGCTGGATCGCAGCGATCTGCTCGGTTTCGCATTGCCAGAGCAACTCGTTGTCCCCATCCCCGGTTCACCGTTCATGGCAATCAACTCCGGCATCGAGGTCGACCTGCGCGGGCAAGTCAATGCCGAGTTTCTGGGGGACCGCTATGTCGGGGCATCCAGTGGCCAGCCGGACTATTTCCGCGCAGCGCGGCGTTCGGCGCGTGGCCTCGCGATCCTTGCCCTGCCATCAGTCAACGAGCGCGGTGACGTTAGCCGCATCGTGCCGCGCATTGCCAGCGGATACGTCACATCCGCGCAGAGCGATGTGGACGTGATCGTCACAGAAAACGGCGCGGCCGATCTCCGCGCGACCGATTTCGACGAACGCCGCAGCCGCATCGCAGCCATCGCCGATCCGCGCCTGCGCGACATTCTGATCCTTTAGGTTGGTCTCTACTGCCCCGCTGGCACACCCGCCATGGCCAGGATCAGGCTCGAAACCTCATCCGCGAGAGCTTCCAGCGAAAGGCGGCCATCGGGGCGGTACCAGACATAGGCCCAGCTCACGAGCCCGCCGATCGACAGCGCCGCGACATAGGGATCGTTCAGATGGAATTCGCCTGCATCCACCCCTGCTTGCAGCAGAGCGACCAGTTTCCTGTCAAAATCGCGCCGAAGCACACTGAGCCGCTCGAAATCAGCCGGCTCAAGGCTCTTTTCCTCACGCGTGAGGATGGCAATGTAGCGCTGGTTGCTGAGCACCGCCGTCAGGAAACCGCGCGAGAGCATCCTGAGCTTCTCGGTAGGAGAGACTTCGGCCGCGAGTGCGGCATCCATCGCCACCAGTGAAGCGCTGACCCCGCGTGTACAGATGTCGGCGAGCAGTTCGGCCTTTGATTTGAAATGGTTGTAGATGAACGGCTTGGTGACGCCCATAGTCTCAGCGACGGCTTCGAGCGTGGTCTTCTCGTAACCGCGATCATAAAACAGCTGTGCCGCTGCCTCGACCGTGCGCTCGCGCTTCAGCGCTGTCACTTCATCCCGGATCGTCGCGAATTCAGCCATGTCAGACCGGTCGATTAACGCCATTGGCGGCATAGTCCAGAGCCAGCCGCCTCCGATAGCGGCGCGGATCGAGTTCCAGCCCATAGCGCGGGCTATCGGGGAACTGGCTCTGCGCCCAGGCGCGCTCGGTCTCGATCGCAGCGAGCATGGCGCTCTCGCTCGGCCGCCGGATCGCGCCAGTCGCCATGGCGGCGATATAGGCGGCCTGATCGTCCATCATCCGGATATTGCTGCCGCCGGTCACATCGAAGTAGCCGATGAAGAACAGACCTGGCACGCTGGGATGCGCCACTCGATTGTAGAGCGCGACGTGGGTCGTCGCTTCCTCGACCGGCGAGATTGCCGCAGGCAGGAACGGGATGGCGGTGGTGTAGCCAGTTGCTGCGATGATCGCGTCAAACCTGTCTTCGCTGCCATCGCTAAACTGCACATTTGTTCCGTTCACCGACTTGATCCCCGGCTTCACCGTGATCCGGCCCCATGCAATCTGCGAGATCAACGTGGGATGGCTGATCGGGTGCGTGCGCGTTTTGGGTGTGCGAAAGCCCCACTGCTCCATCCGGCCGTGAAACATCCGCGTAAGGGTGGTGCGGATCCACACTCGCACCTGCCAGGGCAGGAACGGCCGCTCCAGCTTCATCAGCGTGCGCGAATTGGGCACGCCGAACATCATGCGCGGCATGATCAGCACCGGCGAACGGGCGGAAAGCACCGTATGCTCGGTCACCGTGCAGATATCGGCTGCAATATCGACACCGCTGTTGCCCGGTCCGATCACCAGCACGCGCTTGTCGGCATAGGGATCGGGCACCCGGTATGCATGTGCATGGACATAGTGTCCGGTATAGCCATCGATTTGCGGGGGGTGGCGCGGCACGCTCTGGTGCCCGCTGGCGACCACCACACCGTCGAAGGTCTCGGCAGTTCCGTCCTCAAGTTCAATGCGGAAGCTGTCGCCAGTCGGTGTGATCTGCTTGACACGCGCCTTGAAGCGGATGCGGCGCGTCAGATCGAAATGATCGGCATAGCGCGCGAAGTAGCGGCTCATCTCGGCATGATCGGGGTAGAGCGGGGCATCGTCCGGAAAAGGAAAATCAGCGAGGTTGCTGACTTTCGCTTCGGAATTGATGTGCAGCGACTTGTAGGCCGGGCTCATCCCGCTGTCGTTGTTGTAGACCCAAAGCCCGCCGACCTGCGATCCGGCTTCGAACAGGGACACCTCGATGCCCTGCCCAGTCAGATAGCGCGCGGCACAGAGCCCGCCCGCGCCCGCACCGACAATGGCGAAATGGCGGCTCATGCCAGCGTCTTCAGCCATTCGCCCGCTGCTGCCATGGCTTCGTCCGCGCGGGTCAGCGAGCCGGCCATGCCCATGAAGCCGTGGTTCATGTCGTCATAGTGCACCAGCGTGGTGTCCACACCCGCAGCAATCAGCCGATCCGCAAAGGCTTTGCCTTCATCGCGCAGGAGATCGTATTCGGCGGTGATGACATAAGCGGGCGGCAGATCGCTGAGGTCGGCTACGCGCAACGGCGAGGCATGCGGATGCCCCCGGTCGTCCGGGTTGGTGATATAGAGATCCCAGCCCCAGCGCATGGCCTTGGCGGTAAGCCCGCAGTCTTCGCCCCGCTCGATGTACGAGGCGGGCAGAGTGTCGGGATAGTCGGTGACCGGGTAGATCAGAAACTGTGCGACAATCGCGGGGCCGCCCGCATCGCGCGCGCGCAATGCCGTTACGATCGCCATCGTCGCGCCCGCGCTGTCGCCTGCCACGACGAGCCGCGCCGGATCGCCACCGAAGCTCGCGGCATTCGCAGCCACCCACTGGGTGGCAGCGAAGCTGTCGTCGGGTCCGGCAGGGAACGGGGCTTCGGGCGCCAGGCCATAGTCGACCGAGACCACGACCGCGCCCGATTGCAGGCACAGATGGCGGCACAGCACATCATGCGTGTCGATACTGCAGATCACGAAGGCGCTGCCATGGAAGTAGGTGATAACGGCGTGGCCTTCATCCATATCAGGCCGATAGATGCGCACACGAATCTCACCGCGCGGGCCGGGGATCATCCGGTCTTCCACATGCGCCACATCCGGGCGCGGCGCCTTGGCGGTCAGCGCCTCGTAATTGGCGCGCAGCACGGCGGGTTCGACGCTTTCCATCGGCGGCAGGCCGGCAGAGGCATCGACGATTGCCTGAAGCTGGGGATGCAGGGCCATGTCAGTTTCCATTCGCTATCTGAAAGCCGGCGTATCCGCTGGCCGCGACCGCGTCGCAAATCTCCCGGTAGCGGCCTATGCCGCCAACAAAGGGCATGAAAACACGTGGTTTTCCCGGAATATTGGCTCCAAGATACCAGGAGTTCGCCTGCACGAAGAGCGTCGCTTCCGCCGCATTGTTGACCTGCTGGACCCAGGCGTCTTCCGCTTCGGGTTCAGGCTCGATCCGCGTGGCACCGCACTGCGCCAAATGATGGATGCACCCCGCGATCCAGTCGATGTGCTGCTCGATACCCACCACCATGTTGACCAGCACCGAAGGGCTTCCCGGACCTGTCACGATGAACATGTTGGGAAAGTCCGCTGTCATCAGCCCGAGGTAGTTGCGCGGCCCATCAGCCCATTTGGCGCTCAGCGCCGCACCACTACGCCCGCGGATATCGATCTGTGCCAGCGCCCCGGTCAGCGCGTCGTAGCCTGTCGCGCAGACGATCACGTCGACCGGCAAAACGGCTTCACGGGTGTGGATCGAATGCGCGTCGATCATCGTGACCGGGTCGACCTGCAGATCAACGAGCGACACGTTCGGGCGGTTGTAGGTCTCGTAGTAGTCAGAGCCGACGCAGATGCGCTTTGCTCCCAGCGGATAGCCGCATGGGCAGAGCTTTTCTGCTGTCTGAGGATCATCGACCAGTTCGCGAATAAGGGCACGGACGAAATCGGCCGCCGTCTGGTTGGCTGCCAGATCGGTCATGATATCGCTGAACGCGTGGACGAAGTTGACCCCGCCCAGTTCCCACCGGCGGCGATACTCCGCCTCGCGCGCCTCGGCGCTGACCGAAAGCGCAGGGGTCTGGCTGAAATCGTAAAGGGTGCCAACTTGCCGCGCCTGCGCGCGGTAATCAGCATAAGCCACCTTCCAGGCCGTCTGCTTCTCATCACTCAGCGGCTGGTTGCGCGCGGGCACCACGAAATTGGGCGTGCGCTGCAGGACCACCAGCCGCTCGGCCGAACGGGCGATTTGTGGAATGGCCTGCACGCCCGACGAGCCCGTGCCGATGACTGCAACAGACTTGCCCGCAAAGTCCACGCCGTCATGCGGCCAGGCTCCAGTGTGGAGGATCTGCCCCGCGAACGTTTCGATCCCGGGGATATCGGGCAAGCGCGAGGCCGACAGCGATCCGCTCGCCATAATGCAGAAGCGCGCAGTGACCGCGTCGCCGCGATCGGTTGTCACATGCCAGCGGTCCAGCGTCGCATCGAAATGCGCAGAGGTGACCCTTGTGCCAAAGGAAATCAGCGGCCGCAGTTCGAACCGGTCAGCCACATGATGGAGGTAGGCCAGAATCTCGCCCTGCTGTGCATAGCGCTCGGACCAGACCCATTCCTGCTGCAGCGGATCATCGAACGAATAGCTGTACTGCAGGCTTTCCACATCGCAGCGGGCGCCGGGATACCGGTTCCAGTGCCATACCCCGCCAACATCGTCCGCGGCCTCGAACGCGTGGATGGCAAGGCCTTGAGCCCGCAGCTTGTGCAGCGCGTAGAGGCCGGCAAACCCCGCGCCGACGACAACAACGTCCATTTCGCGCGTCATGCGTTGGGCTCCCGGCGCAGCGGTGTGCGTACAGTTGTGCGCTTACCGTTGAACGTGGCGGGAAACAGGGTCTGCAAGCGACCATCGGCGCGTTGGACAAAGCCGCTTGCGCGCACCTGCTCCGAGGAGAGCGCTTCGCCCAGATCCAGTACGGGTGACAGGCAGCAATCCGCATTGGCGAACTGCGCCTCAATCTTGGCGAGGCTTCGCCTGGCAAAGAAGGCAGTGAGCTCTGCGATCAGACTTGTCTGGGGCAGCGGATCGCCCTGCCGCAAACACCAGTCGGGCCGCCCCGCCGCCGTGCAGAAATTTTGCCAGAACCGGGGCTCGACCGGCCCCAGCATGACATACCGTCCGTCGGCAGTCCGGTAGATGTTATAGTAAGCCGCAGCCCCGTTGAGATACGTCGAGCCACGTTTCGGCACGGTGCCGTTCGCGCCCCATTCGGCTACCTGCATCGATTGCAGCGGCATCAGGGTATCGGCAAGGCCAAGCTCGATATGCACCCCCTCGCCCGTTCGCTGCCGGGCATTGAGCGCGCCGAGAATGGCAATCGCTGCATAAAGCGCGCCCGCCATGTCCGCGATCGGCGGATCGAAGAACACCGGAGCATCGTGGCCGTTGCGGTCCAGAATGCCGCTTTCCGCCAGATAATTGCCATCATGGCCCGCCGCGTTGGCCAGCGGTCCGCTCGTTCCGTAGCCGCTGATTGAGCAGTAGATGAGTGCCGGATTGTGCAAAGCCAGCGCCGCGTAATCAAACCCGAGCCGCGCCATAACGCCGGGCCGGAAGCCTTCGATCAGCACATCGGCATCGGCCAGCAGGCCTGCCATCGCATTGCGCCCGTCGGCGGACTTGAGATCGAGCCGTCGCAGCGATTTACCTGCATTCAGGCTGGCATAGAACACCGGCTCGCCACCGGCATCGCGCGGCCCCAGATTGCGCATGCCGTCCCCAACTGGTGGCTCGATCTTCAGCACCTCTGCGCCCATGTCAGCAAGAATCTGGCTCGCGACCGGCCCCGAAATGTACTGCGAGAGATCGAGGACTTTCACGCCCGACAGGAAAGAACCGACATAGCCCAAAAGCGCCCACCCCAGCGGGATAAGTCCCGCTTCCATTCGAACATTCTCACTGGATAGAAACCATACCGATGAGTATTATGCAAGCATGATTGCCATCAATTCGACCATCCGCCGTCAATTATGTGGCACTGGCCGGTGGTGAAACGGGCCGCGTCGCTGGCCAGATAGAGCGCGAGACTGGCAATCTCGTCTACCTGCCCGAACCGCCCAAGCGGTTGCCGCGCGACAAAGGCCGCCCGGGTTTGAGCGTAATCGCCGCTTGCCCGTATCCGCGCCTCCAGTGCAGGCGTTTCAATCGTACCCGGGCAGATCGCATTGGCGCGAATGCCCTGCGCCGCGTGGTCTGCTGCCAGCGCCTTGGTCATGCCGATGATCGCTGCCTTGGTTGCAGCATACGCAAACCGGTCGGGCACGCCGCGAACCGAACTGGCAACCGACGACATGGTGATGATCGACCCGGCCCCTTGCGCGATCATCCCTGGCAGCAAAGCGCGAATCATCCGGAACATGGCCGTGACATTGAGAGCAAACGCCCCGTCCCAGTCCGCATCACTGCAATCAAGCACCGTGCCGTAGGGCACCGTGCCTGCGCATAAGAACGCAACGTCCACCGCCCCCGCCGTCCGTGCAAACGCTTCGACCCCGGCGGCATCAGTGAGATCGAGGGCGAAAGGCTCGCATCCGCAGGCACTCTCAAGGGAGGCCAACCCATCCGCGTTGATATCCACCGCCAGCACGCGCGCACCTTCGCGCGCAAAGCGTTCGGCACTGGCCCTGCCGATCCCCTGACCGGCGCCGGTGATGACCGCCGTCATGCCGTGCAGGGCGCCAGGAACGGTCAATAGGGCGATTCCAGCCCGGCCAGCACCATCTCGGCGTAGATCTTGCCGATTTCCTCCGCGCTGACGTCGCTTTCCGCCGGCCTGAACCAGCGGTGCGTCCAGCCGACAATGCCGAGCACGCCATAGGCCACGACCTTGGATGAACCAACGTTGCGGAAGGACTTGTCGGCATAGCCCTGCTCGATGATCGCGATCACCGCATCGGACATCTGCCTGTTGAGATCGCGCATGTAGCGCGACCACTCTGAGCGCTTGTCGCTGACATTGCTGAGGTTTTCGCGAATGTAGATATACATCAGCGGGTAGTGTTCGCCGTAGGACGACATCAGCGCGATGATCAGGTCGCTGAGCTTGCGCCGAGGTCGCATGTCGCTGGCCTGAATCTTCTGCGCCAGTGCCACGTTGCGCTCCACCACGGTGCGCACGATCTCGTCGAAGAGCTCCTCCTTCGACGAGATGTAGTAGTAGAGTGAGGCCCGATCGATATTCAATTCGGCAGCGACAGCAGTCATGCTCGCCCGCTGGAATCCCATCCGGTTGAACACCCGGATCGCCGCTTCGCCGATTTCCTTGCGGCGTTGCTGGTGCGAAACGCTGGAATCCTCGCGCGCCGCAGTGCGCCGTTTGCCGATACCGCTTTCGGAGGGTGCCATCATTGGCTTGCCGTGTTTCATCATGCGCCGCCAATTACGCGATCATGCGCGCCATTTCCAGTTGCAGGGCTCATCCGCGTGGCCCTCCGGCAACATAGAGCACTTGCCCGGTTACATAGCCTGACCGTTCATCGACGAAGAATGAAACCGCATGGGCAATATCCTCGGGCTGGCCGACCCTGCCAACCACGGTTCCGGCAATCGCCTGTTGCTTCATGTCCTCGAACGTCATGCCGACTCGCGCGGCCACTTCCGCCGTCATGGCGGTCTCGACAAAGCCCGGAGCAACCGCGTTTGCCGTGATCCCATAGCGACCAAGTTCGATGGCCAAGGTCTTGGTCAGTCCCTGCACACCGGCCTTGGCTGCGGCATAGTTGGCCTCGCCGAGATTCCCAAGCGCGGCCGTGCTGGAAAGGTTGACGATCCGGCCCCAGCCTGCAGCGCGCATGTGCGCTTGCACCGCGCGGCTCATCAGGAAGGCGCCGCGCAAGTTGACGTTGATCACGAGGTCCCAATCCGCCAGCGACATCTTGCCGATCGTGCGGTCACGCAGAATGCCTGCGTTGTTGACCAGAATCGTGGGCGGCCCGAGCGCAGCGGTCACATCAGCCACTGCCTGCTCAACAGCGGTTTCGTCGGCGACGTCCGCGCCGACCGCAAGGGCCCGTCGCCCGAGTGCCTCGATCCCGCGCACGGTCTCGCTGCAGGCCAACGCATCGAGATCGATCACGGCAATGTCATGGCCATCTGCGGCAAGGCGGAGCGCAATGCTCGCGCCAATGCCGCGCGCGGCTCCGGTGACAATTGCGACCCGCGTTGTGCTAGCGCCTGCCTCGCTCATGCCGCCTCCACCATGCGAGCGACGGCTTCCGCCAACATGAACTTGCGGGCGCGGCCCGATGCGGTTGTGGGAATGTCCGTTGCCTTCACAAAAAACAGGTGACGCGGTACCTTGAAGCGCGCGAGGCGTTCTTGAACGAGAGCCAGCAGCGCCTCACTCGTAATCTCTGCACCATCACATGGCACAACCAGCGCCACGCCAACTTCACCCATGCGTTCATCGGCCAAGGGCACGACATGCGCCTGCATCACATCGGGATGCGAAGTCAGTACGTCCTCCACTTCACTAGGCAGCACCTGCTCCCCGCCGCAGCGGTAGGATTCTTTGAGTCGCCCGGCTAGCGTGAGATAGCCCTCGCTGTCGATCCGCCCCAGATCGCCGGTGCGAAACCAGCCCTCGGCATCGAACGCCGCCGCCGTCTCAGCCGGCTTGTTATAATACCCGCGCGTCACGCCAGGCCCCTTCGCGCGCAACTCACCTACCGCGCCGGCAGGCAGGACCGCCTCGCTGTCCGGATCGACCACCCTGTACGCAACCAGTTGTCCGCCAAGCGCCGGATCACCAGCCACGCCCGCATCGCGCAGCCGGCCGTTGGTCTCGAGCAGCCGCTCGAACGGGTCATCGGGGCGGGTGACGGTGGAGGATGCGGTGACCTCGGTCATGCCGTAGCCGGTCGTGATCTCGGCCACGCCCAACACGCTGCCGATCTCACGCCAAATGCGCTCAGGAGCACGGGTGCCGGAGGAAAGGACTGAGGTTAGCGCGGAGAGATCCCAAGCAGCATCTCGCGCCGCCTCGATCACGGCCAGAGTCATGGTCGGCACCAGCAAGGCATCGGTGACGCGGTGCAGCGCGATGGCCTGAAGCAGATCCGCGGCCTCGAACCGCAACCGCGGAACGATTGCACCGCCGACGAACAGCACCGGCAGCATGCCCTCACCGTAGCCATAGACGTGGTACATCGGCAGCGCGAACACGATGCGCCGTGCGTCTTCGAATGCTCGCGACAAGGCACTGGCGAAGGCAGTGCGCAAGACCTGATCGTGGCTCAGCATCACGCCCTTGGGCGCCCCGGTGGTGCCAGAGGTATAGATGATATCCGCAACCGCATCCGGGGACGAGGAAGGGAAGGCCAGCCCCTCGGGCGCGCGATGCTCCAGCGCGGCGAAGGGTGTGGCCTGGGCCCGGGCTGGCTCCGAACCCGTGGGGAACACGACGACCGTCCGCAACTTCGGAAAGGCCTGCCCGCCACCGTGCTGCTCCCAGCCAGGCATGAGCTGATCGAGCATTGCCAAGGTATCGAGGCCCCGAAAGCAGTCCATGGTCACGAGCATGACCGCATCGGATTGGGCCAGAACATAGCCCAACTCCGCCTGCCGGTTCAGGATATTGAGGGGCACGGCCACTGCCCCGACCCGCGAAATGGCGTACTTGAGCGCAACGAACTCAGGGTAGTTGGCCATGAGCAGCGCCACATGGTCACCTGGCCGTACCCCCGCCGAAATCAGACCGGTAGCCAGCCGCAGTGACCAGTCCGCCAGTTCACGATAGCTCCAGGACCGTTCGTCCGTGATGACATACGGCCGGTCAGGAAACTCCCCTGCTGCCGAATCCAGCATGCCGTCCAGCGAGCGCGCAATCCATTTCGGAAAGCGCGTCGCCAGCGCGCCTTGTCGGTCCAAAGCGGACGACCGCAGGGCAGCCTCTTCCGTCACGCGTCCGCAGGGCCGCGATCTCGTTCGGCCTCATAGGCCTCAAGGTACGTTCGATAGGGCGCGAAAGGCGCGTCGCGCATACGCACGGCCGGGCGGACCCCACCCTCGCGCCACACCTTGGTAAACTCTTCCATCCCCGGCCCGGCAATGCCGAGCGCATCGAGATCGTTGGCCGCAGCCATGCCGGCCTGCATGCCGGCCGCCTCGAACCAGCGGTTGGTCACTTCCTTGTGGCTGTAGATCGCATCGAGCGGCACATTGGATACGCGCTTGGCATAGGCCATCGCCACGGCTTCCAGTTCCTCGCGCGGCACCGCCCGGTTCACGAGGCCCATTTCAGCGGCTTCCACGCCGGTCATGTTATCACCGGTGAACAGCCACTCCTTGGTCTTGCGCATGCCGAGATGGATCGGCCACATTGCGAAGACATGAAGCTCACCCATGGCGCGTGCCTCGGGCTGGCCGAGCAGGGCATCTTCGGCGGCAAAGGCAATGTCGCACACGCCGATCAGATCGAGCGATCCGGCAACGCAGTGTCCGTGGACCACCGCGATCGTGCACTGGCGCAGGCGGAACAGGCGCATCCAACGCTCGCGCGAGAGGTGGAACTCGCGCCGCGACCAGACCGGATTGCGGCGATGCGGGCGGCGCTGCACTTCGTTGATCGCGCTGTCGGCGTCCCAGAGGTAGGAGAACTCCTTGAGATCGTACCCCGTGCCGAAATGGGCGCCGTTGGCCTTGATCACGAGCACACGCGTCTCGTCGTCATGATCAAGATCGTCCATCACCCGGTCAAGCTCATCGCGCAGCTGCACCGAAATCGCGTTGCCGGTGTGCGGCCGGTTGAGGGTGACTGTCGCAATGCGGTCAGCCTTTTCGTAAATCAGGGTCTCAAACTGCATTGCCAGCATCCTTGGTTGTCGCATTCTCTGGTCATGGTGGCTATCGCCAAGGAACGCCCTAGTCAACAGATACGTTGATTTTATCCGTGCGAGCCCAGAAACCGGGGGTCTTGAATGCACCGGAAGCAGCTTAATCAACATAAGTGTTGATTCACGATCACAGAAGAGATATCCGGATCGCCATGACGAATGATCAATCCCACATCACTGTTGACGTTCTTGTCGTAGGCGCCGGCCTCGCCGGACTCCGCGCGCTTTATTCCATGCGCGAGGCCGGATTCTCGGTCGCCGTGCTGGAGGCGAGCGACGATCTGGGCGGGGTCTGGCACTACAATCGCTATCCCGGCGCACGCTGCGATGTCGAGAGCTACGACTATTCATACTTGTTCTCGCCCGAGCTTGAGCAGGAATGGCGCTGGAGCGAGCGCTACGCGACTCAACCTGAAGTGCTTTCGTACATCCGCCATGTGGCGGAGCGCTTCCACTTGCGCCCTACCATCCAGTTCAACACGCGCATGGCGCGCGCCGAGTTCAATGAGGCCAGCAATCGCTGGTCCGTGACTACAGAGGATGGCCGCACCTGGGATGCGGGCACTCTGATCATGGCGGTTGGCCAGCTTTCAACGACCAAGCAGCCCACTCTGCCAGGGCAGGAAAGCTTCACCGGCGCGATCTATCACAGCGCCGCCTGGCCGCGCGAAGGCGTCGATTTGGCGGGCAAGCGGGTCGGGATCATCGGCACAGGCTCCTCCGGCGTACAGATGACGCCGCTGATAGCCGCCGAGGCAGCGCATCTCACCGTGTTCCAGCGCTCTGCAAACTTCAGCATTCCGGCCGCCAATGCACCGATCTCGGCTGAAGAGGACGCCGCGATAAAGGCGGACTATCGGGCCCGCCGCACCCGCGCGCTCAATTCTCCCAGCGGCCTGGGCTTCGTGCCTAATGGCGCATCGGCCCTCGAAGCCTCGGCAGAAGAGCGCCAGGCGGTTTATGAAGCGGCGTGGGTCCGGCTCGGCTTCGGCTTCGCCCTTGCCTACAAGGATATCCTGCTCAACGAGGCCTCGAACGAGACGGCTGCAACGTTCATCCGCGACAAGATCGCCGCACAGGTCAAGGATCCGTCGACCCGCGAGCTGCTGACCCCGCGAGGCTTCCCCTTCGGTGCAAAGCGGCCCTCGGTCGACAGCAACTACTTCACCACTTTCAACCGCAACAATGTGGCGCTGGTCGATATCAAAGCCGATCCGATCAAGGCCCTGACCCCGACCGGCCTCAGCACCGGAAATGCACACTACCCGCTCGATGTCCTGATCTACGCGACCGGATTTGATGCGTTCACCGGCTCGCTGCTGCGGCCCGATATCATCGGCCGGGACGGGCTCAGCCTGCGGGACAAATGGTCAGCCGGCCCGGCGACCTACCTCGGGCTTGGAGTCTCTGGGTTTCCCAACATGTTCATTCTGGTCGGTCCCGGCAGCCCATCGCTTCTCAGCAACGTAATCCTCTCGATCGAGCAGCAGGTCGATTGGCTGACCGAGATGCTGGTCCATGCAAAGACACTGGGCGCAGCACGGATCGAAGCCAGCCCAGATGCCGAAGCGCGCTGGGTCGATCATGTCAACGAACGCGCGCAGGAAACCCTCTACCCGAGGGCGGCGTCATATTATGTCGGTGCCGAGATTGAGGGCAAGCCGCGCGTCTTCATGCCCTATTCGGGCGGCGTGCGCGGTTACCGGCGCGAGTTGGAGCGCGTGGCCGCGAACGGCTACGCCGATTTCGGGATACCAGGCAAAGCCTCAGCAGGCGGGGGCACACCTGGGGGCATTCAGAACAATTGAATGAGAATTCCCATTTTTTTACATTTGTTTAAGCCATTTTCTAGCCGCCCTCCGTCTCCGCCACCGGCACGTTTGCAGGTATCCAAGAATGTCTGCCAACGATTGAAGCCCGGATAGCCCATTCCGGTTGAACTGACTTCCTTTACGCGAACGGTGTCCTGGCACAGATCCGGTGATCTGCGAATGACTACCCCTCGCTCCGGAGGCGGCAATACCGGTCAGTGCCCGACGATGAGATGCGCATCGCTGACCAGCAGCGTCTCGCGGTTGAGGGTGACCGGCACCGCCGCCGCATGCTCCGCCTCCAGCCGCCACTGACCCATCGGCACGCCGTCGAAATAGGCCAGACCTTCGAAATCGCTGCGCGTTACCGCAAAGCGTTTGCCGGTGGCGTCGACCAGCGCGACTTCGACGCCCGGCAGCGGCCGGCGCACATCGCCGTTGACGGCTTCGACCTGGGCTTCGATCTCGCCCGTCTGGCGCAGCGGCACCGGGACATCGAGCACCTGGCCGGGGCGCAGCACGGCGTTCACCCCGCCCTGCGTGGGGCGCAGCCGGAGATCGGGGAGCGAGGCCAGCTGCACCTCCACATCGACAGCAGTGTTCGGCATCAGCCCGCCGATCCGCACCCGGCCGTCGCTTGCCGTCGCTTCGGGGCGGACGCTGCTGTCGACGATGAAACTGGCGCCGGCGATGTCGGGCTCGCCCGCCCCTTGCGCGCCGTCGCCATCGACATCTTCAAAGACGTGCGGCTGCAAGGTGCCGCTGCGGCTGATGCCGCCCCTTGTGAGGTGATAGCCGCGATGGTCGGGGAACAGCGCTGCCGAGAGCGACAAGCCTACCCGCCAGGCACCGGCGCCCATGCCGGCGCTGACACCGACCGAATAGGCACCGAAGTGGCGCTGCGCTGTTGCTGCGATGCTGGCGCTGCGGCGCTCGGCATCCCAGCCCAGATCGAGCCCGAGACTGCCGCGCTGCGTGGCACGGGCCGCGGAAAGACCGAGCTGGCGCAGGCGGAGCCCCCGGTTGGCGCTGATATCGGCGCCGGCGCGCAGGCGCCAGTTGCCGACGCCGCGCGCCACGCTAAAATTGCCAAGCAGGGTCGGCGCATCGCCACTGCGCTTTTCGAGGCTGAAACCCTGATTGAAGCGCCATTCGCCCAGCGCCAGCGCGAGGGTGGTATCGACCCGGTCCCGCGTCATGCCAGCGCGGCTGACCGAATGTCGCCAGCTGGCGAGGAGCGGCAGGCTGCGGCGGCCTGCGGCGATGCGGGTTTCCGCCGAGATGCCGAATTCGCGTGCCAGATCGCTGACCGCGGTGGGCAGCGACGGTCCGCTGAGGCTGCCATAGTCGGCGGCATCGAACTTGATGTTGGTCCGCCCCCATTGCCGCACGCCGCGCATGGCAAGCGCCGGGCGGCCTGTGCCGTCGCCAGCGAGGAGCAGGCTGCCAAAGCCCCCCAGCAGCGCGGCATGGACCCCCGCTGCCACCGCCGGTTTGCCGCCATCGAGCGGCGCCCGTACGTCGACGCGCATCGAGACGCCGCCAGACATGCCATGTTCGACGGTGGCAAAAGCGACCTTGCCGGTTGCGGTCTGCGTTGAACTCGGCGCGCCA
>JAIYAL010000064.1 GCA_027489095.1 Erythrobacteraceae bacterium
AAGACTTCTACTTCGCCGCCGACGGTCAGGCCATGGTCGTCTTCGCCGCGGGAAAATTCCTTGAGGGAGATGCGGCCTTCGCTCTTGAGGCCGACGTCGATCACGGCAAAGCCGTTCTCGATCGCTGTGACGGTGCCCTTGACGACGCGGCCTTCAAAGCCGTCTTCGCCGGCTCCGCCGAGCTGTTCGTTGAGGAGCGCTTCAAAATCAGCGCGGGTGGGCATTTGGGTTGCCATAAGTCAGGTAGTCCCGTTCGTTGTGCTACCGGCCACCGGTTTTTCCGGGGTCTTTTGCCGCTTCCCGTGCACCATTGCGCGGGCTGGCGGGGCAAGAGGCCGAGTTCTCCGCGCGGCCCCATGCCGAACGCGAAGGTTCTTTCAACCGATAAAGATTGCGAGAACGGCCGGGCGCCTAGGCGAGGCGCCTGCGAAAGGCAAGGAAAATGGGGGTGGGACAGCGGCCCTATCGGCCCACGTACAGCATCGCCACGTCGCAGCGCTCGTAGCGCGCGCCGTATTCGGCCATGATCCCGGCGTCGTGAGCGAAGCCCAGCTTCTCGTAGAGGTGGATCGCCGCTGCGCAGATATGGTTGGTGAGAAGGTATAGTTTGGTCGCGCCCATGGCCTTTGCGCGGGCGATGATCGCTTCGAGCAGGAACTCGCCAGCCTTCATCCCACGCGCGGTTTCGCGCACGCCCATCTTGGTCAGCTCAAAGGCACCTGGTCCTGTCTTCTGCAAGGCGCAGGTGCCCACGATGCCAAGACCCTCCGCCTCGACGAAGAGAATTTCGCCGCCCGGCGCGATGATCTTCTCATGCGGATGTTCCAGCACCTCGCGGTCGGTAGGCTCGAGCCGGAACATCGCTTCGATCCACTCGGCGTTGATGTCGTGGAAATCGCCCGCGAGGCTATCCTCGAATGGCCTGATGCGCAGCCCGGGAAACCCGTTTTGCACGGTGAGCACGGCTTCAATCGCAACTTCAATCGCCTGTTCGCGGCCGAGAAAGGTGGTGTCGATCACCAGCGCGCCCGGTGCGGCCATCAGCGGAGCGTCTTTGCGGCCCGTGTCGCGTTCGTCCCGCGCGGCGATGTCGCGTTCGATATCGGCGAGGGCGACGGCGATCCCGCGGCCCTTCATCTCCAGCCAGCGCCGCCGCGCGCGCTCGGCCACGCTGGCGGTGACGAACAGCTTCACCTCGGCCTCAGGCGCGATCACCGTGCCGATATCGCGCCCGTCAAGCACCGCGCCGCCCGCTTGCAAGGCGAAGGCGCGCTGGCGATCATAGAGCGCTTGGCGCACCGCCGGGTGGACGGACACGCGGCTCGCAAAGCCGCCGACCTCCTCGGAACGCAGGATCTCGTCATCGAGCAAGGCATCAGAGAAGGTGCAGGCCGCGAGCCCATCCTGCGCATTGTCAGGATCGCCGCCAGCCAGCTGCACCTGCCGCCCGACCGCGCGGTAAAGCAACCCCGTGTCGAGATGCGGCAGGCCGAAATGTGCGGCGAGCGCCTTGGCGATGGTGCCCTTGCCGGACGCAGTGGGGCCGTCGACTGCGATGATCATTCGGCCACCTCGCCGCGCGCCAGCCACGCCCGAACGAGCCCGAGGATAGCGATCGAGGCCCAGAAGAATTCCAGCACCAGGCTCGCCCAGTTGGTGTGATAGATCAGCGAGACCGTCAGTAGCGCCGCGCCCAGCAGGTTCGTGCCGTGAAGGAGGAACGGGTTGGTCGCGCGGGCCAGCGTCAGATAGGCATAGGCCCCGATAATGCAGGCGGTCCCGGCAAGGCCGACGAGGCTCGGCCAGTCGAGCGGGGTGTTCACCGCGTTGCCTCGTCCAGCAGGCCCATGAAGGTCGGGAAGCTGGTGTTGATCGGCGAGATGTCGTCGACCTCGACCCCGCCCTCGCTGACAAGGCCCGCCACGGCCATGCTCATGCAGATGCGATGATCGAGCAGCGATTTGACGCGGGCGTTGCCTGTGCCGCGAAGAGCTTCGCCGCCGGTGCCGTGGATGGTGAGGCCGTCTTCGTGTTCCTCGACGCGTGCGCCCGCGGCAGTCAGTGCGGCGGCCATGGCGGCGAGGCGGTCGCTTTCCTTGACGCGCAGTTCCTCGAGGCCGGTGGTGCGGGTGGTGCCCTGCGCAAGCGCGGCGGCTACGAACAGCACGGGAAATTCGTCGATCATGGCGGGCGCGATGGCGGGGTCGACATCGACGCCGGAAAGCTGCGCATGGCGCACGCGCAGGTCCGCGACCGGCTCGCCGCCGACTTCGCGCGGGGAAACCTCGGTAATGTCCGCGCCCATCTGTCGCAGCACGTCAAGCAGCCCGGCGCGGGTCGGGTTGAGGCCGACATTCATGATCGTGAGGTCACTGCCCGGCACCAGCGTGGCGGCGACCATGAAGAAGGCGGCTGACGAGGGATCGCCCGGGACCACCACATCCATCGGCTTCAAGTCCGCCTCGCCGTGGATGGCGATCACCGTCTCGCCGTTCTCATGCCCGACTTCGAGCTTTGCGCCGAAGCCGGTCAGCATCCGCTCGGTATGGTCGCGGGTCGGGACGGGTTCGATCACTCGGGTGATGCCGGGGGTGTTGAGGCCCGCCAGCAGCACGGCGCTTTTCACCTGCGCACTGGCGACCGGGAGCCGGTATGTGATCGGCACGGACGGGTTGGCGCCGCGCAGCATCAGGGGGAGGGTGCCGCCGCTGCTGGCTTCAAAGCTTGCGCCCATCAGCGAAAGCGGATCGATCACGCGCTTCATCGGGCGGCCCGAAAGGCTCGCGTCGCCCACGAAGGTCGCGGTGATCGCGTGGGCCGCGACGAGGCCCATCAACAGCCGCGTCGAGGTCCCCGAATTGCCCATGTCGAGCGCCTGCTTGGGCTGGAGCAGGCTGCCCACGCCCACGCCGTCGACCACCCATGCGCCGTCATCCTCGCGCGCGATCTGGGCCCCGAAAGCGCGCATCGCGGCGGCCGTAGCCAGCACGTCCTCGCCTTCCAGCAGCCCGGTGATCCGGCTGCGGCCCACCGCAAGGCCTGCAAACATCAGCGAGCGGTGGCTGATCGACTTGTCGCCCGGAACACGGATCGCACCCTTCAAGGGGCCAAGGGCTGAGAAGCGGTGGCTGGTCATAAGGCGGCGGTCTTTGACAGCGCCCCGCGCTTCTGGCAAGGCGCGCCGCAAATCGGGCCGGACCCGTTGATTCATTGCTCTTGAATCGCCGCGTGCCGCATCCCACAATTCTCGTTAACACCCGCGAATTCGCACACCGCGCTTCGCCCGCCCTCCCACAGGGCGGCCAGTTTGAGGAATATACATGGCCAAGCCCGAATGGGGTACCAAGCGCACCTGCCCCAAGTGCGCAGAGCGTTTCTACGATCTCGGCAAGGATGATCCGGTGACCTGCATCGAATGCGGCGAGACCTGGAGCCCCGAGCCGGTTCTCAAGTCCAAGCAGCCGATTCCCTTCGAGGAAGTGCAGAAGAAGGTTGATGTCGACGCTGATGCCGATCTTGGCGGCGATGACGATATCGATGATCTGGAAGACATCGAGGACATCGACGAGGACGGCGATTCGCCGGACAATGACGTCGACCTCGGCGGCGACGACGATCTTGGCGTCGCAACCGGCACCGGCGAAGACGACGGCGACGAGAACTGATTTTTCGCTTGCAAGGGGGAGGTGGCCCCACTAATGGCCGCCTCCCGCAAGCAGGGCACATCGCCTTGCTCGCATGATGACTGGCTCGGGGCCTTAGCTCAGCTGGGAGAGCGCAACACTGGCAGTGTTGAGGTCAGCGGTTCGATCCCGCTAGGCTCCACCAGTCACCACTGATCAAAGTCGAAGAGATCGCTCCCTGAGGGGGCCCCCTTCGCAACGCTGGCCGACGAGGTTTCGTCCGCCGGCGTTTTTCGCATTTTCCGGGCGCCCCGGTGTCCGGCAGGAGAAG